>JACPCS010000104.1 GCA_016184455.1 Acidobacteriota bacterium
GACACTTCCGCCTCGAGCGTCGCGGCGTGCCGTGAAACCGGATGGGGGAATTCTCGCGTTGACACACGTGAACGTCACATCGCACCATTCGGCGCAATTGCCCCGCACAGCGCTCGAGAAGACTGGAATCGATGGTGGCACGCAACCAGGCGGCTCTTCCATGAAAAGACTACTCTTCTTCGCACTGCTCGTCGCGGGACCCATCGCGATATCGATTTCCATAGGCGCGCAGCAGGCGCCGGCGGACATCATCCTCACGAACGGTAAGATCATTACGGTCGACGCGCAGTTCTCGATTGCGCAGGCGGTGGCCGTACGAGGTGACCGCTTCGCTAGGGTAGGGACCAATCAGGAGGTCAACCGCCTCGCGGGACCGAACACGCGGCGGATCGATCTCCGCGGCCGCGCCGTCGTTCCCGGCCTGATCGACAACCGTCGTTCCCGGCCTGATCGACAACCACGCGCACTTCCAGGAGGAGGGCGCGTACTGGACGCTGGAGCTTCGCTTCGACGGCGTGACCTCGCGCAGGCAGGCGCTCGAGATGATCCGCGCCAAGGCGGAGGCCAGCGGTCCCGGGCAGTGGGTGTACAACCTCGGCGGGTGGTCACCCGACCAGTTCACCGAAGACACGAGGCCGTTCACGCGCGGCGAACTGGACAAGTACTCCCCCAACAACCCGGTCTTCCTGCAGGCCAGCCGCGCGGAGGCCTTCATCAACAGCAAGGCGATCGAGGCCATCGGGCTCGACAGGATGAACCAGCCGTGGATCATGCGCGACGCCGGCGGACGGCCCACGGGCGTCATCGCCCCAGGGGGGGCCGGACGAGTGAGGGACGCCGCCAACTTCCTCGATGCCCCGAACGGGCAGCGCGCCAACCTTCCCGAAGAAGTGATTCGCGCGAGCAGCATCGCCATGCTCCACGATCTCAACAAGGCCGGTCTGACGGCCTCCGGCGGCGCGTGCCAGTTCGAAGAGCTGCACCGGGAGCTCAAGCGGATGCGGTTCTTCTGCTTCCGCACGGCGCCTGCCGGACGCGGCACGGGCGCGGTGGAGAAGCAGCTCGCCCTCATTCCGACGCTGAAGTATCACGACGGCGACGAATGGATCGACCACACGAACTGGGGCGAGAACTTCCCGGGCGGAGGAGCCGACGATCTGTATTCGGCGACCCAGCAGCCGGTGCCGCAGGAATCGTGGGACCTGTGGGGCCGCTTCGCCGGCGAAGTGGCAAGAGCGGGCATCCAGGCCCTCATCCACACGCAGACAGAAGAGGCGGTTGAAGGACGGCTCCAGCAGCTCGAGAAGCTCAACCGGCAGGGAATCTCCGTGAGGGCCCTCCGCTGGATGTTGATGCACATGGAAGGCGTGACCGTGCCGCAGATCGAACGCATGAAGAGGCTCAACCTGATCGTCGGCGTGCACCCGAGGGAGATGACCACCGGCGGCTTGCTGCACCGGGTCCATGGAGACAAGGCGTTTGCCATGCCCCTGTTGAGGGAGATAGAGGACAGCGGCATCGTGTGGGGGCTGGGGACCGACGCGTTCGAAGTCAATCAATACCGCCCCTTCCAGACGCTGTACTGGGCGGTCACCGGCAAGATGGTTGGCGGCACCGTTGTCAACACTCATCCGGTCAGCCGCGAGGCTGCCCTGATTGCACACACGCGGAGCAACGCCTACATCTTGTTCCGCGAGAACGACCTGGGCTCCATCCAGAGCGGCAGGCTTGCGGACCTCGTGGTCATCGACCGCGACTATCTCACCGTGCCGGCCGATCAGATCAAGGACATCAAGCCGGTGTTGACGATGCTGGGCGGCCGGGTGGTGTACGACGCGGCGGCCGAGCCGCCTGCACCGGCCACACGGTAGGCCTCGTCCTCGACGCTCGGATGAGAGAAGTCGATCTGCGGCGCTGACCTTGGCGCATGGCGTCGGCGGGAAAGGAAAGGGAGGAGACCATGACACGGATGGTGGATGGCGGACGGTGGATAGTCGTGGTCCTGCTCCTCGTCGTGTCTGGAACGCTGCGGGCCGCCGCTCAGGGGCCGGCGACGCCGACGCCGGTCCCTGCTGTCACCGGTCCTGTTGCCGTCACGGCGGATTCATATCCGCTCATGTCGTCGGACAAGCTCCAGGACGTGCTCGACCTGCCCACACTCGGCTACATGGAGGAGGAATTCTTCGTCAGCGGCCGCGCCAACGTGTACGAGTGGCCTGCCGACGGCCGGCTGACCGTTCGGACCCCGAACGCGCCGTACACGACCCGGATTCTGGTGCGGCGGCCCGCCGATCCGCGGCGGTTCAGCGGCAACGCGGTTGTCGAGATAGCCAACAGCGCGCGGCGCTTCGACTTCAACTTCACGTGGGGCGTCTCGCACGACTCCTTCATCGAGAACGGCGACGTCTTCGTCGTGCTCACCCTGGCACAGCCGAACCTCGAAGGGCTGAAGGCGTTCAACCCCGCCCGGTACGCGCCGCTTTCCATGGTGAACCCCACGCCGGACGAAGCGTGCATCGTCGGACGAGGCGGCGGCCCGCCACAGACATCGACGTTCGAGGACGGGCTGCAGTGGGACATCCTCAGCCAGGTCGGCGCGCTGCTGAAGGCCGCCCGGTCCGGTGGACCGCTCGCGGGCTTCAACGTTCAGCGTCTCTACATGACCGGCTACGACGGCATCATGGCCACCTACATGGCGGCGATTCATCCGCACGCGAGACTGGCGAACGGCCGCCCCGTCTATGACGGCTACATTCAGCATCGGCACGCTCATTCGCATCGTCCCGGAAACCGATGTGGTCACCTTGTATCGGTTCCGGCGGGACGACAGCGACGCGCCTGGCGACCGCTACCGTCTGTACGAGGTCGCGGGCGGGTCTCATGCCGACGGGTGGTTCTATCCCTTCCAGCCGTCGGTCGCCGATCTCAAGAAGATCGGCAGCGCGTACCCGTATCTCGCCTCGTGGCCGTTTCACAACCAGTGCGAGCCCGAGATGCTGCTGATGAAGACGCCCATCAACACCTCTGTGCTCGACGCCGCCTACGCCAACCTGACGCGGTGGATTCGCGACGGCGTGGCGCCTCCCCGGGCGGAGCGCATCCGGGTGGAGAACGGCGGCACGCCGCAGGCGCGCGTCGTCCGCGACCAGGTCGGCAACGCGCTCGGCGGCGTCCGCACGCCCTACGTGGACGTTCCGATTGCCACGTATCACACGACGTCGAAAGGCGAGACGTTCTGTCCCGAGCTCGGCCGCGCCGAGCCGTTCAACTGGATGCGGCTCAACGCCCTGTACGGCACGCCACAGAAGTACGCTGCGCGGGTTGCCGAGTCGGTCGATCGGCTCGTCCGGGAACGCTGGCTGACCGAGTCGGACGGGCGGAAGATCAAGGCTGAAGCGGCCGCGGTGGCACTGTCATCGACGAACTGACATGGATCAAGAACTGGATCGGCGCACGTTCTTGAAAGCGGCGGCCAGTTCCGCCACGGCGGCAACACTGCCTCTCTCTGTCGCTGCCGCCCCGACCGCACCTCCCGGAGGCGCCCCACAGCAGGACGCCCCCCCTCGCCCGGCGGTCGTCCCGGAATACGCCATGGTCGTCGAGGCCAGCGACGGCGCCGAGCTCATGCTCCACGCGATAGCGGCCAACGGCGTCGAGAAGATCTTCATCAATGGCGGGACGGACAACTACCACTTCATAGAGATGGTGGCCAAGTTCAAGGCGCTGGGACGCCCCACGCCCGACCTCGTGACGGCTACCTATGAAGCCACGGCGCTCTACCTGCAACTGGGCTACTTCCAGTGGACGCGCCGGCCCCAGCTCACGGTGCTGCACGTTGCCCTCGGCACCATCAACGCCGGCGGGGCGTGGGACGAGGCGTTTCGCGCCAACGCCGGCCTCGTCGTCATGGCTGGCATTCCGGGACAGACGACCAAAGGAGAGTTGGGATATAGCCAGCGCGGTGGCATCCAGTACTTGCAGGAAGTTCCCAACCAGGCCGACCTGATTCGGCCGTACATCAAGTGGGACTATGAGATCAAGAGGGTCGAAAATGCGGCGCTCATTATCAACAGCGCCTATCGAATGGCTGCTTCGGAGCCTTGCGGCGTCGCCTATGTCACGTACCCCATGGAAGTCGCCGAAGCACCGTTGAACGGCGGGCTGCTGTACCGGGCAGCCGACTTCGCTCCAGCCACGGGCGCGCAGGGCGATTCGGCAGCGCTGCGCGAGGCCGCCAGGCTCCTGGTCCAGGCCGAAAACCCGTTGGTCATCGTCGGGCACATGGGCAGGCATCGCGAGGCCGTGGCATCGCTGGTGGCGTTGGCCGAGAAGCTTGCCTTGCCGGTGGCGTCCACCGACAGGTTCGTCAACCTCCCGAAGAACCATTGGTCGCGTTCCTTCGCCAACCTTGGCAAGCGGGATGTCATTCTGGTCATCGATCACCCGACGCCCTGGATCACCGATCCCCCCAGGACGGCGAAGATCATCAGGCTCGACACCGACCCGATGCTGCAGCGATTCCCGTTCCAGGGCCACCCGACACATCTCCCGATCACGTGCAACTCTGCGCTGGCGCTACCCGTGCTGAACCAAATGTGCGACGAGTTCATTACCGCCAGACGCAGGACGGTCTTCGCGGAGCGGAGGGCGGCTCTCGTTGCCGCCAAGGCGACGGCCGACGAGAGCGCCGCCGCACGCATCCGAAGAGCCAGGACGGAGTTTCCGCTGTCGACGGTCTGGATCAACGAGTGCGTCAATCAGGTGGCCGACGAGGATACCGTGATCACGTGGGACATCGGAGGGGTGGGACAACAGTACGATCGGACGCCGCCGGGCCATCTCTTTCAACTGTGCGGCGCCAGCCTGGGCGGCGCGTGGCCTAGGGCGATCGGCATCAAGATGGCCGCCCCCGAGAAGACGGTCATTTCCGCCAGCGGGGACGGCTGCACCATTTTCTCGGACCCGATATCGTGCCTGATGGTATCGAGGATGTACCACGTGCCGACCCTGCACATCGTCAGCAACAACAACACGTATCGGGCGGTGGAGAACGGCCTGGCTCGATACGGCGGGGGGAACAGCTACGCCGCGAAGTCCGGCTACAACGGTTGTGCTCTCAAGCCGTCGCCCAACTTCGCCGGGATCGCCCACAAGCCATGGGTGCCTACGGTGAGAAGGTCACCGACCCGGCGGTGATGCCGGCAGCCCTGCGGCGGGCACTGGAAGCGGTCAAGGGGGGACAGGCGGCCGTGCTGGATTGCGTCACCGTCCGGGAGTGACCTCAGCGGAACCGCAGACTAGGCCACGTCAGTAGGCAATCCGCCGCGACGGCGGCGGCGCGTCGCGGCGGCTGATCCGCACCCGCACATCCAGCGCCACGCCGCCCTGCTCGAGCACGGTGAAGGGGTTGATGTCGAGCTCCTGAATCTCTGGGCACATGTCGAGGAGCGCCGATACGCGCAGCAGGGCGTCGACGACCGCGCGTTCGTCGGCCGGCGGGTGGCCGCGATACCCCCGCAGCAGCCGGGCGCTCTTCAGCGATTCCACCATCTCCACCGCGTCGAGATCGGTGAGCGGGTGCAGCCGGAACGTCGTGTCGCCGAGCAGATCGACGAGCACGCCACCGCTGCCGCAGGCGACGAGCGGCCCGAAGGTCGGGTCGAGCACCGCGCCGATGAGGAGCTCGACCCCGCCCTGCACCATGCGCTGGACGAGCGCCGCCGTCATCGCCTCGCCCGCGCGTGCCCTGAGCGTGTGCCACGCGTCACGAAGCGACGACTCGTCGCGGACGTCGAGGATGACGCCGCCGATCTCCGTCTTGTGTACGATCTCCGGGCCCGCGGCTTTCAACACGACCGGATAGCCGATCTCGCGCGCCGTCGCGGCGGCCGCTTCCTCGCTCGCCGCCATCCGCGCCGCGGCGGTCGCGATGCCCACGGCGCCAACCAGCGCCTGTGCGTCCTCGGGCGTGAGCCATCCGCCCCCTTGCGCGAGCTTGGCTTCCGCAATCGCGCGGATGCGGTCGGGCCGCAGCCGATCGAGCGGCGGGATCGACCCCTTCGGCCGCCGGCGCCAGGCGCCGTATCCGGTGGCGCGTGCGAGCGCGGTCACGGCCGCCTCCGGAAAGACATAGGAGGGAATCGGCGCGAGCTCGGGCGGGGCGCCGCGCGTGCTGATGAAGTTGGCGAGCACCGGCTTGTGCGATCCGGCTGCCCCGGCCGCAATCGCACGCGCCACCTGGTCGGATTTCGTCACGAGCGGCGGAATGAAGATGACGAGCAGGCTGTCGACGGTCGCGTCGGCCAGCAGCAGCCGCGTGGCGCGCTCGTACTGATCCGGAGTGGCCGAGGCCAGCATGTCGACCGGGTTGCCGACGCTCGCCTCACGCGGAAGACACTCACGAAGGGCCGCCGCGGTCGCCGGGGCGAGCGGCGGCAGCTCCAGGCGCTGCGCCTCGCAGGCGTCGGCGGCGAGAATCGCGGGGCCGCCCGCGTTCGAGAGCACCGCCACGCGCGGGCCCGCCGGCAGCGGCTGACGCGCGAGGAGCGCACCCACGTCGAACAGCTCCTCGATCGTGGTGGTGCGGATCACGCCGGCCTGGCGGAACAGCGCATCGACCACCGCGTCGCTCGCCGCCAGCGCGCCGGTATGCGAGGAGGCGGCGCGCGCGCCGGCACGAGACCTGCCCGACTTGACGGCGACGATCGGCTTCTTCTCGCCCACGCGCCGCGCGATCTGCGCGAACCGCCGCGGGTTCCCGAAGCTTTCCAGGTACAGCAGGATCACGTCGGTGCGCGGATCGTCGGCCCAGTACTGGATGAGATCGTTGCCGGAGACGTCTGCCTTGTTGCCGACGGAGACGAACGTCGAGATGCCGAGGTTCAGCTGACGCACGTAGTCGAGAATCGCGAGGCCCAGCGCGCCGCTCTGGGTGGAAAACGCGATGCGCCCCTCGACCGGCGTCACAGGCGAGAAGGTCGCGTTCAGGCGGACGCCGGGATCGGTGTTGATGATCCCCATGCAATTGGGGCCGATCATGCGCATGCCGGCCGTGCGGACCTTCTGCAGGATCTCCATTTCGAGCGCGCGCCCGGCCGCGCCGGTCTCGGCGAACCCCGCGCTGATGATCACGAGGGCACGCACGCCTTTCGCGATGCAGTCGTCGACCACGCGACTCACCTGCGCACAGGGCACGCAGATGACCGCCAGGTCGACGGGATCCGGCACGGCCGTGACGTGTGCGACTGCCGGCACGCCGTCGATCGACGCGGCGGATGGATGGACCGCCAGGAGCCGGCCCGTGAAACCGCCGTCGACGAGATTGTGCAGAATCTCCGAACCAATCTTGCCGCGCGTGCGGCTTGCGCCGATCACGACCACGGTCCGCGGCTCGAAGAAGCTCTTCATCGATGCGGTCGCGGCCCACCGCGACCGCTCCGCCGCGCGCGCTTCGTAGGTCGCCGTCAGTGCGAGCGGAACCGAGACGTGAAAGACGCCGCTGTCGAGCCGCCGTTCGACCTCGAAGCCGGAGTCGAGGAAGACGCGCATCATCCGATCGTTCTCATGGAGGACATACGCGTCGAACCACCGGATGCCGTGATCGCGGGCGACGGCCGCGAGTATCTCGAGCATGCGGGTGCCGACGCCTCGCCCCTGCAGCGCATCGGCGATCGTGAACGCCACCTCCGCGCGATCGACGGACCGCGGATCGCGCAGATACGTCGCCACCCCGCTCAGGCGGCCGCCAGCTTCGGCCACGAGCGCGAATTCGCTCTCGTAGTCGGCGCCGAGCAGCCGCGACACCTCCGTCTCGATGGTCGCGCGCATGCCGTGGAAGCGGAAGTAGAGGCTTTCGGACGACAGCCGGCTGTAGAGCGCTCTCAGCGCGTCGCCGTCGTCAGGCCGTACTGGACGAAGGCGAAGGGTCGATCCGTCGCGCGCGACGATGTCGGATTCGTACTGCGAAGGATAGGCGGCCACTACGGACGCGGATTCAAGAACCGGTCCAGCACGCGACGGCGCACGCGGGCCGACTACCGCGTGCCGAGGAAATCGCCGCCGAAGTCGCCGCTGAACTCGCGCCACACGGTGTGGACGTGTCCGACGGCGTCGTTGCGGTTCTGGGCGTACTCAGCCAGAAAGGCCGGACCCTGCACGATGTAGGCGTGTGCCCGCCCCGCATCGGTACTGCCCGCCCACTGGAACGAGATCTCGTCGAGCGCGGCGCCCTCGAGGAGTCGACGGCGGCGGTCGGCGGCGACGTCGGCCGGGAACCGGCTCAGATACACCTCGACGAGCGCCACGAGCAGCGTCTTCTGCTGCGCCGTCATCTGCCGCGCGAACACGCCCGGCGATCCGAGCGGCGCCACGCGGCGCGTGTTGATGCCGGAGATCATGTCGGCATCGCGCTTCTCGCTCCGATCGAACACCGCCATCCCGCGCTGCTTCGCGTCGAGCGCCTGCACCATCGCGCGCGCCTTGTCTTCCTCGTCCGCGAGGATCCGTCCGGCCAGCGCGGCCGGGATCTTCTCGGCCGCCGCGGATGCCGCCCCCGTCAGCTTCGCGGCGGGCAGATCGTTCGGCTGCGACCCGAGAAACATCGGCGCGGTCGATACCTGCGTGCCGCGAATCGTGAAGTGGGTCGAGATGTGGTGTCCCTCGAGCGTCCACGCCCACGGGGTCGTCGCCGAGGGCGTCCCGAAGATCGTGATGTAGAAGAGATCCGGAGCGCGGAGCGCCTGTCCCTGCGGCGTCTGCTGCAGCGCACTCGGGACCGGCTCGCGCGCCATGCTCATCTGGATCCGCCGGGAGCCGCCCTCGCCGACGCCGGTGCGCAGCAGCTCGATCGCGAGCTTCCGCTGCGCCTCGTTCAGGTCTCTGAGGACCACGCCGGAGCGGATGCCCGGCGCTTCCTGCCAGACGAACCGCTCCGGATCGTCGAAGCTCAGCGAGGCCTTCGCGCGCTGGTCCGGCGTGAGCGACGCGAGGAAGGCGTTGGCCGCCTGGAGCATCGCCGCCGCGGTTTTCGCCTGGGCGCGCGCGTCGGCCGGCCACAGGACAACCGCCACCAACGCAAGGGCGCAGGTCAGCGCACCGACTCTCGACGTCCTCATGTGAGCCTCCTCGATTACTGCGGCAGCGCGAAGACGTACACCGCGTTGGTGCCGCTGGCGGTGTCGGCGTCGGGGGTCGGGGCGAGCTGGGTCGCCGCGATCGGCCCGCCGCCGGAGGTGACGGCGACGTACTGACGGCCGTTCACCGCGAACGTGATCGGCGAGCCGACCACCTGCGCGGGGAGCCGGACCTGCCACAGCACCGTGCCGCGGTCGGCGTCCAGCGCGCGCAGGTACCGGTCCATCGAGCCGTTGAAGAGCAGGCCGCCCGCCGTCGCCAGGATCGGCGCGTAGTTCGACACGCGCGTCTCCCAGCTCCACAGCGTTCGGCCGGTCTCGACCGAGATGGCGTCGATGCGGCCCACCTTGTCCTTGCCGCTCGAGAACTTGCCGACGTTCGTCGTGTTGTAGACGAACTGCGGCTGCGGCCCGCGGTCGGCGCGCGCCGTCGAATCGATGCAGACATTCGCCAGCTGCACGTACATCACGTTCGACCGCGGGTTGTACGCGCCGTACGGCCAGTCGCGGCCGCCGTTGTAGGTCGGGCACACGTGGTACGTCTTGCCGATCTCCTTGAGCACCACGTCCTCGTTCACCGTGACGAGCCCCTTGCCGTCGATGCGGGCCACGATGTTCTGCTCGTTCGTCGCGCGTGCCCAGAGGAACTCGCCCGTGGCCGCGTCGAAGCTCCAGGCGATGCCGGTCTTGCACGGCACGCCCGTCAGCGTCTTGCGCGGCTTCCCGCGCGCGGCCGGGTTGACCGCCAGCATCACCGACGCGTCGGGATTGACCGGCGTCGTCATCGTCATCATTTCGAACGTGCATTCCTGGTCCCAGTTGTCGCGCGGCAGGACCTGATGCTTCCAGACGACCTCGCCGGTCTTCGGCCGCACCGCGAAGCGCGTGTTGGTGCCGGCCATCGTCGCGCCCGGCATCTTGCGCTGCGCCTCCGACGCCGGGCCGACGCCGCTCGAGCCGTAGTAGACGAGATCGAGCTCGGGGTCGTACGTCAGGTGGCCCCATACGCCGGTCATCCAGCGGCTCTCGTACGGCGAGCCGGCCCAGGTCTCGTCGCCCGGCTCGCCCGGACGCGGAATCATCGTGTTGCGCCAGAGCTCCTTGCCGGTGCGGGCGTCGTGCCCGGTGACGTAGCAGCCGAACCCCGCGTACTGGCACGTGCTGCCGGCGACGACGACTCCGTTGGCGACGATCGGCCCGCTCGAGTTGCTCACATTGAGCTCGCCGCCGCGATCGGTCTCCCAGACCTTGGCGCCGGTGCGCGCGTCGAGCGCGAGCACGTGGTTGTCCCACGTCACGGTGTAGATGTTGTCGCCGTAGAGCGCGATGGCGCGCTTGCGCTGCCCGAGCCCGTTCCGCAGGGACGCCACCGGCGGCAGCGGATGCCGGTACTCCCACAGCAGATCGCCGCTCGCGGCGTCGATGGCCTGAAACACGTCACCGGGGTGACCCAGGTACATGACGCCGCCGTAGACGAGCGGCGTCGCCTGGTTGGTGCCCGGCCCCATCGGGCGCGACCACACGAGCTGGAGGCCGCGGACATTGCCCTTGTTGATCCGGTCGAGGGCGCTCCAGCCCCACGCCTGGTAGTTGCCGCGGTAGAAGACCCAGTCGTCGGGCTTTGGCGCCCGAATCGTCTGGTCGGTCACCGTGACGAAGGACTTGACGGGCCGCAGCGTGCGCAGCGGCGACGGTGGCTCGGCGGGGGTCTGCGCGTCTCCGGCCACGGACAGCGCCAGCAGGGCCGCGCTCACGAGAAAGGTCCTGAGTCTCATCGCATTTCCCCTCGTGAAAACCGGACTCCGATGAAAGCCGCGCGGATGATCTGCCCGTGGCAACCGGGTGTCAAGGGGGAGTGTGCTTCTCCGTCAGCGCGAGGTCCGCTCCACGGCCCTCGGAATCACGGGAAGCATCAGATACGACGCGCGGTCGCCCCCGGTGTAAATGCTGTTGGTTTCCGACCGCAGGCTTTCGGCAGCGAAGAACCGATATCCGGGGCCCGTTGGTCGAATATCCAGCCTGATTCGGTGTCCTTTCTTGAAGACGGTCCCCGTCGGCCACACTTCGACTTCCACCTTGACGACCTCGCCCGGCTTCAATCTCTGCTCTTCGTCGTGGCTGTGGTACGGCCGAAAGGGAGTCGACAGCGTGGGATCCAGTTTCCGGTGAGACACCTTGAGCCAACCGACCGCAGCGGGCACGCGAGTCGAACCTGGGGTGATGGGCGAATACGTGACTTCCCTGCCATCCGGGCCGATGTTCCGCACGGTGGCGAAGATGTGCATGTCGTCGGTGGTGGACGAGACCCACATCACCAGGTTGACCGGACCGATCACTTCCATGTCCTCGGGCAGCGCGTCCGTGACGAAGGAAACGCCAGGCGGGGATGGCGCACCCCGATACGCACCCTGGCTCGCATAGGTGGACACGCCTTCGGCCGCCGGCGCACTCCCGGTCAACGCGCCGGGGACACTGGCGGCGCCGGCGCCGGGCGAGCCCAGATAGAACCTGGTCCACTGTGTGTTGTCAAACGGCCACTGCCTGTTGTAGCGCCATTCGCACGAGTTCGCGTCCGTACGGACGCAGGCTTTGACGGCCGGCTCGGACATGATCCCTGTGTCGATGCCCTTCAGCCACTGATCGAAGAAGCGCAACTGGTCCGCCTTGCCCTCGTCCGAGTAGAAGGGGTGGTAATGGGTGCCCGAATGAATCCGCAGCTTCTTGTTCATCGAGGCGGCCCGGACGAAGGCTTCCGTGTTGCCGCGCAGATGGAGCATGGTGTGGCTCCAATTGCCCACGCTGTACATCGGCACGACGATCCTGTCCCACTCCGCTCGCACCCCGTCATAGAAGCTCGTGTCCAGCCGGTTCCGCATGACGCCCCATATCCAGTTCAGCGACAGGGCATCGGGATTGTAGGATTGCGCCGGGCCGTGCAGGTGATTGAACATGAGATTCAGATACCACGTCTGCATGAAGTCGTTGAATATCCCGCCGTGGTACGCGGCGTCGCGGTAGAGATCTGCGGCCCCCTCCCAGGGAATGATCGCTTTGAGATGGGGCGGCTGGAGGCTGGCGACCCACCATTGATTCATCGCCATGTAGGAGATCCCCAGGAGCCCGACGTTCCCGTTGCTCCACGGCTGCACGCCCGCCCATTCGATCGCGTCGTAGAAATCGATGACTTCCTGCTTCAGCCACGGCTCCGCAAAGCCGGGCGACTTTCCCGTCCCGCGGCTGTCCACCCGAATCAGGATGTAGCCCCGTGGACACCACCACTCCGGATTCCCCGTCTCCCAGTTCATGGAGGGGCTTGCTTTCTCCTCCAGATCCGACGGCGGGACCCAGAGCAGGTCTTTCTGGTACGCCGTCATGTCCATGATGATGGGAAATTGTTCAGGGGACTCCGGACGAAAGACATCCGCTTTGAGGCGGGCGCCGTCCCGCATGGGAATGTCGACGTCTCGTTCGACAATCCACTTGTACCGGGGCACCGAGACCTGCCCGGCCGCGGCGGGTTCCGCTGGCCCGATGACCCAGCACGCCGTGGCAAGCAGTACCCCGATCCGACACAGCCGGACGGGCCGCTTCCGTTCTTTCCGCGCCTTGTGATCCATGAGTGCCTCCGCAAAGGAAAATCGGTAAACGAGGATGCTTCACGGCCATGTATGAGCGGGATGCTACACCTGTTGGCCCCACGCCGGGCGTTATACTTCGCGATACTTCGCCGCCTCGGTCGGAGGGACGGTCGGTCAGGCCTGCCCTTTCGGCCACGGAGGAATCATGCGACCCGATACGAAGATGACGGAGATGAAGTCGTTGGTGAAAAGCCTGCTGCTCGCAGTCCTGGGCTCCGTGGTCACGGCGTGCCTGTTGCTCGTGCAGAGCCGTTCCTCCGAAGCCGTCGCAGCGCAGAACCCGCCGCCGCCGCCGATTCCCGGCGCGTTCGCTGCAAATCCGAACCTGCGCCACAACACGTGGACACCGGTCAACGGCAAGGGCGGCCAGGAAATCAGCGGTCCCTATGAAGTGGACAAGATGTGGCCACAGCAGGCGGTGACCGACGGCTGGACGATCAACGCCGAGGGCATCTACCTGCAGTCGCCGGATCGCCTCATCTCGGTCGGTCGTGGCACACGGAAGTCGCCCTGGGCGAACTTCTGGGGCCCGGCGGTGTTCCGTGCGCTCGGTCCCGACCTCCCGCCCGACGCCCAGAAGCGCGGCTCGACGGTCGTCGTCTACGACCGCAACGGAAAGGTAATCGAGTCGTGGGACCAGTGGCAGTCGATTCTTCCCGACGTGCAGCAGGTGCAGGCCAACCCGTACGACCCGGAGCGCCACCTCTGGATCGCGACGGGGCGCGGCGTCGTGCAGCTCACCCGCGACGGAAAGCGGCACGTAAACACGATCGACGCGGCCGATGTGCCACAGGCCGATCCGGAGAAGCCGTACTTCGTGGTCGAGCATTTTGCGTGGGCCTCGAACGGCGATCTGTATACCGCGGGCGGATATCAGATTCACCGATTCTCGAAGGACGGCAAGCACCTCGCCGCCATCGGCAAGCCGGGCAACGGCCCGGGCGAGTTCGGGGTGTACGGGCAGGGGCTGGCCGGCGCCGGCATTCACGGCGTGGTCATCGATTCGAACCGGAACCGGATGTACGTCGCCGACCGGGTGAATTCGCGAATTCAAGTGTTCGATCTATCGGGGAAGTTCCTCGATCTGTGGCCGAACATCACGGCGCCCTACGCGATCCGCCTGACGCGGGACGGGCGGTTCCTGTGGGTCGCTGACGGGTACACGATGAAGTTCCAGAAGTACGACGCGCTCAGCGGACGCCTCGTTCCCGGCTCGACGTGGGGAACGATGGGCGTCTCGCCCGGCACGTTCTGGGGCATCCACGTCTTCGTCACCGGCGCCGACGGGAATCTGTATGTGGGCGAGGATCTGGCGTTTCGGATCCAGAAGTTCACGCCGCGCAAGGACGGGAACCCGGAGCAGCTGATCGGACCGCTGCTGGAGTAGCGTCAGCGCGCTCGACTCGAGCGTTCGCGCACAGGACACAGAGGGTTCGTGTGTACCCTTCCGGCTCCGCCGCGTCTAGAAGCTGATTCCACGAGCTGCCAATGTGCGCACACGCCAATCGAGCTCGCTCGGCGCATTCCGGATCCGCGATCCACGCGGAACGAAGACGCGGCGTTGCATCGCTCCGCTCGATTTCAGGCGTGCCATGTCGGCGGGCTCCGCAGGTCGGCGGCTGTCAGGCACGCCCGCGGACGGCCTGTCGTCCGTCTTGCGACCTGAGCGGCGACGATGGCATCGTCGTCGTATGGCGTCACAGGCTCCCAAGCTGCTCGACCGCGTGCGCGAGGCGATTCGTACCCGCCATTACAGCCGGCGGACCGAAGAGGCCTACGTCTACTGGATCCGCCGCTACATCCTCTTCCATCGCAAGACACATCCCTCCCAAATGGGCGTCACGGAAATCTCGCGGTTTCTGACGTTTCTCGCGGTCGACCAACACGTCAGCGCCTCCACACAGAATCAAGCACTCAGTGCGCTGCTGTTTCTCTATAAACACGTGTTGGCGATGTCCATCGGCGACATTCCACCGGTTGTGCGGGCGCGTACGCCGGAACGGTTGCCGGTAGTGCTCAACCGAGACGAGGTCGGCGCGCTCCTCAAGCAGCTCACCGGCACGGAGCGGCTGGTGGTGATGCTGCTCTACGGCGCCGGGCTCCGTCTCGAAGAATGTCTCGAGCTTCGGGTCAAGGATCTCGACTTCGATCGCCAGCAGATCGTCGTGCGGCAAGGGAAGGGCCGGAAGGATCGGGTGACGATGCTGCCGGCGGCGGCGAGGGAGGCGCTGAACGCGCACCTGGCGCGGGTGCGTCAGATGCATGAAGTCGATGTGGCGCGAGGGTTAGGGCGGGTCGTCCTGCCCTTCGCGGTGGCTCGGAAGTATTCGAATGCGGCCACTGAGTGGCGGTGGCAATTCGTGTTTCCGGCAGCGCGCATCTGTCGGGATCCGCGATGGGGTGCGCCGTCGCGGTATCGCCTGCACGAGTCGGTGATCCAGAAGGCCGTGGCCGGCGCAGCGCGGCAGGTCGGCCTCACGAAACGGGTTGGCCCACACACGATGCGTCACTATGCCGCGTCCCGGACTATGCCGCGTCGTCGCGGGAGAATTAGACCCGGACCACGTGATGGTGGTGATTTCGGAATGGCGCTGGATCAAGGACTCGGCATAGTCCGAGGCTTACAACGCCTGCAGGAACGCCAGCAGGCGATCATCGGGCCGGTAACGACCCGGCGACACGGCGTTCGCCGGAGTGGTCTTGGCCAACGCCTGTTCTTTGAGCACGAGGTCGGCGTCGAGGTACATCTGCGTGGTGTCGATGGATTCGTGCCCCAGCCAGAGTGCGATGACGGATCGATCCACTCCCGCTTGCAGCAGTTCCATCGCCGCCGAATGTCGCAGGACATGCGGTGAAACCTGCTTCTGCGTGAGCGACGGACAGTGCCGTTGGGCCGTGGCGACGTGTTTCCTCACCAGATACTGCACGCCGTCCGCACTGAGCTGGCGTCCTCGCACGTTGGGAAACACCATGTCGCCGCTGCCGCGCCCGGGCTCCTGCAACCACGTCTTGAGCGCCTGCACGGCCTGCTTGGTGAGCGGGGTGCATCGCTCCTTGCGCCCTTTGCCGACGCAGCGGACATGCGCGCCGGTGCCCAGGGCGACATCCTCGCGACGGAGACTGGTCATCTCCGACAGTCGCAAGCCCGTTTGCACCGCGACCAGGAGGAAGACGTGGTCGCGCCGGCCCATCCACGTGTGTCGGTCAGGTGCCGCCAACACGGCGTTGATTTCCGGTTTCGTCAGGAAGCCCACCAGCTTCTTCTCGTACCGCTTACTCGGCATCGCCAGCACGCGTTGGATGAGCCCAGACTGGGCGGGGTCTTCGAACGCCGCGTAGCGGAAGAATGACCGGATGGCGGTCAGACGCAGATTGCGGCTTCGGGCGCTATTGCCACGGCGTGTCTCTAGCCCGTCGAGGAAGGCGCCGATCAACGCGGGATCGAGATCCGCGAGCGCCAGCGCGGACGGCGATTTGTGCAGCCGCTGGCCGGCAAACTGCAGCAGCAAACGAAACGTGTCCCGGTAGGACGCGATGGTATGCGGACTGGCTTGGCGCTGCGCCGTCAGCCGTTGCGTAAAGAACCGCTCCAACAAGGTCGAGAAGCTGAGGTCAGTCTTCATGTGTGAGCCCCCATCGTCGTTCCAGCCGGCTGGTGGCCAGTCGCATCAGCTCCGGATGCATCGACAAATACCAGTAGGTATCGGCGACATGCGCATGGCCGAGAAAGGTGGACAACACGGGCAATCGCCGTTCGATGTCCTCATGGGCGCGATACCACTGAATCAGTGTGTTGACGGCGAATCGATGCCGCTTATGCCGGATCCGGCATAATCGGCAGCATGCCGGGTCCCGGATTATGCCGCGGGTTGCCATGTTGCTTGAGAGAAATCCCGATGGATCCCGTGAATGCGATGGCTGTCGACCCGGCATAATCACAAGCTCTCCAAGAAGCGCAGCAGCTGGTCCTCGGGCCGATAGCGAGAGGGTTTAACGCCGAGCGGCTCCACGCGTGACAGCGCCTGCTCCTTCAAGCGCAGGTCCGCGTGCAGATACATCTGGGTCGTTTCGACGGACTCATGGCCCAGCCAGAGCGCGATCACGGATTGGTCGACTCCATGGGCACGCAGCCTCATCGCGGACGAATGTCGAAGCACATGAGGACTGACCGTCTTCTGTTTCAAGGAGGGACAGGCGTGTTGGGCGCGCTCTGCGTGACGGGCGACGAGTTCTTCGACCGCATCGCGACTGAGCGGCCGACCGCGAATGCTGAGAAACACGCGCTCACTCTGCGCCGGCAGATCCTGTCGCAGCCAGGTCTGCAGAACGGCGGCCGTGTCGCAGCCGAGCGGAGTGCAACGCTGTTTCCGCCCCTTGCCCTCGCACCGCACGTGTGCGCCAGTGCCCAGGACCACGTCCTCGCGCCGGAGGCCGATCAATTCCGAGACGCGCAGACCCGTCTGGAACGCGACGGCCAGGAGGGTTCGGTCGCGCCGGCCGATCCACGTCGACCGATCGGGAGCGGCGAGGACGGCGGTGATCTCCGCGTCGTCGAGAAACGCGATGGGTTTGCGCTGGTGGCGTTTGCTGGGCATGGCGAGGACCTGTTGGCACAGCAAGGCGTGCGCCGGTTCGGCGAGCGCGACATACCGAAAGAACGAGTGAATCGCGGCCAGACGCGCATTGCGGGTCCGACTGGTGTTGCCGCGCCGCTGCTCCAGATGCTCGAGAAACCTCCCGACGAACGCGGGCGCGAAATCCTCCGTTTTCAACAGGAAGGGGGCCTTGCCCAGCTGGTCGGCGGCGAAGCGCAGGAGCAGCCGAAAGGTATCGCGATAGCCGGCGATTGTATGCGGGCTCGCCTGCCGCTGTCGGAGTAAGCGGTCGGTGAAGAAGCCCTGCAAGAGCGATTGAAAACTCGCGGCGATCATGGCGTGACCTCCGGTGGGGTCGGCGTCAGGCGCTCCGCCGCGAGCTGCAGCAGCTCGGGAATCGCTTCGAGATACCAGTATGTGTCGGCGGTGTGTACGTGCCCGAGATACGTCGACAGTTTTGGGAGCTCGCGCTCCACATCGACGCCGGCCCGGTACCACGCGATCAAGGTCTGAGCCGCGAATCGATGCCGTAGGTCCTGAATGCGTGGCCCGCGCCCGTGGCGGCCCCCGCTGGTCGGTGGCCGCAACCCGACCGTGCGGGAGACGACCGCGAAGGTGTACCGCGTGATCCATTCCGTGATACGAGTGCGTCGTTCCGACACGAAGAAGGCCGGGGTCACCGGCCGGGGCACCATCTGATCTCTCGCCTCGCCGTACGCCCGCAACGCCTCCTGCGTCGTGGGGTGGATCGGGACCAGTCGAGACTTCCCGAATTTCGTCCGCCGAATCAGGAGCACGCCCGCTTCAAGGTCGACATCCGATCGATCGAGATGGAGCGCTTCGTTGATCCGCAGGCCGGTCACCGCCAGGAGTCCAAACAGCGTGGCATAGGTACGCCCCCGGAGTTTCTTGACGGACGGGAGGGCGGCGGCGCTCTGGATCAGGCGGACGACGTCCTGATCGCGATAGAGCCGTGGCGGTTTCCGACGGTACCGCTGACCGACCAAGTCCGCGGGCGGCACCTCGGTGCGCGGATCAGATGCGCGGCGCCACACGGCGAAGCGGCGCGCGATGCTCAAGCGCCCGGCCCACGTGCTGGGCTGAGCGTCGGTGGGTTGAAGCGCCCATTGGCGTGCCAGATCGATGGTGATGAACGGACTGCCCACCTGATCCACATACGCCACGAAGGTTCGGAGGAGACTCGCCGGCAGGCGGTCGACAAACGCCAGGGCGCGGCGCATGGCGAGGTACTGGGTGAGGGCGTCGGAGAGGTCGCTCATTGCGCACCTCCCATCAGGGGCCACGGTTGGGCGAGCGCGCGCAATCCCGCGAGATCCACCTTGGCGTAAATCTCCGTGGTCTGCACGGCACGATGCCGCAGCACGAGGCCGATCTCCGGCAGCGAGGCACCCTGACGCAGCATGCGGGTCGCGAGACTGTGTCGGAGCAGGTGGGCGCCTTTGAGCGAGGGCGACAGGCCGGCCCGCGCCAGCGCCCGTCGCACGATCGTGCTCACTGTGCTCGGATGGCCGGGACTCATCGTGTGCGCATGACGGATCACAAACGTCGTGATCGTCGACACGTCGAGCGCTCGCAAATCCAGCGGGCCGTCGCCGAACCGATCGGTGAGAAACCACCGCAACACCTCGCTATAGTTCGTCACCGTGGATGGTGCGAGGCCCCGCTCGGCCCTCAGGTGCTGCTCGTAGTGTCGCTGCAGCTGGCTCAAGGGAGATTCGTCGATGCTCGGTGCGGGTGAAGCGACCACACCTCGCGCTCGGAGATGGGTGAGAAATTGATGGAGCGTCGCCGCATGGCCCCGGTGCAACCGTCCGCGGCGCTTGCGGTCGTTGACAAACGTGCCGACCAACTCGTCATTCAGCTCGTGAATGCCGCATCCACGACGAGTCAGCCACTGGCTGAAGTGCCCGAGCAGGGTGAGCTGTCACGAATCGTCGTGGCGGCGTACTCGCACTGGGCGAGATGCGTCGCGAACGAGTCGAGCTGCGAGCCGATGCCCCCTGATCGCAGCCACCGAACCGTGTCGCGATTCTCGATGAAGTGATCCAGCATGTCTCCTCCGTTCCCGGCCAAAGAGCCGTGCGGAAGAAGACAGCCGGATTATGCCGACTTGGCAAGGACCAACTCTGACCGTACAGGCACGGAAGAGCCATCTCCCACGCTGAACCCGGCATAATCCGGGACCCGGCATGCTGCCGAAAATCATGAATCCGCGGACCCGTGTGGTCGGTTGGGCCCCGCAAACCAGTCCGACGCGACAGGTCGTAGAACGTCCGGTGCACGGCGGAGATCTCCAGACGTCGCCCACGATCGGTGAGGAGAAAGGCCGGTGAGGTGGGATGCGGCACCACGCGGTCCCGCCGTCCGGCATACGCGATGAAGACCTCCTGCGTGGAGGCATGGAGCGGAATCAGTCGCATCTTGTTGAATTTGGTCTTGCGGATCGTGAGCAGCCCGTCGTGGAGATTCACATCGTGTCGGTCCAAGCTGATCGCCTCGCTAATACGGATCCCACTCACCACGAGCAATCCGAAGAGGCAGTGGTACGTCCACGGGCGAAGGCCGTTGGTGGACGACAGCGCGTTCGTGGCCGCAAGCAATTGGCGAATCTCCTCGTCGGTGTAGAGATACGGGCGGGCGCGTCGCGCGCGAAACGGGAGCAGACCGGCCGCTGGAATTTCGGTGCGCGGATCGGTCGCGCTCCAATGGCGCGCGAACACACGAACGAACCCGAGGCGTTGCGCCCAATCGCTGGGTTGGTGATCCACCGGCTGCATCGCCCAAGGTGCGAGACTACCTAGTGTCACGGGAGCACCCCGTCGGAAGCGCCAAGGCGCGGTTCTTCGCACAGCTCGGGTTCGACCAGCGAAACTGGATGGTCTTGCGAGACGCACTGCACGGCTTCGCTAGCCAGGACGCCCAGCTCGGCCCTGCGACTCGATTTGGACAGAAATACCTGGCGCACGCTACGATCACAGGACCGTCTGGACGAGCCGCCCGCATGGTGGTCGTCTGGATCATCCTCCACGGTGAAGACTTTCCGCGGTTCGTCACGGCGTATCCGGGAGCGACTGCATGACGACGACCTTCCGAGAACTCGACACGGTCGTGCTCGTCCGGGACCTGCCGGAGGCTGGACTTCGGAGCGGCGACCTTGGGGCCGTCGTCCAGGTGTATGGGGACGAGGCGCTCGAAGTCGAGTTCGTCACGGCATCCGGGCGTACGCAGGCTCTCTTGACTCTGCCGATGGGCGACGTGCGGCCGGTACGCGACGACGACCTGCTTGCTGTCCGGACTTCCCCGCCCGTGCGAGGTGCGGCATAACATCGGCTTGGAGCCGACGCGCCTGCCGTCCTGTACGATCATGTCACCGCGGCACGCGGCTCAAGCCGCACGTTGGGCCGACACGAAGCACGACCGCACGACCAAAACGATCAGGCCGAAGCCGCGATTGAAAGCCCGTTGCGGTACTGAGGCGGGCGTGCACACGGGCGCCAGACCTGCGGTGCTGCGGCGGCCGCGATTGACCGGCTTCATCGGAAGCGACGTGTTATCCTGCACTTCATGCGGCCGGTTGATGCCTTCTACGAGAATGGCCTGCTTCGGCCAGTGTCGGAGTTGCCGCTCCGGTCGGGCGAGCGTGTTCGCGTCATCGTCGTCCGAAGGGCGGACGCCAGCCGGTGGGATTCCGCGAAGCTCGCGGCCCATCCCGACGACGATCTCGCTCTGGCGGAAGCCGGTCTCGACGAGTGGGCGGCCGCCCTTGAGCGAGAGGACCGGGGGTGAAGCGTGGCGAAATCTGGTGGGCCGATCTTGGGCCCTACCGTATCGGCGAACAGACCGGTCGGCGTCCGGTCATCGTCTGGCAAAGCGACACGCTGACCAGGCTACTCCAATCAGTCCTGGTTGTTCCCCTCACTACGAATCTGGATCGGGCGAAGCTCGCAGGCACCGCCCTCGTCTCCGCTTCCGACGGCGGTCTGACCTCAGAGTCCGTGGCCATGGCGTTTCAGATGCGCGCGATCCCCAAGGAACGCCTCAAGACGCGGATTCGTTCACTGTCGGCCGACGAACTCGCCGAATTGGAACTGGCGACTGACGAAGCGGTCGGCCGAGTCGAACCGGAAACCGAGCTGGACTAGCGGCGACGGACGGCCCAACACGCGAATGGAGCCGACGCGCCGCTGAATCGTAACGGCGCGCGGCTCATTCGCAACCGGATACAAGCATGCGCGACCTTTGGTACGCAGACAACCGGGGCGCGTCATACCCTTCAGGTCCTGTACTATCAACCCACCGAGTGGGCTGACCTCGAAATCGACGGCGAGCACGTGCCACTGCCTGAGAGCGTCCTGCGGCATTTCCGGCAAGCTACGGCGATTTGCAGTCTTCAGTGTCCAGCAAGAGTAGAAGTGGTTCAGGACCGATTCGTTGACCGCACCGCCTACCTCGAAATCGTTCAACAACGAATCCGAGCCCGCACGGAATCACCCGGCATTGTCTTTCTCGATCCCGATACAGGTCTTGAGCCAGGAACACCTGGCCTCGAACACGTACTGGGCTCGGAACTCGCAGCAATCTGGGACGTGATGCCAGAAGGCGACTTGCTGGTCTTCTATCAGCACCAGACCAACAGAAACAATAATCCCTGGGTTGAGCCGAAGAAGGCGCAGTTCGAACGCGCGCTCAACCTGCCGGTGGGCACAGCAAGACTCGCGCGCGCCCAGCGAATCGCCTCCGATGTAGCTTTCTTCTTCGCTCAAAAGAGGGGGCAGCGTGTGCCGAGGCGCTCGGTCGAACAGGCGCCTCGCAATCTCAAGGTGACCTCCGCCTTGCAGGAAGTTCTCGACTGCCTCAACCGGACCAGAACTCGCGCGACCTATGGTGCCGTGGCCGAAGTCATCGGAGGCTTGGCTCGGGGGGTTGGTCAGCGTTTGGGTGCTCGCCGTCCAGAAGCCTCATGGATTGTCAGCGGCGCGTCCGGGCTCCCGTCCGGTTACGCACCTCGCGAAATGCACCCAGACTTGGGTGGGTCACCCTTGGTGCGCACGGGGGCTGAGTTGCGTGCGCTGCTCAAACGACGAACCGGCTAACCTCCAAATGGAGCCGACGCGCCCAACGGTCTGTGCGATCATGTCGCCGCGGCGCGCGGCTCATTTGCAACGTCTAGGCAGCGGCGAATTCACGATCCGGGAGGGAGCAACATGCGTTATTTCATCGGAATCATGCTCGGCGTCGTCCTGATCGCGCCGTTCGCGCTGGCGCAGCAGCCCCGTCGCTATGAATACCTGGCTCAGGCAACCCAGCGCATCATCGCGGCTTCGGAGGCTACGGCTGATCCGACACCAGCCGCCGTGGAGACAGCGGCGGCGGCGGGGTGTGGCGCGCTGGGACGCCTCCTTGAAGATTCTGCTTTTCGGGCCGACCTTGACCGACTCTCCAAGATGCCAAGATCCGTTCGCGAGCGCGCTGAGCTTAAGCGGGATCTTTCGCTCTTCATTTCTGCCTTCATGCGCTGGGAACAGAAGACCCTGCAGGACGCTGGGCTCGATGCCAGGTCATCCGAGTCGGTGTTGTGGGCTGTCGTATCCCTTCGCACTGCGGCCGACAGAGACCTTAGCCCAGACGATGTGATGGGGGGAATTCGATCTCTCCGCATGGAATTGTGCGGGGCTGCGAAAGAGGCCCAAGCCGCGCGAACGGGCCAAGAACGACGGAGAATGCTCGCCACATGGGGCGCCAGAATCGGAGGCGCTCTGGTGATAGCGGCGAACGGCGCATTCGCTAGCCCGTCCGGCGGTTTCGCATTGGCGTCAGTCGGCATCGGAGCGGGAGTCATGGGCATCAGTTTCAATCAATGATTCGTTCTTCAAGAAGTGCCGGCGCTGCCAACACGCGTTGCACCAGACGGCCGCTGGTGCGATCCTACGCGGCCGCGGGTGAACGCTGGCCGTTGCCGGACAGAAGAACATGGGCGAACTTGAAGGCATTGGAAAACAGTTGCTCGAATTGGCGGCGGGGTCGCTGTTCGCGCCGGACGGTCCTTCGGTTACTTACAGCTTTGGTTCTGGTGCAGGGACAGCTCGAATCGACGGTACCGTCGCCGGCGTCGTCGCCGGTGAGGTCGAGTCTCGCGTTCCCAAGCAGGTTCGAGGAGCACTTCTTGACTTGATCCTTCATCCTTATCCTTCGAAGCTGCTTCTTCTGCTCCCCGTGTACACGGGCAACCCGAACACCGCGGTCCGCCAAGCCGAGATCATCCTCGGGCGTTTCTTGCAACCTGCGTGCTTTCGGGTCGTGGTGATCACGGAGTCGGTGGATGAATCCGTCGTCGCAATTCGGCGTGCGCTGGTCGAACTCGGTGTGGACCTCGTTGCCGTTACTCCGGCGGAATCACAGCCCGGGACATGACGTGGACGCCATCATCATTCCTTGCATTCAGGAAAAGATCTGGGATTCTCAGCCCGATCTCGGTGCTGTCGTCGCCAAGGATGCCTACACCAAACCCCGTGTTTCGAGCTTGGCGCTCATACGCCGAGCAGTCAGGTTGCCCGTGGTTCATCCTCAGCACGAAGTACGGCCTCATCAGGCCGGACCAGCTCATCGAGAGGTACAACATTCCGATCTCGGCTGCGGTTCGTGATCCCGCGCTGTCGTCCCGACTTGAGAGCCAAGGTCGCGATCTGGGCCTTGGCTCGTTCGACCGGATCGTCCTGCTCGATTGGGAGCGCTTCAAGCCGCACGTTCGAGCTGCCACGCGGAACTTGGCCGTGAAGTGTGTACTCCGAAGAATCCAGTACTGATCGGAATCGCTGAATGCTGGCTAACCGCTTGCAGCCGGCGGCGGCCGGTGAAATCATGAGCCGCCGCGGCTGAAGCGGCGCGTTATACGGACGGCGCCCGGCTCGGGCGTTCGATGATGAACCGCCGCCAGTTTCTCCAGACCGCCGCCGCGGGCGTGGCGACGCTTGCCCGGCCGGCGCACCTGTCGGCAGCACAGTACGACCTGATCATCCGCGGAGGGCGCGTGATCGACCCCTCGCTCCGGCTCGACGCGATCCGCGACGTGGCGATCGCGGGCGGCCGCATCGCCGCCGTCGAGGCGAATCTCGCCGCGGAGGCCGCGGAGGTGATCGACGCGCGCGGCCGGCTCGTCGTCCCCGGCCTGCTCGACATCCACACGCACTACGCGCGCGAAAAAGAAGGGCCCGCCGTCGGCCTCTCCGACGGCGTGACGGGCTGGATCGACGCGGGATCGCAGGGTGCCGATCGCATCGCCGAGATGGTCGCCATCGCGCGCTCGGCGCCGCAGCCTGGACGGGTGCTCATCAACATCGGCCGCGCGGGCATCCTGCCCGAGGGCGACACGATGGACCTCACGCTCGCTGACGTGGCCGCCGCGAAGGCGGCGATCGCGCGCCATCGCGACTTCATTGTCGGCGTGAAGGCCCGGCTGTCGAACAACGTCGCCGGCGCCAACGACGTCGAGGTCCTGCGGCGCGCGCAGGAGGTGGCGTCGGCGTTCGGCCTGCCCGTGATGATCCACATGGGCCAGACGGTGTCGCCGATGTCGAAGCTCCTCCCGCTCCTCAAGCGCGGCGACATCGTGACGCACATGTACGCGCCGCCGCCGAACAGCATCATCGACGATGGTGGCCGCATTCTGCCGGAGGTGTTGGCGGCACGAACGCGCGGCGTCTGGTTCGACGTCGCGAACGGCCGCAACGGCCACATCCGCTGGGACACGGTCGATCGGATCGTGAAGACCGGTTTCTGGCCTGACACGCTGTCGACCGACGGGAACTCGATGAGCCGGACGACCGGCGTGATCGATTTTCCGAACGTCATGTCGAAGTTCCTGATGGTCGGCATGCCGCTGTCGCAGGTGATCGCGTGCGCCACGGTGAACCCTTCGCGCGTCTTCCCGCTCTTCCACGATCGCGGAACGCTGAAGGTGGGCGCGCCGGCGGACGTGGCGATTCTCGAGCTGCGGCAGGGAACGTTCGACTTCCTGGACAACTACAACAACACCCGCACGGGAACCGAGCGCCTGTTTCCGAGCGCCACGCTGCTCGGCGGCAAGCGGGCGGCGCGCACGTGATCAGTTCCTCCGTTGAAGGACGTCCACTCGCAGACCAGCGATCGTCAGAAACCCGCGGCGGTCGACGTTGGTCGAGTGGGACTCGAGATCGACGCTGATCACCGCGCTGCCGGTGCCACTCGGCGTCAGAACCCGGATCCAGCTTTCGCTGGCCGCCGCGGTCCATGGGCACGTGTCGGAAGTCATCAGCGTGATCCGCACGTTCCCACCACCGGCTGCCTGGTCGAGGCTCGTCGGATTGACCATGTAGGAGCAGATGAACCTGTTCTGCGTCACGCGGTACGGCACGCCGTTCACGATCACCGTCGCCGTGCGGGCATCGTCGGGCCTGGTGTTCTGTTCAACCGTCAAGGTCAGCGTCGCGTTCCCCCGACCGGACCCCGGCGCCACGTCTGCCCACAAGGCATCCGACTGCGCTCTCCAGTCGCAGGACGACGCGATCGCGATCGAAAACGAATAGCGGGCGGCGTCGGCGGGCACTGACGCGGGCAGGCCCGTTACGCTGGCGGAGCAGCTGGTCGGACTGGGAGCGGGCGGTGTCGGACTCGGAGCGGGCGTCTCCGGGGGCGCAGGAGACGGCGGTGGAGACGCCGGCGTGGGCGACGGGGCCGCGGGAACGTCGGCTGAACCGCCGCACGCGGCAACGACGACGCATAGGGTGACCGGTGCCAGTCGCAAGGCGAAGCGTCGCAGCATACGGGCGCGGGTGTGCATGCGCCTTACCAATGCTGGCCCCGGCGGATGCGGTGGCGGTCTGGCGAATCAACTGGCCTGAGTTCAGAGGCTTACAGGATGCGGCCGGTCGCGGATCCCAACGAGCGGTGCCGACCGACATTGCGAGACCGTCGGTTCTCGCGACATTTTTCGAGTTCGATTCTTCCCACCGAGCGAGCTCAGTTGCTCAGCCTGACATTCTCGAGCTGCGGCAGGGGGCGGCAGCGGGTCCGCTCACCCGATCGTCACTGGCGCCGCTGAAACCTCGGCCATGTCCGGACGTAGCGCATGACGTTGCGCTGCTGGACCTCCGCCCCGTAGATGATGCCGTCGCGGTCGGCCGCCACGCCTTCCGCGGCGCTCGTCGTCCGGGAGACCTGATTCGGGTCCGGAATGAAGAAGCGGACCGAGCCGTCGCGCGCGCTCCCGATCCGGATGCCGCGCTTCCAGCCCGCATTGTTCTTCGCGTTGTCCGGCCCGGTGTCGGACTCCGAGTCGGCCACGTACATGGTGTCGCTGCGGTCGATGTAGATGCCGCTCGGCCGGCCGAACTGCGACCACGACTCGAGGAACCTGCCGTCCTGCGTATAGATCTGAATGCGGTTGTTGTCGCGGTCGCCGATGAACAGCCGCCCTCGCGAGTCGATCGCGAGCGCGTGCAGGCTGGAGAACTCGCCGGTCCCTGGCGCGCCGGTACCGCGTCTCCCCCACTCCATGAGGTACCGGCCGTTCCGGTCGAATTTCACGATGCGCTCATTCGTCCCCTCGGCGTGGCCATCGGACACGAAGATGTCGCCGTTGTTGCCGACGACGACGTCGGAAGGTGCGCTGAAGGTGGTGGGACCCTTGCCAGTCACGCCGGCCGTGCCGAGCCGCATCAGCTCCTTCCCTTCGGGGCTGAACTTGATCACCTGCTGCCCCCTGCCGGGCGCGCCCTGCCCGCGGCCGTCCGGGAGCACCATGTCGGTCACCCAGACGTTGCCCTCGCGGTCGACGTGGATGCCATGCGGAAACACGAACACCCCTTTGCCGAAGCTGCGCAACAGCCGGCCGTTGGTGTCGAACTTCAGGATCGGATCGAGATCGGAGCCGACGCAGGAGTTCGAGCCGCAGCGATCGATGGCCCAGACGCTCCTGCCGTCTGGATCGATGTCGATGCCGGCCGTCGCGCCCCATTTGCGGCCGCCGGGGAACTGCGCCCAGCCGTTGATCGATTGATAGGGGTTCGGGAGGTCATTGACCGGGCCGCTCCTCTGCGCGAGGACGTCGACGGCGAGGACCGCCACGAGCGTCGCGATCACGGGTCCGGCTAAAGCCGGACGCCACGTACCGAGAGCCGGACGCCACGTACTGATCATGATCCCTCAGTCGACGCGCCTGATCGTCACCGCCGCCCTGCCGTGGTTGTTCGAATACAGGGTACTCCACGCGAAGGGCACCAGCGCGTCGTTGACGAAGAGGAAGAGCTCACCGGTCTTGCGCGCCGTGAAGGTCGTTGGCCCGGCACTGAGCGGAATCTGCTCCACGCCGCCCTCTCCGACGCGTGCCACGACGCCGAACCAGTCGGCGCGCCAGAGGCGTTTGAACGGCGAGGCGACGGCAAACACCACGTGCTGCACCCACGTCAGCTAACATCGCTGACAGTTCGTACCGCGCCCCTCGTTCCACCTGAACGCCTGTCGGCGCACAGAACGCCGACGTGTCGAAGGGGACCGACCTGCCAGCGGGTCCGACAGGGGACGCCGGCCCACGCGCCGCGCAGGTCGCGCCTGCCACGTTGAACACTTCGAACACGGCGCGATTGAGGGTGGCCAGCAGGCAGAGGAGCACCAGCGGGCCGAACGTGTTCGGCACCACACTGCGGCGGAAGACGGCAAACACGCCGTGGTAATGGCGCCATTCTCTGATCCGGTACGCAAGACCGCGGCGCACGGGCAGCTGCAGGCTCTGCTGCTGGTGCGTCACCCAGCGCCAGATCGTGTGCATGCGATCGCCGATGCGCGACCGGAGCTTCCGTCCCCACACGAAGATCGAGCCGAGCGCCGTCAGAAAGATCGCCAGCTCCCAGGGCGCCGCAGCGTAGTAGTTCAGCCACGGCGACGCCGCGTCCGGCAGGAAGCCGCGGATGAAACCAACCAGCGGGAGACCGCCGCCTCTGGCGGCAATGTCGGCCGTCGCCTCCGCCCCGTCCCGGAGCGGCCGGGCCACAAAGGCCGCCGTAACCGCCACGCCGGCGAGGTACGCGATGCGACGCCACCACACCAGGTCCCAGACGGCCTCCTGCGCACGAAAGCGCGTCGCGCTCTCCTGCGGCTTCTCGTAGAGATTGGACGCGCCATCGACGATGCCGCCGTTGTTCATGACGACGGCGTAGGTCTCGGGTAATCCAATCGGCGCGTAGAAGTCAGGCGCCGCTTCGATTCGCTGGAACACGCTTTCGTGGATCTTCGGCCGCGCGATCGTCACCGTGGGTTTGGCCCTCGGCCATGTCCCACTCCGGAACGTCTGCTCGTGCTTCTGGCCGTTCGTCAGGTGCTGGATGCGCCGAGGGCTGTAGCGGTAGTAGGCAGCGATCCCGCGCCGCGAGTCGTACGCCGCTCCGAGCGGATCGCGCCGGTCGGTCCACGACCGGAGCCGATCCGGAAGAAACCGCAGCTGCTTCTTCGTGGCCTCCGTCGCGACCCACTCGAGCGACACGGCCGAGAGCGCGTCGTTCGGGTACCCCCCGCCGACGTTGGTGTGCACGCCCGCGAACCAGACCTGCGATATCCGCTCGTCTTCGATCCGCGTCTTGTCCTGCGGCTCCTTCGACTCGTCCCACAACACGGGGTGGAACGTGTGCCGCTCGTCGTCGAGCGACAGCGCGTGACAGGCTTTGCCCACCTTGTCCGACAGCGCGAGCTCGGGGAGCGACAACGGCCAGATCCAGCGGTTCACGCCTTCGGTCAGCTCGTCGATCGGCAGCCCGTAGGCGTCGACCGTGTCCCACAGGCCGACGAACGTCACGGGGCGCGCCTTCGTCGCCGGATCCTGCGTGAGCTGGTAATTGGATTTCGGGTCGTACACCGTCCGTTCCTGCCACTCATCGACGAAACCGAACCAGTGGTCGCGCAGCCAGCGCCCGAAGCCGACGATCGGGAGCGTCTGGTCGAAGTTGTGGCGGAATCGCTGGTAGGCGCGGAGCGACAGACGGCGCAGCTCGCTGCTCGTCATGGTCGTGCGCGTCGCCGCCGGCTGGACACCGACAACCGCAGCGGATTGGCCGGGGGCGACCGCGGCCGCGCCAACGCCGGCCGCCGTGACGGGCGCGGGGAACTTGTCCGCGCGCACGCGGATGATGCCCTGGTCGGCGACGAGCGCCACGAGCACACGAATCGTGAAGGCGCCGCGGCTGAACCCGATTGCGTAGATGCGGTCGCCCGGCTCGTACTGCTCGCACAGGAATCGGTAGAGCCGCAGGACGTTCCGCTTGAGACCGAACCCGAGCGCCCCGCCGGCGAGCGCCAGCGGCCGGAACACCGACGTCCCGACGCCGTCGTCGTAGCAGGCGACCTGCACGTCCGGATTCGTCAGGTCGAGCGCATCGTAGATGCGCCAGACATTCGTCTTGAACAGCTTCGCCGCGCTGTTCCCCGTGCCATCCGACAGCAGCACGATGTTCTTGGGCATAGGCTCTTTCGGGCGATCAACGACACACCCGGCGCAACCGAACAGGGGGGCGTCCACTTTGCCGTACCGTCATGGCCGCCGCGCCGGGAAAACCGCCGGGACCGGCGGCCGGCGCGCAGATTGTGTGCAAAGACGGGCAGGCTACTTCCGGACGTCGCGCATGACGTTGCGCCTCACGCGAACACTCCGAGCGGCTCGAAGCGGCCCTTCAGGATCGACGGCGTCTCGCGGCAGCCGAGCCACTCCTCGATCGCAGTCGCGTAGACGCGTCTGAAGTCGGTCGTCATCTTCAGGTTGCCGTCATCGAGGTCCGTCAGGCTCGGGTGCCGCCCGTAGAAGCCGCCCTTGACGCCGCGACCGACGAGGAACATCGGCGTCGCGGTGCCGTGGTCGGTGCCCGCGCTGCCGTTCTCTTCCACCCGCCGCCCGAACTCGGTGAACATCATCACGGCGACGTCGTCGGCGCGCCCAAGGCGCTTGATGTCCTCCATGAAGCCGCGCACGGCGTCGGCCGTGTACATCAGCAGGCGGCTGTGGAGGTCGGCCTGATGGACGTGCGTATCGAAGGCGTTGCCGCCATAGGTCACGTAGTACACACGTGTGGGCATCTTCGCGGCAATGAGCGCGGCGACGCGCTGGAGGTTGACGCCGAGCCCTCCGCCGCTGCCGTAGTCGACCGGCGTGCGATACGACGCCGCAGCGTCGCGCACGAAGTCGGAGCTCTCGGCGGCATTCTGCGCCGTCGACCCGAGGAACGCGAGCGTCGCGTTCTCCGTCGATCGCGGCCGGCTCATGCCGGCGAGGACGCGCTTCTGCTCGTCGGTCCCCTCGCGGCGGAAGCGAGCCGGATCGTCGAACACGAGCGGCGAGTGCTTCTGCCCCCGCACCGCGAGCGACTGCGAGGGCCCGACGTTGACGATCAGATTGCGCGTGGCGGTCTGGTAGGCCTGGTCGGCGAGGCGGCCGATCCAGCCGAGCGGCTCCCCGCTGTTCGGCACGCCCGTGTGCCAGTAGCTCATCGACGAGAAGTGCGAGAGGCTCGGACGCTCGTAGCTGCACCCGTGCACGACGGCGAGCAGACCGTCCTTGTACAGGCGCTCGAAGCCGACCATCGACGGATGGAAGCCGAAGGCGTCGGCCGCCCTGATCACGTCGCGCGCGCGCACGCCGAGCGTCGGGCGCGCGCGGTAGTACGCCTCGTCGCCGAACGGCACGACGGTGTTGAGGCCGTCGTTGCCGCCCGACAGCTCGATGACGACGAGGATGCGGTTCGGGTGCGCCTCGAGACTGGCGCCGGCGAGCGCCTGCGCCGCGAGCGCGGCCGACGTCCGCTCGAGGACGAACGGGAGCGCCGCGCCCACACCAATGCCGTACAACCCGCGGCGGAGAAAGTCGCGCCGGGAACACGAGCAGACAGCGGCCATCACGCACTCCTTTGCAGCACTAGCCCGAGCACTAGCCCAGCTGATACTCCGGCGTGCTGAGGACGAGATACAGCAGCTCACGCAGCGACGATTCGAGCGTGTCGCTCGGGGTCACCGTGGACGAGCCGAGCTTCCCGCGCAGGAAGCCGACGAGCGCCGCCCGATCCACCGCCGCCAGCGGCACGCGCAGGAAGCGGCGCACGAAATGGTCGACCACCTTCTCCGGCGTATCCGCCCGTGCCGCGCGAATCATCGCCGTGAGGTCGATAGCGGCCGTGCGCCGCGGAATCAGCTTCGTCCGCTTGAAGGCCATCTGGAATCCCGCGTAGCCGCCGTAGCGCGTGTTGTAGTCCTCGTCTCGCTCGACCATCACGTTCGACTCGGCGTCGCCCTCGCGCGTGGCTTCGGTGATGCCCATCCCCTTCGCGAGCCGCTGGCCGACGCGCTCGTCGGTCGGCGACATCGCGCGGTCGGGCGGACGGAAGCTCTTCACGTCCGGAAACAGCACGTCGCGAAAGAGGTTGCCGCGCTGCAGGAGCGTGGCCGGCGTAATCCACGTGCGTCCGCCGGCCCAGCCGGCCACGTTGGGCGGCTCGAACAGCACCTGCCCGAGGCCGCCCGTGCTGCGGCCGAAGTCGGGAATCGTCGGCACCTCGTGCAGACCCAGCTTCCGGTACGTGGAGACGAGCAGATGGACCGGACTCTTGATCTGCGTCGCGGTGGACGCGGCGCTGTAGAAATCTCTCGACAGGAAGACGCGCTTCAGGAGCGGCTTCATCTGGTAGCCGCTCTCGCGGAACGTCCGCCCCAGCTCGCGCCGCACGACGTCCCCGAGATCCTCCCGCACGAAGAACCGGTAGACCTTGCCGGCCACGAACTCGGCGGTCACCGGCTGCGCGAGGATGATGTCGATGATCTCCTCGCCGTCGAACGTGCCCGTGCGGCCGAGAACCGTCTTCGGGCCGAAGTCGTGCCGCTCGGCGTCGACCTTGAACTCGAGCACGTCGTTGGTCCAGCCGGTAAAGGCGCGCGCGCCCTCCCGGATGTCGCGCTCGGTGTAATGGCCCACGCCCATCGTGAACAGCTCGAGGAGCTCCCGCGCGAAGTTCTCGTTCGGGTGCTCCTTGACGTTCTCACCGTTGTCCAGATACACGAGCATCGCGGGATCCTTCAGGACCCCGACCAGCAGATCGCGGAAGCGGCCGGACGCGTGGCGGCGGAACATCTGGTTCTGCCGCAGCATCATCCGGTAATCGCGCACCTTGTTCTGGCCGGTGGCGAAATGCCCGTGCCAGAAGAACGTCAGCTTCTCCTCGAGGGGCCGCTTCGTCGTGAGCATCCGGTTCGCCCACCAGAGGCCGAGCCGCTGCGTCTCGATGGTGTTGGCCGCGAGGCTGTAGAAGAACTTGTCGACGACCGGCTGCAGCCGCCGTTGCGTACCTTCGGGCAGCACCTTCTCGCCGAGGCCCTCGCCGCGCTCGCGTGCGAGGCGCACGGCCTCGGCACGGCTCGGCGGGAACGGGTCCATGCCCGGATCCCAGATGCCCGACTCGTCGAAGGGCGGCTGGGCGCGATCGTCGATCGCGTCGTAGTCGACGAGCATGTCGACCGCCTGCGCCGGGGTCATCGCGGCCAGACGTGCGATCTCCTCCGGCGTGGCACCGAAGCCCGCGCGCTCGATCAGGTGCGCGGCGCGGTCGTAGCTCCAGTCAGAGGCGGCGATTGGTGAGAGATCGTTGGCCCAGGCATCGGGGCCGGCGCCGCCCGCCACTCGAGGCATCTGGGCCGTGATGACGATGACCGACGCGAGACACGCCGTGAACGCCGCGGTGGCCAGCCTGATCACGAGCACCTCCGGCGCGCCGATTATACGCCTCGAATTGACAGAGATGGCTCGCAGGCGCAAGATGGCGCCGCTGGCAACTGTCCCGTGAAAGGGGGGACTTATGAAGACAGTCCTACTGGGCTCGGTTATCGTTCTCTCCACCGCCCTTCCTGCCCTCAGCCAGGAGCAAGCTCGAAACGAGAGCGCCGTTCAACTGCCGGATGGGCCAGGCAAGGCCATCGTGCAGGCCGCATGCGTGCAGTGCCACGGCCTCGACCGAGTGGCCCAACCGATTGGGAACACTCCTCAGGGATGGCAGATTGTCCTGAACAACATGGTCGGGCTGGGCGCCAAGATCACGCCCGACCAGGTCGAAGTCGTGCACGAGTATCTGGCGCGCAACTTCCCTGACCGCGCGCCCAAGCCCAAACTCGTGGCCGGAGCGATGGAGGTCACGATCAGGGAATGGGACGTGCCCACGCCCGGCTCGCGGCCGCACGATCCGCTGGTGGCCAGAGACGGCTCGATCTGGTACGCGGGGATCAACCTCAGCATCCTGGGCCGCTTCGATCCGAAGACCGCGCAGTTCAAGGAATACAAGCTGAGGCCGAAGTCGGGTCCGCACGGCCTGGTCGATGACGCGCAAGGGAACATCTGGTTCACCGCGCAGCAGGGTCACTACATCGGCAAGCTCAATCCGAAGACGGGCGACGTCACCGAGTTCAAACTGTCGCACCCGGACGCGCGCTCGCCCCACACGCCCATCCTCGACCCGAAGGGCAACCTCTTTTTCACTACGTCCGGCAATAACTTCGTCGGCCGGGTCAACGGCCGGACGGGTGAGATGACGATGGTCAGGCAGGGCCCAAATCCGTACGGCATCCTCGTCAATTCCAAAGGGGTGCCCTTCTTCACGCTGTACGGCACCAACAAGCTCGGCAGCATCAACCCGGACACCATGGAGATTACCGAGTACACGCTGCCGAACCCGGGCATCCGTCCGCGGCGCATTGCGATTACCTCCGACGACGTGATCTGGTTCGGCGACTACGCGCGAGGATATCTGGGCAGCTACGATCCGAAGACTGGCCAATACAGAGAGTGGCCGACGCCCAGCGGGCCGGACTCGCAGATTTACGGCATCACGGTGGCGAACGACGTCGTCTGGTACAACGAGTCAGGAGTCAGACCCAACACCATCGTGCGCTTCGACCCCAGGACCGAGAAGTTCCAGAGCTGGATCATCCCGTCGGGCGGCGGCGTCGTCCGCCACATGATGCCCGATCGAAACGGCAACATCTGGATTGCCGGCAGCGGCGTCAACAAGATTGGCGTCGTCGAAGTAAGGTCGGTGATTCGCACGGCCTCTACTGGCCGGTAGTCGGGAGTCGGAGCCGGTCGTCGGGAGCTGGTAGTTTCCAAACAAGGAGACACCGATGTCATCGCATCTCGCTGGCGCGGCGGTTCTGTGGCTCGCCGCATCGGTCGCGCTCGCGCAGAGCGTGGTCCCGCCGACCGGCATTGCCCCACGCTTTCCCACGGCCTACAAGGAGCTCGCGCAGCAGACCCGGCCGCCGTCGAACAACTGGCTGCTCGACGCGAACGACGACACCGAGCGCTTCCGCCGCCTGCAGGTCGCTGCCGGCGGCACCGACATCCCCATGTGGGAGATCGCGCATCGGTACGAGGAGCTGTACGCCGCGATCCAGGCCAACAACTGGGAGATGGGCGTGTATCACTGGGAGAAGGTGCGGGACCGCCTCAATACCGCGGGCATGAAGCGGCCGGCTCGAACCGAAAACATCGAGCGCCTGTTCCTCGACAACGCCGTGTGGACGTCGATGCATGAGGCGCTGAAGTCGCGCGACGCCGGCCGGATGCGCACGCAGTTCCTGGCCGTGCGCCAGGCGTGCATGGCGTGCCACGTGGCCGAGCGCGTGGGCTTTCTCAACGACAGCTCCGTGTTCACGAGAACGGCGGCGTTCCCTCGCTGAGCACGCCGCCGCCCGCTCTCCGGTCAGGTCCGCTCAGTTGGCGTTGGCGAGCGGGTGCGCCCGCAGCTGGAACTGGACTGCGTACGGCGGCGTGCCCTTGCCGCCTTCGCTGTGCCACGGCGCGCGGCCGCCAAACGTGGCCCAGAGTCCGCGCCCGCTCCAGCCGCCGTTGGGATCGTCGATGCGCCCCTCGAACCCCTTCGTGAAAAAGCCCATGGGATACGGAACGGCCAAGTGCACCCACTTCCCGTTGGCGAACGCCTGCACGCCATCGGACTGATTGTCGAGCACGATGACGGTATCCCGGCCCAGCCCGAGAATGTCGTGGATGTCGACCCAGACGTAAGGACAGTGATCGCCGGTGGCAGTCGGGCCGTTCCGGACCTTGCACTTGCGCCGGTCGAAGCTGATCAAGTGCCCGCCGGCTCCTGCCGCCCACGCGATGCCTTTGCTATCGAGATCCATGCCGCGGATGCCGAACTCAGTCGGCGGGAGCTGGTAGGCCTCCGTCAGCGCGGTGACCGGTGGATTCGGACCGGGATCCACCCGCACGATCCAGCCCCGGCCCGCCGTATTCGATCCCCAGACGGTGCCGTCGTTCGGATTCACGGCGATGCCGTAGAAGCCGAGATTGAGACGCTTGTCTTTCCGGGGATCGACCGGGGCGTCGGGCTCGACGTACTCGTCGCGTCTGCCGTTGCCGTTGGTGTCGACGATGAACGGCGTCCACCCTTGCGCTTTGGCCGAGTCGCCTGTCTCCAGGAACACGCGGGTGTTGACCCAGCCCACCTGGGGACCGCCGTTGTTGGCCAGGTACAGCGTGTTGTCGGCGTCGTAGCCGAAGTTCAGGTGATGCGTCCCGAAGCACGTATCGACGAACGCCCACTGCTTCGTCTTCGGGTCGTACATCGTGACGCCGCGCGCGTTCTGGACGAAGTTGCTGGTGTTGGTCGCGGAGCCCGACGCACGTTCGAGCGGGAAGGCCTTCGCCGACGGATGATCCGATCCCTTCTGGCAGAACGCCGGCTGCTCCCATTGCGGCCGGTGTGTGGCCGACCACCACACGCGGCCTTCGCCGTCCATCATGTTGGTGTGGGCGTACGGAGGACGATCGCGGCGTGCCCGCCACTCTGACCGGCATCTTGATTTCAGTGACGGCGTGGAGCACGGGGTCCAGGATCGGAACCCAGTCGGTGCTCAGCTCCATCGCGCCGTAGAGTGCGCCCGAGCCGTTGACCGTGGGCTTTCTCCGGTCGGTGCCGATCAAGTCGTGCAAGTACGCGGTCGGCCGCGACCAGTCCCACAGCGTGACCACGATGTTGCGTTCAATACCTTCCGGCCGCTGCGGCTTCTGCGCGGGCAGCTCGCCGGCTGCGATCCGGTCGGTCCAGTCGGCCAGCCGGACCAGCAGTCCGCCGTCCTTCGTCATCAGGCTGTTGACGCCGTTGAGCATCGCGGTCCCGGCCTGCCCCATGCGCAGTCGCGCGGCCCAGGCCGCCTGTGACTCCTTATTCGTCACCCCGAGCGCGGCAAAGTCGATGGAGCGCATGACTGGTCCACCGGCCTGATGACAATTGCCGCAGCCGTTTAGTACTGGGCCGCCGCCCGTGGAGTCGGCGCAACCGTGGCGGTGAGGTTGAGCGTCGTGCCCGGCTTCGCGGGAACGCGCCGCGAATCGACCAGACCGAACCCGCGAACCCACACGTTGTACTGCGCGCCTGCGGGAAGCGCGGGCAGCAGGTAGCGGCCTCGATCGTCGGTGACCACGATCTTGGCGTAGCGGCTCGTGCCCAGGCCGGTTGTTTCCGCGATGACCCACACGCCGGCCTCGGGGCCGTTGGCGCTGGTCACCACGCCGCCGATGTCGGAGGGGCCAACCCCAAGCTGTTGGGCGCCAGCATGGCCCGCCCATGCCGCCACGAAGGCGGCGACGCCGACCGCCAACACGCTCGTGCGTCTTCCTGGTCTCCGACTCATGCGAACCTCCATGAATCGAATCCGACTGTGTCGTCCGGGCCGTTCGCGCGAGCCGGATTATACGCCTCCGAACGTGGCGCGGAATCCGAGCTGGAACATCAGCGGCTGTACGCGAGGCTCAGGAGCGGGATCGGCTTGCCGGCTGGGGCGTTCAGCGGGCGGCGATGCCGATCCAGAACAGGAGCCGGCCGGCGTCCGGCTCGGCCGCGACGTCGTAGGTACGGACGAAGGTGAGCCGGCCATCCGTGCCGATCCGGAAGGTCGAGAGTCTGGCGGGGACTGTGCGAATACTCCGTCCGTCCCGGACCGCGACCGGGTTCTGATTGCCCGCAATCAGCACGCGACCGTCCTCGTCCAGCGCAAAGGTCCGCGGCTGGAAGCCGTGCGTGTCGATCGTCTGCATCAGCGTCGGCTCGCCCGTTGTCTGATTGATCGCGAACACCGCAATCGTGTTCTCGCCGCCGGCAGAGACCCGTTTGTCCTCGAACGGCACCGTGGCGCTGGCGCGATTGCCCACGTACACGAACCGGCCGCTCGGATGCACGTGAATGCTGCTCGTCGTCTGCCCCGGCCTGACATTCCCCGGCTCGGCGAGCGTCGTCTTGACGAACAATGGCGCCGGTGAGAGCGACCCGGCCGCGATGCCGAACACGGCAACTTGGTTCTGACGCTCGAGCGTCAGATAGGCCCATGGACGGGTGGGATGGAAATCGATGTGCCGCGCCTGAAAGCCGTAGCCGCCGTTCGGCGCAATTGACGCGCGGCCGGTCAGCACGCCCTCCGCATACGCGTAGACCTTCAGCGCGCCGGGATCTTCCGTCGTGGTCGCGGTCGGCGCGTTGCCGCGCGTCACGAGGACGACGCCTCCGTTCGAGGGGAGCACTCGGACGTGATGGGCGTAGATGCCGGTATCGAGCGCATGCGGCTGCACCACGTCCGCGCCGATCGTGCCGTCGGCCTCGAGGCGGTGGACGCTGACCCCGCTTGGCAGGTTGTAGGCGACCAGCAGGTGACGGCCGTCGCGGTCGGTCGTCAAATGAATCGGGCGCGCGCGGAGCGGAATCGGCCGGCCGTGCGGCACGAGTGCGCCCGATGCGGCGTCGATGCGGAACGCGGTCACACCGTGGCGGAGCTCTCCGCCCGGCGCCCCGCCGCGATCGCCGTAGCTGGCGCCTGTGCCGCTCCACCCCACATATAAATAACGTCGCGATGGATGCAGCGCGGCTTCCTGTACGTTGGCGGGGAGCATGACCGCGCTGCGCCGGGTCAACAGGCCCCGGTCGGTGTCGATGTCATATTGCGTGAGCTCTGCACCCACCGCCGCGTACACGGCGCTCGCGGCCGCTCGTGCGGTCGTGCCAACTGCCGCGGCGACAAGCAGCAGGCCAGCTCCGGTCAGCGCAAACAGCCGCCGCCTCAGGGCGAACGAGTCCGGAGACCGTGTCATGACGCGACGATAATAAAGCATGCCCACGGTCCGGCGCGCCGGCGTGGGCGCGGAAGCGCTGTGGCTCGCCGCCCACAGCCACCTGCGGCTCGGGCAACGAGAGGAAGCCGCCGTCCTGTTCCGGCGGCTTGCGGCAGACGCGGATCCGGCGTGGCACGTCGCGTCGCAGGTCGCACTGGCCGGGCTCGACAACAACGCGGAGGCCGCCGCCCAGGCTCGCCAGGCAGCCGGCGAGTCTCCAGGCAATCCGTTCGTGCAGTACGAGATTGGCCTCGCGTCGGCGCGGGGCGGCGACTTCAGCGTGGCGGCGCAGGCCTTCGAGCGAACGATCGCGGCCGATCCGACCTTTGCGTACGCCTACTACTACGCCGGCCTCGCGTACGACCGGTTGCAGCGGGCCGACCTGACGGTGAGCCGCTTCGAGACGTTCGCGCGGCTCGCGCCTCAGGCGCCCGAGCGGCCCGAGGTGGAATCGATCCTGAGGACTGTTCGGGGGCGGTGAAGAAACCGTCGGCGCGCGCGCTCAGGGCTCCCGCGCTGCACTCTCTCCGGTTGAATCGGCGACTGGCTTGACGAACACCGTGCCGGTCCTGCCATCGCAGCCGCCGTCCGGCCACGCGGTGCCGCAGCCGATGAGCATGCCGTCGCCCCGCAGAGCGCCGAAGTTGCGGCCGTCTCTGAGTGGATTGAGCGTCACCGTCAGAATGGTGCCGACCGGGAAGCTCTTGACGGTCACCCCCTGACGGGCGAGGGAAAACGCCGGTCCTGTTTCGACACCCCACACCACGGGCTTGCCGTCCCCGCCCAGCACCGGCTTACCGTCGCCGCCGAGCAGCTCGAAGATGAGCTGCGCGTGATTCGGGCCCGGAACGAAGCGAATCAGCTTGCCCGTCAGCGTCTTTGTTGTCGTCGTGTCGTACATCGCAAAGGAGTGGTGGGCCGCGACTGGCCGGCCCAGTGCGCCGAGGAACAGGATTCCAATCAGTCCCGCGATCAGGCGGGCGTCAGAGGGTCGCGAGGTCACCGAGTCACTCCTTCCGATGTGTGCACAACGGGCCACCGAGGTTGCGGGCACCTAACCACCCAGCGCGAGGTTTCCCCACACGATGAGGCGGCCGACATAAATCACCCCGAACCAGAGAAACAGCGACACCCCGGCGATGGCCTTGGCGAGCGGAGGCGCGTCTTCTCCTGGACCAACTGCATCGACCGCCCGGGACATGCCGGTCAGATAAAAGGCGAGCAGGTTCAGGCCCGCCAGCCCGATGAAGATCAGCTTGGTCTGGAGGTAGCCGTTGACGATCAGGACGTCATAGGGATGCACGGCGATGTTGGCCCACAAGCCTCCGACGAACAGCGACCCGCTGACCACGGACAGCACGAATCCGAACACGCCCCAGGGGAGCAGCCGCCGCACCGGCGCCACCGCCAACCCCTTCCCCACGCCCAGCAGGCGCAGGTCGAACAGGCCGACGGTCCCGATGAGCAGCGCCAAGCCGACGAAGTGCATGACCTCGGCCAGCGGCCACACCCAGGCATAGGCCTGGATGAAGTGCTCAAGACTGGGCCACCGCAGGATGTACCGGAGAAAGGCTTCCATCGCAGACGTCTCCCGCCTTCACATGTCAGCAGCCGCCCGCGATGCCGACATCGTCCGGCGCTCCAGCCGCGTGCTCCCGCGGAGCATCCGCGCCCCCACGTGCCCGCCCACGAGCAGTAGTGTCCCGAGCACGAGCACCGCGGCCGCCGTCTCCCAGCCGATGTAGGCGTCGTAGGCGGTGACGCGTCCCGCCGTGATCGCCACCAGCCAGAAGAGGAGCGTCGCGCCGGCCAGCCGCTTCCCCTTCGCCGACACGCCGCCGTTCGGCGCCCGACCCTCGAAGACTTCCGTCTGCAGCCACCGCAGGCTCGTGATGGCCAGGGCGATGGCCAGCAGCTTGAGATAGAACGTCGGCATCGTGAGGAACAGCCGCGCGTCGATCGTCACCAGGAGCACGCCCGTGAAGGCGTTGAGCCAGAAGCCGACCCACATGAGAGGGAAGAGGCTGCCGAGCGGCAGCAGCGCCATGCCCGGCGCGAACCCGAGCGCCCGCAAGGCCACGGCCGTACTGAGGCCCACGACGAGCGCCAGACCGAACGTGTGAACCGCCAGCACGGTCGCATAGGCAAAGACCGTCGGGGACTCCCGCAGCCACACGGCCAAGCTGCTCTGCTCAATCAGCGCCAGGAATTCCACGGCAGTCTCCCCCTTTGCCTTCCGTTTGAGAGGTCCGAGAGACCGATGCGCCCACCCTACGACCCGGCCGGCGCGAGGGTCAATAGCGCATTTGCCTCATTTTCGGCGACACGATGTACGCGCCAAGTGGCCAAGCGTCCACCTCATCCAGAGTCGTAGCTTTCCACGATCGTCTTCCCGTTCGTCGCCTTTAGCGCCTGGTCGAGGAGCCTTCAAACGCCGCGGACAAGCTTCGTGGCCGTTGCCGCAGCGAACGCGTTGACACGATATACAAACATTTGCATAGTGGGCGCGGCCTCCGGCGTGACAGGCATTACCGCTAATCCATACGCGCTAATCGATCAGAGTGGCGTGAAGTAGACGGCTGAGGAGAAGCCCGGGTGGCAAGCGGCGCGCTACGTTCCTCCGCGCCACGGTGCAGATCGATTGCGCGCTCCTCGCGCGCGTCGCGCGCCCCGATGAATGGCGCAAAGGCACTGCTCGGCTCGAACTCTGGAACAATCTGTCGAAGCGTGCCCACCAGTGCCATGACGTCGCGACGGTCGCACGCGATGCGCAGCGCACGGATCGCCCGGCGAACGGCGCGTCCGTCCGGGATGGGACCGCGGACGCGGCGGATTGAGGGGCGGTCGGTCGGTTCCACCGTTTCGGCGGGAAACAGTAGCTCCTCGTGCCGCTTTTCGCCAGGACGCAAGCCCGTCAGGAGGACGGGACGGCGACCCGAGGCGACGCCCGCGCCGTCCATCAGCCTGTGTGCGAGGTCGAGGATGCGTACCGGATCGCCCATGTCGGGCAGAAACAGCTCTCCCTCGCCAACGAGCAGGCCCGCCTCGAGCAGGAACCTCGCCGCATCCGAAATGGTGATGAAGTAGCGGGTTGCGTGCGGATCGGTGACCGTGAGCGGCCGGCCATCCGCGATCTGCCGCTCGAACAGCGGCACGACGCTGCCGCTGCTCCCCAGCACGTTTCCGAGCCGCGCGATGCGGAACCTGGTCCCGGACCTGGCACGGCAGCTCAGGAAGACGAGCTCCGCGATTCGCTTGCTCACGCCCATCACGCTCGTGGGCGAGACCGCCTTGTCCGTCGAGACGAGCACGCAGGTGCTGACGCCATGGCGGCGCGACAGCGTCGCAACGGCGCGACTGCCGAGCGCGTTGTTGCGAATGGCGGTGAAGGGATGCCGTTCCAGGAGCCTGACGTGCTTGTATGCCGCGGCGTGCAGGACGACGTCCGGCCGGAACTCGCTGAACACGTCGTTCAGGGCCGCCGCGTCCACTACGTCGCCGACGATCGTCACGACGTCCGTGCGGCCGCCGCCGCAGGTGAGCTCCAGCTCGACCCGGCACAGGTCGTGTTCCGACCGATCGAAAAGCACCAGCCGGCGAGGCCGCACGCCAGCGATCTGCCGCGCCAACTCGCTGCCGATCGTCCCGCCGCCGCCTGTGATGAGGATCGTGCACCCCTCGCAGACCGGCGCCAGCCTCGACGCATCGGGCGCGGGGCACGGCCGCCCGAGGAGCCGCTCGGCGTCGCGATCGCCGTGATCCGATCGGAGTGCGCGGATGATCCGGCTGCGTGCACGTCCGCGGCGGGCGAGCGATCGGACGACATGCACGACGCGGTCCTGGTCGTCCCGCGGCAGGCAGCTCGAGCTCGGGAGACAGATGCCGCGGCGGTGCAGGTCCTCGGCGACGTCTCCGCCGACGGCTGCCGCGCCGCGGAACAGCGGCTGAAGATGAAGAGGCGTCCAGACGGGACGCGCCTCGATGTCGGCCGTCGCGAGGGCGCGCAGCAGCTCGTCGCGGGTCGCGCCGAACGCGCGCGCGTCGATGAGAAACGCGCTGAGCCAACAGGTCGGCACCCCGTACTCGCACTCCGGCATCGGGACGATGCCGTCCAGATCCGTAAAGGCGGCGCGGTAGACGCGGGCGACTTCGCGCCGGCGGCGGATGCGCTCGTCGAGCACGCACAGCTGGCCGCAGGCGATGCCCGCGATGACATTGCTCATCCCGTAGTTGTGCCCCAGATCGCGGTGCTCGTAGGCCGGGCCGGGCTCGCGCGCCTGCGCGGCCCAGTGCTTCGCGCGCTCGATCCAGCGCCGATCCCGCGCGACGAGCAGGCCACCGGCCGAGCCCGTGATGATCTTGTTGCCGTTCAGCGAGAACACCCCGATGTCGCCGAGCGTCCCGGCCGGACGCCCGCGATACTCGGCTCCAAGCGACTCGGCCGCATCCTCGAGCACCGGCACGTCGTATTGCCGGCACGCGTCGAGAATCGGTGCCATGTCGGCGCACTGCCCGTACAGGTGGACGACGACGACGGCACGCGGCAGGCGGTTCCAGCGGGCACGGTCGCCGAGCGCGTCCCGCAGCAGCGCGGGATTCATGTTCCAGGTCGCGCGATCGCTGTCGATGAAGACCGGCTGCGCGCCGAGATACAGGATGGGATTGGCCGACGCGACGAACGTCAGCGTCGAACAGAAGACCTCGTCGCCGGCTCCCACCCCGAGCAGGCGCAGCCCCAGATGAATGGCGGCCGTGCCGCTCGAGACGGCGGCCACGGGCAGCCCGAGCCTCGCCTGACACTCACGTTCGAGCCGATCGACGTTCGGCCCGACGGTCGACAGCCAGTTCGACGCGAACGCCTCGCGCACGAACGCCTGCTCGTGGCCGCTCATGTGCGGCACGGAGAGAAAGATGCGCCCTCTCGACTCTGGTGTAGACGTCATGATGCCTGTGGCCGCCCGGCTGCGCGACCCATCTGAATGCCGTACCCGTGCTCTCGAGCTGCAGCGCACGCTTGACCAGCAGCCGCTCGCCGAAGGGAACTGCCGCAAGCGCGCTCGCGATCCGTTCCGATGCGTGTCCGTCGCCGTAAGGATTGGCGAGGCCGGCGAGTGAGGAACGGAATCCATTGGAGGTGACGTGCGCGATCGCGCGCGCGATGGCCGCGCGGTTGCCGGCCGCCCATACCACGTTGCGGCCGCGCTCGCGGCCGCGCTGCCGCTCGCCGATGTCGACGACGGGTACGCCCAGCGAGGCCGCCTCCATGATGCCGCTCGAGGAATTTCCCACCAGCGCCGCCGAGGCGCCGAGCAGCGACAAGTACTGCAGGGGAGGAAGATTGGTGACCAGACGCGCGTTCGCGCGGCGGGCGCAGAAGGCATCCGCTTCGGCGATGATGGCGCGGCTCCCCGGATCGGCATTCGAAAAGCAGAACACGATCGGAGCGTCAATCGACGCGAGCGCTCCGAGTAATGCGCGCGCCTCCTCGAGTGGCAACTCGGCCAGCGTCACCGGGTGGTACGCCACCACCAGCGGCACCGCAGCGCCGTCGAATGCGAGGCTGCGAAGCAGGGCGGCGGGATCAGGCAGCGGCTCGCGCCGGAGCTGATCGAGCGACGGCGATCCGGTCCACAGAATCCGCCACGGCTCCTCGCCAGACGCCGCGATGCGCGCGGCCGCTCCCCGCGTGGTGACGAAATGCAGATGCGCCAGCCGGGTCAGCGCATTGCGGACCGCGTCATCGATGGCCCCCTCGCTGATCTCGCCGCCTTCGATGTGCGCGACCGGAATGCGCATGGTGAGCGCGGCGACCGCCGGTGCAACCGTCTCGTAGCGATCCGCAATGAGGAGCACGAGATCCGGACGCTCGCGTGCAAACAGGTCGGCAAACCCCAGCATGGCGACGGCCGTCGTTTTCGCGGCCCCGATGCCGGTATCCGACGACAGCAGCGACTCGATTTGTCCCGCCACCGGAAGACCGTCGCGTTCGATCTCGGCGACCGTGGCGCCGAACTCGGGCGACAGATGCGCGCCGGTCACGTACAGGCGCGGCTCGAGCCCGGGGCGGTTCGCCATCTCTCGAAGCGGCCAGCGAAGGTGCCCGTAGTCCGCGCGCGAGCTGGTCACCACCCCGATCCGCCTCTTGGCTTTTTGTATCATTGGCCGTTCGATGGTGGTTTCAGGCATCACCGGTACCTTCTCCTCGATTACCGAGGAACCGATCCGACGCTCATGCAATTCGGCGCGTGCGTGCTTCGCCTCACAGGAACAGGTCGCACCATGAACGGTTATTACGCCGGCTATGGTGCTGTCACTGACGATTTGGTCTTCGGCGACGTAACCATCGAACGTGTATCGCAACTCTGATCGCGGTGCGGCTCCGCGGCAGGTCGAGCGCTAGCGACGACACGGATCGAAACGCTGCCCGACGCGCGCAGCCGTGCCTTGCCGGCCGCAATCCGCTCGCAGTTCACCTCGTATGACAGCGTCGTCCCACGCGGGATGGCCGGGAGCTGCGGCTGCCGGTAGACGGGATACGCCTCGCTGCGCAGGTGCGCGAGCATGTGATGGCCGCTGCGCGTGTCGCGTTCGTGCCGCAGCGCGGTCAGGTCGATCGGCGCGACGACGATCCGCTCGCCCGGCCCCGGCGTGGCCTGCACGAGCACGCGGCCGTCGTAGTCGACCACCTGCGATCCGCCGGGCCACGAATAGGGCGGATAGTGCGCCAGGCTGGCCCCCTGATTGGCGGCCACGACGTAAGCCACGTTTTCGAGCGCGCGACAGCGATTGACGACCGTCCACCAGTCGAGCGGGTCCGTCGCGCCCCACGGGTCCATGAAGGCCGACACGCGGATCAGCACCTCGGCGCCGTTGGCGGCAAGCTGGCGGATGGCTTCGGGAAACAGCCAGTCGTAGCAGATGGCGCACCCCAGACGGCCAATCGGCGTCTCGGCCACCGGAAAGAGCGGGTCGGCGTAGTCCGCGAGGTCGTGCGGGCTGGTGTGCACTTCGAACGGAATCCACGGGTTGACCTTTCGATACCGGAAGAGCATCCCCTCCGGACCGATCAGGCACGACGTGTTGAACACGGCGCCGGGCCACCGCGCGTCCCGCTCGAGCATCGTCCCCGACTGGATGTAGATGTCGTGCCGCCGCGCGACGGCCGTGAGCCGCTCGGTGTGCTCGTTGGGGATCTCGACCGCCAGATGCCGGAGCAATTCCGGAACCGTGGCGTACACGGGAGCCGCATGGGCGAATTCGGGAAACACCACCAGGCGCACCGGCAGGAAGGGGCGGCTCCCCGCGACAGCTGCCTCGATCATCTCGAGCATCCGGTCGGTGTTCCGCCGCATCTCGGCGCGCTCGCGCGGACCGGTGAGATCGGTCTGGCAGATCGCCGCCGCGTATCGAACGGGCGTGCCCGGCATCGGCCGCTGTTCGTCCACGTGGTCTACCGGGTCTGCCTTGTGATGCCGACCGCCGGACGCGGCGCCGGCGGCAGCGCGGGCACGGGAGCCGCGCCCTCTTCGAGGCGGTACTCGCGACCCGCCGGCAGTTCGCTGAACGTCTGACGTGCGCCGCTCGGCCACTCCACCGTCACCCGCGAAAGGCGCGTATCGGCACCCAGCCCGAAGGTGAGCGCGAGATCGCTTTGGGAGCAGTAGCTCGAGCCGCTCCGCACCATGTTCCACTGCCGTCCCGACGCACTCTCCACCCGAACGACGGCGCCGATGGCGCTCCGGTTGGAGCGCGTCCCCGTCAGGCGGAACGTGACCCAGTTGTTTCGATTCCCGCCGTCGTTGCGGTAGACGTACGCCGGCCCGTGATTGGTGGTGATCACGAGATCGGGATCGCCGTCGCGGTCGAGATCGCCGTGCGCCGCCCCGCGCGCGACGATGCTTCGGTTGAGCGCGGCGCCGAGCCGCGCGGTCGTGTTCTCGAACCCGCGACCGGCCGTGTTCCGGAACACCAACGGCGGCTGCTGGTACTGCACCTTCGGCTGGACGCGGGCGATTTCCTCCTCGATGTGCCCGTTGGCCGCGAAGATGTCGAGGAACCCGTCGAGGTCGTAGTCGAAGAAGAACACCGCGAAGGCAAGCGTCAGCAGGCTCGCGCGGCCGACGATGCTCGTCGGAGCCTCGTCGACGAACACGCGTCCGTCGTTGTGGTACAGCCCCAGCATCTGGTTCGAGAAGTTGCCGACCAGCAGGTGCGGACGCCCGGAGCGATCGTAATCGGCGGCGTCGACGCCCATCGCGCTGCGCGCCACGCCGTCTTCGCCGTAGGCCACGCCGGCGCTGATGCCTTCTTCCGTGAAGGTCCCGTTGCGATTGTTGCGGTACAGCTTGTTGGGCTGCGTATCGTTGGCCACGAAGAGGTCCGGCCACCCGTCGACGTCGTAGTCGAGCACCGACACGCCGAGCGATTTGCTCGTGGGATCGTCGAGGCGCGCCTGCGCGGTCACGTCCTCGAAGCGCGGTCCGGCGGCGGCGGGTCCCCTGTTTCGAAAGAGCCGCGACACGGTGCCCTTGTACGATTCGGGTGTGCAGTACGACTTCGTCTGGCCGTCGAGCGAGCACCACAGATCGCCGGCCGCCTCCCACCGCACGTAGTTGGCAACGAACAGGTCCAGCTGGCCGTCGCGATCGAAATCGAGCCAGGCGGCACTGGTGCCGAAGCTCGCATTGGCGATCCCGGACGCCGCCGTCGCGTCGACGAAGCGCCCGTTGCCGACGTTGCGGAACAGGCGGTCGCCCTCGAGCGCCGTCAGGTACAGATCGTCGCGGCCGTCGTTGTCGTAGTCGCCGACGGCGACACCCATCCCGTACACCTCGATATCGAGCCCGCTGCCACGGGAAATGTCGGCAAAGGTGCCGTCGCCGTTGTTTCGGTAGAGGGCCTGGAGCGGCCGGCGTCCGCCGCGGGTCCAGCTCCGGCCGTTGACGAGAAAGATGTCGAGCCAGCCGTCGCCGTCCGCGTCGAAGATCGCGGTGCCGGATCCGAGCGTCTCCGGCAGCCATTTCCTGCCGGCGCGGCCGCTGTTGTGGACGAAGCGGACGCCGGAAGACGCCGTGATGTCGGTGAACTGCACGGGGACATCCGACGCGCCCGACACGATCGCGGAGGCGGCCACCGCCGCGGCCAGAGCCGACGCGAGCGGCCTCACAGCCCGCCTCCCTGGAGCGCGACGCTCTCATGGTCGTGAATCGGCTGCCGCTCGTTGTTGTCCTCGGGGCTGAGGCTGCGGCGGCGTGCGGTGATCACCTGCGCCGCCTCATCGGCCTTGAAGCGCTGGAACAGCTGCGCCGAGCGCTCGGCCTTCGTCATATCGCCGACTGCGCGGTAGCACAGCATCATCGTGTAGTGCATCTGCACGTCCTCCGGATCGATGCGGGCCACGCGCTCGAGCACGACGAGCGCGTCGGCGAACCGTCGCGTGAGGAACAGGATCCGCGCGAGCTGGTTGAGGACGACGCGGTCGCGCGGGTATTGCGCGAGCACCCGCTCCAGCGACACCAGGGCGCCGTCATAGTCGCCCTCCGCCTTCTGGACCAGCGCCCGAAAATAGTGGATCCGCCCGAGGCTGTCGTCGACGCGCTGCGCCTCGTCGAGGAAGGGCTTGGCCGCGTCGGTCTGTCCCTCCTGGATCAACGCGCGCGCCACGTTCAGCCATCCATCGGCGTACGACGGCTCGATCTGCGTGACCCGCCGGAACGCGTACTCCGCGCCTTTCAGATCGCCCTGCAGGAGAAGGCCAATCCCCCAGTCGTTCCATCGCTCGCGGTCGGCCGCCGACAGGACCGGCGCCCATCGCGGCTCTGCCGCCGCGTCACCGACCGCCAGCGATGCCGTCGCCTCGGCCAGCGTCATGATCGGCAGCGTTGGAATGCTGCCCTTGATCCGACCGGACACGTTGGCGGGCACGCCGGCCTCGTCGAAGAGGTACTCGAGGCTGTTGAACGACCTCGACAGCAGCGCGGGCGACTGGCCGGGCTTCGGCCGCCCGGCATAGGCAAATTGCGTGTAGTAGTGGGAGAACTTCCGGTGATTGAGCTTCGCCTTCAGCGTGATCGGCCCCTTCGCGTTCTCCGGGATGCGAAGCCGGAAGTGCGCCACGTCGGCTGCGCCGGGCGGAATGAGGCGGGTGTACAGAAGGCTGCGTGCCTGCCACGCGTTCCGCTTGTTGATCGGATTGCCTTGCGCGTCGAGTAGGAACGAGCGGTAGAAATGGGCGCCGGACTCGACCGGACCGCGGCCGTCGTCTTCGACGCTGCCGCTCCAGAAGATCACGCGACCGTCGGCGTCCTGCGCCTGCAGCTCGAGCCACACGTCGAACGCGTCGACGGTGCCGCCCGGGAAGAAGTGACCGATCCTGCGCGTGCGCACGACGACGTCGACGCGCACCGTGCTGCCGCGCACCACCGCGGGCGCGGCGCGATCGATCGGCGCGGCCACGCGCCCGACGTCGCGAATGAACGCCGGGGCGAGCTGCTCCGCCTCCTCCCCGACAGCGAAGGTCGTCATGGCCGTGGGCGCCTCGCCGGCCCGGCGAATCATCGGCGTTCCGGTCTCCTCGGCCGGCGTCACGGCAAAGATGTCTACCGACACGAAACCCGACTGGAGAAAGGCCGTGGTCGTCTCCAGCTGCTGCCGATCGTGATTGACGAACGGTACCGCCGTGTTCGCGCCCGGGAACCGGTGCGACCGCACCGTGCCGTCGCGTGCCGCCGGATCGGTGGAAGCCACGAGGGGCATGTGGCAGTCGCGGCAGGTCGAGGTGGTGGCGGGGTAGTAGAAGGACCGGGCCCCCTCACCCGACACGCCGCTGGCCTGCCAGGCGTCGTAGTCATTGAACCCGCGAATCCACCGGTATTCGTTCACTGGCACGTCGAGGTGCACCTTGTGACAGGTCGAGCAGTACGCCGCGGAGTCTTCGCGCATGAACGGCTTCATGAAAGACCGGCGATGCGGCTGCGGATCGAGATAGGTGAACCACTTGCTCACCGAGCGAATCAGAGGATTGCGGCTCGTCGCCAGCTCGTGCAGTGGTGGGTACTCGATTGTGAAGCCGCCGTTCCCCATCGTGCTGTCGACGTGCACGATCGAGTGACACGACGTGCACGCGAGGCCTGCATGTGCCTCGGGCGTGTCGATCTGTTCGAGGATGGGCCGCTCGAACCGGCCGTTGAAGAACACGGCGTGGTCGTGGCACCCCGCGCACCACTTGCTCGGTTGCGTGCCGACGACCTCCTGCATGTACTCGATCGATTTCCGGTAGAACTGGTTGTTCAACGACGCAAAGCGGTGCATCGAACTGCTCCACTGCTCGTAGATGTCGCGATGGCACTCGCCGCAGGCTGCCGAGTCCATGAAGAAGTTCGACGGGATCGTGCCGCCGACGTTCGTCCGGGCGGACGAGGGGAAGAACGGCGATGAGGGCCCGCCTCCTTCCTGGTGCATCGACAGCGGCGGCACGTCCGGATTCACGACGCGATCGGCGGAGTTCGGCCGCAGGCGGGCGTCGGCGGCGATGGCCGCCGGCAGCATGACGAGCGCCGTGCACGCCACCGTCATCGCGTCGCGGAAGCGGAGCCAGCGTCCCGCGGCACTCTTCGCCTGCCGCCACGTGACGACGAGCAGGGCTACTGTCCCTGCGGCCGCTGTCGCCATGTGGGCCCAGAACGCGAACTGCTGGTCGCTCGTGTTCCCGCGCACCGCCAGATAGAGCCCAAGCGCCACGCCAGGCGCCAGCAGCGCGGCTGCCGGCGCGAGCATCCGGCGCAGCGCCGGATACCAGAGAAGCACGGCGACCAGCGCCAGGCTCAGGAGCACTCCCCCGCCGACATGCGCGAGCACGGCAGCGACGTACACTAACGTGGGGTCGGCGGCCGCCGCGACGTACGCCGTATTGACGACATACAGCACGAACGCCGCGCCGGCGAGCGCAGGGAAACGGCTCTTCATCGGCACCTCCTCACGTCAGGTCCGCGCGCGCGGGGCCACCGGCAAGGCGGCCGTCGCAGAAAAAGCGCGATCCATGGCACGGGCAGTTCCACATCTTCTCGACCGAGTTCCACTGGACGATGCAGCCAAGGTGAGGACAGACGGCTGATCGCTGGTGCAGCGTGCCGGCGATCGTGCCGTGCGTCATTCCCTGGCCGGAGTCGCCGGTGGCGACGTACAACTGCTTGAAATGAATCTGCAGGTTCTCGTGCACGGGCGTGTTGGTGGCGAACACCACCGCCGACGCGCGGACGACGCAGCCATCGGTCGTCTCCACGCGCGGATGCGATCCACCGCAGACCATCGACACGTGCGTGCCGGTGTGCAGGCGCCCGCGACACCCAGCTCACCTCCATGCCCGCGCGGCGCGCGGCATCGAACTCGTCCTCGAGCGCGCGTCGATCACCAGCGGGTGGCACGAACAGGTACCCATGGTCGCGAGGCGGTCGTCCATCAAGTTCGAGAGATGCGCGGTCGTCCGGCCGGTCTCGCCGCCTCCGGCGTGCGCGCGATCGAGCAGGACGACCGACGCGCCCTCACGGCTCAGCAGGTACGCGGTGGTCACGCCGGCGATGCCGGCCCCGACGACGCACACGTCGGCATCCACGTTGCCGGCCAGCGACGTGCGCACGACTGGCAACACGTCGTCGTGCCACGGCGTCGTTCGTGGCGCGCACGGGCCGCCCGGTGCACGCGTCATCGAGGTTCCCTTCCTTCGACGAGAGAACGGAGAAAGCGGAGCGCAGGACGCGTGTTGTAGCGCCGGGCGTCATCGGCGCGCGGGAATCGCTCGTCCGAGCCGTACGGATAGTCGGTCATCGCGCGAAACGGCAGCGGCTCGACGCTCTGCGAGAACGCAGTGTTGGCGTCGCCGTCCTTCGCGTACCCCTCGACGCGCAGCAGGAAGTCGCGGCGCCACCCGGCGGCGAGCGGCGGCAGCCGCCGCATGTGGAAGCGCACGCGGATCTCGTCGCCCGACCCCATCACGACGAGCTGGTCGTCAGCGGTCCGCAGCAGCGGCATGACGTCGCCAAAGCGCGTGTACAACCCCGGCGTGGGATTCCACATCGAGACCGGCTGCACCTGGTGGTAATCGAACTCCTCCGGCTGCATGCGCGCCGGATCGGCAATCAGCTTCGAGAAGCCGTGGAACGCGAGCTCGGCCGACGCCATGTCGAGGGGCGTGAGGCGCACCTCGGGCGGTGCGGTGTGCGTGCTGAGGTAGATCTGGTCCCAGTACACGCACACGGTGGTGACGATCCGCACCTCGCGCGAGGCGGAGAGGAACTTGCCCGTCAGATCCACGGCAATGGTCTTGGTCTTGCCGGCCGGCAGACCCATGTCTTCGATGACCGTCTGCCACTCTCCCCGCCCGTCCTTGACCTGGAGCGAAGGCGCGGCGAGCCCGCCGGACCGCTCCTGCGCCAGGCGGCGGAACGTGCTGCCGTCGGCCCAGTCGACCCAGCCGGTAAGGATCAGCACGGCGCGGGTGTCGGACGCAGCGCTGCCGAAGTCGAGATCGAGGTAATGCCGCTCGGCCACACCCTCGAAATCGCGCTGGAAGCCGTTCACGTAGCGGCGATCCGCGCGCAGCAGCCGCTCGAGCACGTCGGCGCCCCGATGGTCGCGAGCCGCCTGCGGCGGAATGGCACGCTCCACGCCGAACAGCCGGAAGTCGGGAAAGGGCGGCGCCTTGAACTTGTCGTTCGTGACGATCGTCACGCCCGCGGGGTAATCGAGTGCCACGAGCTGCAGGCGATCGATGTAGGCCACTTCGCGCAGCTCCTCCGTGACGCGAATCTCGTAGTGCCCATCGACCGGCGCGAGCGCCTCGCCGGGAATGTGGACGTCCTCGTCGCGATCCACCGCGAAGTACTCGCCGTCGCCCGCGCTGGCGCCGAGCGGCGCCACACCGAGCACGTCGGTGATGAAGCGGAACTTCGTGCCGTCCCATGTGAATACCATGGGACATGACCCGGACAGGCGCGGCGCTTCCTTGAATCGCGCCGAACGGCCGACCGGCTGGCGCGGCTCGTTCTGGATGAGGCCATTCGGCCAGGTGATGCGAATGGTGTCGATTGATTCGTGGGCGCCGAGGCCGAAGAGTATCGGCACACCCGCATACAGCGCCTTCTGGTAACGCGACCCCGCCTTGACCTCCACCTCGGCGCCGGGCGCAACTTTGAGATTCTTGACGCCTTCGAGCGCAACGCGCACCCAGCGTCCGCTGCTTGCGCTCGTGTTTGCGCGAAGCCGGACGGCGCCGGACGCATCGACGTCGAGAAGGTCGGTTCGGCCATCCCCGTTGAAATCGGCCGCAAGCCGCGCCACGGCGGGCGGCCCCAGCGCCGCGTCGCGGACGCCGTCCGGTGTCCAGCGCAGGAGTCGATCGCCGGCAATCAGATCGACGACGCCGGTGTTGAGAAAGTCCGCCACCGCAAGCCCGCCGCCCTGCCGCGCGCCGAGCGGCAGCGGGGCGAGCCGGCCATGACCATTGAGCAGGACGAACGGCCCCGCCGTGCCCTCCCCGGCGATATCCATCCAGCTGTCGTGGTTGAAGTCGAGCGTGCGAAGCGCCCGCGCGCCCGAGGGCAGCACGTCGAGCGGCACGGCCTCGTACCTGCCGGCGAGGCGATCCCGATAGAGCACGCCGGGGCGATCCGCGTAGCTGACCACGAGATCGAAGCCGATGGTGTCGGCCACGACCTCGAATGGCGTCACGTCGATGGCCCGGCCCTCCACGAACGGGAATTCGGTCGTGGCGTCGACGAACCCCGCCTCGCCCGCGTTGCGCAGCAGGTAACTACGCGCGCCGAGCAGAAGCAGATCCAGGTCGTAGTCGTGATCGTGGTCGAACCAGAACGCGCGCGTGAACGAGCCCTGTGGCAGCGCCGCGGGACGCGGCGTGAACGAGCGCTGTCCGGTGCCGCGCCGCAGGCTCACGCCCGTGTGTGTCACGACGGCCAGATCGAGCGTCCCGTCGTTATCGAAATCGCCCGGCGCGACGGATGCGACATCGCGGAGGTGCTCGACGCCGGCGGAGTCGATGGGTGTATCGCCGCCGGCGATGAGTCGCATTCCCCTGCTCGACCAGGCGACCACGTCGGGCCGCTCGTCGCCGTCGGCCGCGAGGAGAGCCAAGCCGGCAGTGGCCGCATCGAGGCCGTCGAGCAGCTTGCTCTCGTCGAACGATGGGGCCACCGGCGCCGGCGACGGCTCGCGATCGGCGGGATCGATCGGGTCCCAGATCTCCGAGAAGAAGCTCCACTCGAGATCCTCGGGGATGACGGCGCCTTCCTGCTGTTTCTTCAACGTGCGGAAGATCGCAAGCTCGCGGTTGGCGTCGTCGATCCGCCCGACGCCCGGATCGCGATAGGCGTTGTAGAGCTGGAAATGGGGGCCCGCAAGATGCGGGGCCAGACGGGCGGCGGTCTCGAAATGCCGGAGCGCGTCCGCGGCGCGTCCGCTCGCCTTGTAGAGCGACCCGAGGTTGTAGTGGGAGATCGGCTCGTCTGGAACGAGCGCGATCATCTTCTCGAACTGCGCGATCGCGAGCGCCGTCGCCTCTGACGTTCCGCGCTTCTTGTACTGGATGCCGAGGTTGAACCAGGTGTGAGGGACGATCGGGTCCTGCCGCTGGACGCGTTCGAGCTCCGCGATCCCGCCGTCGGTCTTGCCCGCGCGCAGCAGCGCCAGTCCGTAGTTCAGCCGCTCACGCGCGGAGCCGGGCGCGAGCGCGAGCGCCTTGGCAAACTCCTCCACCGCCTGGTACTGCGTGGTCGGGTTCTCGTAGAACGCCTTGCCCAGATTCCGGTGCGCCCACAGCTGCTCCTCGTCGGCCGCCATCGGGCGGACGCCGATCGCGGCCAGCACGGCCAGGAGCACGAGCGCGGCGCGCCGACCGCGGCTCGTCATCGCGCCCTCGCCGCCTCGCCCTGGCGGATGCGCGTCAGCCGGTTGACCTGCACGTCGAACTGCTCGACCTGCCCGTCGGGCCATCGAATCGTGAGCGAATCGACCCGGGTGGCGTCGCCGATGCCGACGTGCACGCGCTCGGTGCTCTGGCCGGCGTAGCCATTCCCGCCGTCGACCTCGCGGATCTGCGTGCGGCCTGCGGCCGTGAGCGTCACGCGCGCTCCCACCGCGTCGCGTGGGGACCGCCCGGTCAGGGCGAGCTGGACCCAGTTGCCGGGGCGGGGCGCGAGACCGCGATAGAGCAGCGCCGGCTGGTTGGCGCTGGTCTGATACAGGTCCAGCCGGCCGTCGTTGTCGAAGTCGGCGATGGCCACACCGCGGCCGTCCAGGTCGTTGTCGACGCCGGCCTCCGCCGCCATCTCCCTGAAGGTGTGGTCGCCCAGGTTGCGGTGGAGCTTCTTGCGCTGGTAGCCGCTCCACGTCATGTTGCCGATCGCGGGCCAGTTGCGCAGGTCGCTGAAGTCGACGCCCGGCGCCGTGATCATCTTCACGAGCACCGGGATGTAGTTGTCGGGGCCGGCCGAGCGCAGCCCGTTCGTCACGAACAAATCGAGCCAGCCGTCGTTGTCGAAGTCGGCGAACTTCGCGCCCCAGCCCCACAGCGTGTCGCACGTGCCGGTCTCTCGCGACAGGTCGGTGAACGTGCCGTCGCCGTTGTTGTGCCAGAGCATGGCGCACTCTTTCATGTACTCGTCGTGAATGTTCGTCGTGTAGATGTCGAGCCAGCCGTCGTTGTCGTAGTCGGCCACCTCGACGTTCATCCCCTTCTTCGTGTCGAACCCGATTGCGGTCGCCGTCACGTCGCGAAAGCGGCCGCCGCCCTGGTTCATGAACAGCCGGTCGGTGCCGTAGTCGTTCGCCAGGTACACGTCCTGGAGGCCGTCGTTGTTGAAGTCGCCGTGGCCCACGTCCAGGGTCCAGCCGGTGTGTTCGCCCAAGCCGGCTGCGCGCGTGACGTCGACGAAGCGGCCGCCGCCGGCGTTGCGCCACAGCGCGACGCCACCGCCGTTCGACGCGCTGTCGAGATCGTGCGGGAGCACTTTCGTCGTAGGCAGATCGATCAGGTTGATCGGCGCGAAGTAGTGGCCGAGGAGGAGGTCGAGCCGGCCGTCGTTGTCGTAGTCGAGCGCGATGGCGGCAATGCTGTTGGCGAACGTGGTCAGCCCCGATGCGGCGGACACGTCGATGAACCGCCCGTTGCCCTGGTTGCGGTACAGGATCGGCGTGCCGAAGCGCACCACGAGCAGGTCGCACCAGCCGTCGTTGTCATAGTCGAACCAGAGCGCGTCGGCCACGATCGATTTGGCGTCGTTGCCGCCCCCGACGCCCGCGCGGTCGGTCACGTCGGTGAACTTCAGGCCGCCGTCGTTGTGGAACAGCCGGTTGCGCGAGCCACGCTCCGAGCTCGTGACGAACAGGTCGTCGAGGCCATCGTTGTCGAAGTCCGCCACGGCCGCGGACGCACCGCCCGTCGTGAACATCCTCAGCGTGTCGGCATACGGGCCGTCGAACGTGCGCGTCTGGTGGGTGGTCCGCACGCCCGCCGCGGCCGCGATCTCCTCGAATCGAATGGGAGATTGCTCGAGCGTCGGGCCGAGCGGCGCCGCGACGAGGAGTGAACCCGCGACCAGCAGCCGGGTCACGGCTCGTTCCACAGCGGGCTGAGGTCCGTATCGACGCGCCTGGTGGGATCGAACGCCGCGTCGAGCATCACCGCCAGCCGTCCCGCGTCGGCCGTGATCCGGGCGCGGAGCGCCTCGCTCTCGGGAAACTGCTTCAGACCCTGTTCCCACGTGGCACGCGCCCGGTCGTACTGCTCCACCTTCCAGTAACCGTCGCCGAGCGCGAGGAAGGTGCGCACGTGGTAGGGCCGCTTCGGCTCGCGCTGCTGGATGCGCAGCGCCTCTTCGAGGTCGGCGACGCCGAGCGGCGCGCGGCCGAAGATCTTCGGCCAGAAGAGATAGCTGGATCCGCGCGTGTAGTAGGCAATCCACGACGGCCGCAGCTCGACGGCGCGCGTGAAGGCGCTCAGAGCCGCGCCCGCGAGGACCACCTGCGTGACCGCACCGACGGTCGGAATCTTGTCCACGTGGGCGAAGCCGTAGCTCAGGTACGCGTTGGCGGCGACGGTGTGGGTCTCCACGAGCCTGGCGAAAAAGCGGAGCGCGCGGTCGTACTCGCCGGACTCGATGATCGACCGGCGATAGGCATTGGCTAGCTGGAGATTCTCTGGATCGTTTGCAAGGTGGTTCTCCAGCTCCGCCAGTGCGGGCCCGTCGGCCGCGAGCAGCTGCTGGAAGGCGAGGGTCGTCGCAATGAGCGTAAGAACGAGGCGCGTGCGTTTCATGGGACAAACCCTTCGAGGGACGGGAACACTGCAGCCGTCGCGCGGACGGCACCCGGTTAGACAGAAACAGCGATGGCGTTTGCGAAGGACCTGTACGCGCGCCGGCGCGCCCTTTGCGCAAGGAAATCAGCGGACCGCGAGGAGAGGCGCAAATTGCGGGTCCATGGGTGTCCTACCAGTAATGACCGGCTCGCGGACATGGGATGAGCACTGAGGAAAACGCCCGTATCGTGAAGACGATCTACGACGCGTTCGGGCGCGGCGACGTGGCGACGATTCTCGATGCCCTCGCCGATCGGTTCGAGTGGCACCACCGCGGCGCGCCCGCCGTCCCCTGGGGGAAGACCCGCACGACGCCCGAGGAGGTGAGGAGCTTCTTTGGCGAGCTGAACGCGGCCGTGGAGGTGCTGGATCTGCAGGTGCAGCACTATGTCGCGCAGGGCGACATCGTGGTGGCGCTCGGTACGTTCCGGGGGCGCTCGCGCAAGACCGGGAAGGAGTTCGACGATCCCTGGGCGATGGCGTGGACGCTCAAGGACGGCAAGGTCACCGGCTACAGGTCCTACGAAGACACCGAGGCGATCGTGTCGGCGCTTCGCTAGCAGCCCGTGTGCCGTGGACATTAAGGAACATCGGCGATGAGCGTCGACGTACGCAAAATGCCGCGCGCGGTCCACGAAGCGCTGGAATGGACAGCCACGGAAGCCGTCGAGCACATCCGTTCCGGCTCGATCACTGCCGAGCGCTATGCCTCGCAGCTCCTGGATCAATACCGCGCCACGACCCAGCTCTGCGCCATCACCTGGATTGACGAGAACCGCGTGCTCGAGAGTGCGCGGGCCGTCGATACGGCCCGTTCACAGGGACAGCGGCTCGGACCGGTAGCCGGCCTGCCGCTCGCGATCAAAGACAACCTCAACACGGTCGGTTTCCCCACGACGGGCGGGACAGACGCGCTGAGAAACTTCTATCCTCAACAAACCGCGCGTGTTGTCGAGAGCCTGTTTCAGGCCGGAGCCATCCTGTTGGGGAAGGCCAACATGGATGAACTGGGACGGAACTTCACGAACTCCAACGCGGTGTACGGCTTCGCGAAAAATCCGTACGACGTGACACGGGTGCCCGGTGGCGGCGCCGGTGGCACGGCCATCGCGGTGTCGGCCCGGATCACGCCGGCGGGTCTCGCCTCCGATACGGCCGGCTCCGCGCGCGTGCCCGCTTCATTCTGTGGCATCGCCGGTCTGCGCCCGTCCACCTCAGGGCGCATTCACGGTTGGACGTTCGGATCCTGGACCGCGTCGACGCTCGACGACGGGCTGTTCCCGATCGCGTGGGCGGTTTCCACGCCGGCGCCGATGGGCCGTTCGGCCGCCGACGTCGCGCTGCTCGACGCCGTGGTCGCAGGCAGGACGCCGTCGCCGCCGATCTCGGTGCGGGGCGTCCGTCTGGGTGTGCCGCGCGGCTTCTATTGGGAAGATCTCGATCCGGAAGTCGCACGCGTCTCGGAAGCGGCGCTCCTGAAGCTGCGCCAGGCGGGCGCGGTTCTGGTAGAGGTCAACCTCCGCGAATGGGGCCAGACCGCGCTCCCGACATTCCTCACGCTGGCCACCATGCGCGGCATGCGAGACGTGGTGGATTTCCTCGAGCATTACCGCACCAACGTGACGCTCGGTCAAGTCGTGGCGAGCATCCGGAGTCGAGACATTCGCGCGTTTACCGACCGGATCATCGCGAACCCGGTACCGCCGGACGTGGCCGAAAACGCGGTGAAGACCCGTCTGAAGCTGGCAGCGGAGTACGAGAAGCTGTTCCGCGAGAGAAACCTTGCGGCGCTCGTCTATCCGACCGTGCCGGTTCAGCCGGTTCCAATCCGCCCGGAAGGCGACCAGCCTGGAGATACCATCGATTTGAACGGAAAGCAGGTCAATCAATTCCAGACCTTGCTGCGGAACACGCACGTGTCCGGCGTGATCGGCATTCCCTCGGTGAGCCTTCATGCGGGCATGTCGTCGTCCGGCCTGCCCGTGGGACTCACGTTGTCTGGTTTGGCCGATGACGATCGCCGGCTGCTCGGCCTCGCACAGGGCGTCGAAGCGGTGTTCGGCCGCGCCCCGGCTCCCACAGTTCGCGAGACCCCGGAAGGCAGGCTGAATGTGGTTGGGGCCGCCCGGCCGGCACCTCCACCCTCATCGCCGCCACGGGCACGGCCCGGCGCGCCACCGGCGGTCCCCCAGGCAACGTCTGGCGCGATGGACAGTCTCGACCGCATCCTCACGCTGCTGAAGCAATCGGCGTATCTGAACTTGGTCGGTATCTTCGACGTGCCGGATCCCGAGCGCTCCGGGGCGTTTACGGCGAGAGCGCCTCTGAATCGGTATGCGATTGATTTCCGAATTGATGGGTGCGGGACCGGAATGGGCTCGGTGAACCTGAACGGGGATGTGTGCGGCCATGCGTGTCTGAACTGGACCTTTCCGCAGGCTGGCGCCGCCCAGGCGGGAGGGAACGGCCGGAGGTTCACCGTCGACGACGTGTTCGTGCTCGACGATGATTCGCGAAGTCAGTTTCGCGGTGCGGGCTCAGGTCGCGTGGCCCGGTCGCGATTTGGCGACGGCGGCCTCGGTGTGGAAGCGAACGGCAACATAGTCGAGGGTACCGGCGTCTTTGCCGGTGTCCAGGGCTCGTACGTGCTCACTGGCCACATTGCCGGGTCGAGGCTGCACATTCATTTCACCGTGCGGCTGATGGATCCGACCGGCGTGTATCAGACCACGTCGGAGCTGCTCCCGCGGGATGGAACGCAGCCTGCCGACCGTCTGCTCACCAAATTAGCGGTCTTGGGAGAAGCCGACCCGGATCACCCTGTGCAATTGACGCCGACCGGCGCAACCGTCCACGAGTTGCTGCGCGCGGTGCATACGGAGTTCGACTACAAGGGCGACAAACTCGAGGCGACAATTGGCGTGGGGCCGATCGTTGCGCGCTGGCGGACCGACGTGCTCTTCAATCCAGCCGATCCCAATGCCCCAGGTACACCCGACCGGCCCCTGGCGGTGAAACTGGAGAACATCAGAATCGACTTCCTCGACCAGTCGATGGGCAGCCTGGAGGCGAGCATGCCGCATGGTCTGGGATTCGCCATGCAGTTTCCAGGCGTGTCAGGCCCGCTGTTTCGGATGACGGGCTTCGGACCAATCGGGCCGGGGACCGGCCTCTTCCGCAGCGCCAGAGGCGCGCTGTCGATGCTCGGCGCGATCGACCTCGCGCCAGCCGCATTTTCCAACTATTACCTGCTGCACATCGTGGATCCCGACGGCCAGTTCCGTTGCTGACGGAACCGGCCGCACGTGCCGCCACGCCGGGAACAACAGACGCGAGCCTGCGGAGGGAGGACAGCCGGAGGGGTTAAAGGACCGCGATTGCCTCGATCTCGATCATGAGATCCGGATGAAAGAGGCTGGTGACACCCACGGCAGTCGCGGCGGGCTGGCAGCCCGCGGCCGCCAGTCGCGGCGCGTATGTCGGAGCCGCGTTGGCGAGAGCCGTCATGTCCGTCGTGTAGTAGTTCAGGCGGACGACATCCGCCAGCGTCAGGCCGGCTTCTTTGAGGACGACCTCGAGATTATCGAGCGCCTGGTTGATCTGTCTGGGCATGTCGCGTGGATAGATCGGGTTGCCGTTGCCGTCCACTGACGTCTGCCCGGCGCAGTGGACGACGCGATGGCCGCCGCGGATCTCGATCGCCTGCGAGAACCCCAGCCGATCTTGCCAGGTCCACGGGTTCACCGCCGTCGTTTCTGCCATGGCGCGCTCCCTTCCCCGGGGCCCACTGGGTCACGCGGCCCGTGCGATGACCCGGCCGTAGCACACGTAGTCGTAGTGGGCGGCGAGCATCCCCTCGTAGTACCGCACGCCCCGCCGCACGGGTTCGTCGTTCTGCGGCAGCCGTTGCAGCTCGCCGAGACGGCGCTTGAGCCCCCGGTCGACCAAGTCGGTACGCTCTTCGGCCCGAAGCACCTGGAAGCCTGCCTCCTCCAAGAGGCGGCAGGTCTCGCCGAGCGAGATCTGGCGCCACACGTCAGGCTGATACAGGCCTCGGAACGCCGGCACTGCTTCGTACGCGTCGTTCAGGGTGCCGCGACGGCCTCTCAGCCAGTCATTGATGCCCAGCAGGGCTTTCGGCTTCAGGTGGGCGCGGGTTCGGCGGAGGGCGGTCAGCTTGTCCTCCCAATGACACATCGTCTCGTTGAAGTAGGCGGCGTCGAACCGTTGCGCACCGAGATCGAGCGCGCTCGCGTTCTGCTGTACGTATTCCACCAGATGCCCGACACCGTGGACGCGGGCCACCTCACGTGCGTTGGCAATCTGGAGCGGGCTCACGTCCACGCCGACGATTCGGCATCCGACCAACTTGGCCAGCAGGCGCGACGGGGCGCCGTTGCCTTCGCCGACGCTGAGGACGAGGCTGTCGCTCGTCAGATTGAGCGCCCTGAAGAGCGCGGTGATGCCGTCTTGGAGAAAGTGCGCGAGCGACTCCACGGCGAAGACCGCCGGGACGGGCATCCGCGGGTCCAGCCGGTATTGTGTGTAGATCGCCTGCAGTTCTTTCGCCCGGAGCACCATGAACGGCCCGTCCGGGCGGTACGACTGGATCACCCGGTCGATCAGGTCGGCATCGCGGGCTGCTGCCGGCGAGCCGTCCGGACGCACGGCCTCAGTACGCATGCTGAGCCCTTTGTGCCGTGAACCGCGTCAACGCATCGCCCTGCTCGATTTCGTAGATCTGGTCGGCTGCAACCCGATCGAAATGCTGCCGCGTGCCATCGGGCCAGCGAATCTCGATCCGGTCCGCCTCGCGCGCATCGCCCAGCCCGGCGTGCACGCGCGTGGTGCTCTGCCCTTCGAAGCCGTTGCCGCCGTTGACGAACCGGAGGAGCGTCCGATCGCCGACCGTGACGCGCACCTGCGCGCCGATGGCCAGCCGGTTCACGCGCGGCGCACGGAGGACGAGTTCGATCCAGTGGCGCCGCGGCGCCACGTTCCGGTACAGGAACGGCGCGGCGTTCGCGTTGGACACGATCAGGTCCTGGCGGCCGTCATTGTCGAAATCGGCGACGCCGATGCCGCGGCCGTCGCGAATCGAGTCGAGGCCATGCCTCGCGGCTTCTTCGACGAACGACCCGCCGGCCACGTTGCGGAAGAGGCGCTTGTGCTGGTAGCCGCTGAGGCTCTTGCCCTTCATCGGCGGCCAGTTCCGCACGTCCGCGAGGTCCACGTTTGGCTGGACGATCATGGCGAGAATGTCCGGCGCGTAGCTCTCCGGCCCCGCCGAGACCCACCCGTTCATCACGTAGAGATCCAGCCAGCCGTCGTTGTCGTAATCGAAGAACTGCGCGCCCCACGCCCATCCGGTCTCGAAGGTGCCCGTCTCCCGCGATACGTCGGTGAACGTCAGGTCGCCGTTGTTGCGCCAGAGGAAGTTCCCCTCCCGCATGAAGTCGTCCGTGATGTTGGTCACGTAGACGTCCAGGCGCCCGTCGCCATCGAAATCACCCCACTCGGCGTTCATCCCCTTCTTGGTGTCGATGCCGATCGCGCGCTCCGTCAGGTCGGTGAACGTGCCGTCGCCGTTGTTCACGAAGAAGCGGTCGGTACCGAAGTCGCATGCGACGTACAGGTCCTCGTCGCCGTCGTTGTCCGCATCGGCGTGCCCGAGGTCGAGCGTCCACCCCCCCATCTCGAGGCCCACCCGCTTGGTCACGTCGGCGAACGTTCCGTTGCCTCGGTTCCGGAACACGATTACGCCGCCGCCGTTGTTGGCCGTCTCCAGGCTTTCGGGGAAGAAGCGGGGTGTGGGTGGATCGAACAGGTCGATCGGCGCGAAATAGCTGCCGACGAACAGGTCGACGAAGCCGTCGCGATCGTAGTCGAATGCCACCGCGGCGACTGCATTCAGGTATCCGGTCAGCCCGGCGGCGTGCGTGACCTCTTCGAAGCGCCCGTTGCCGAGGTTCCGGAAGAGCTGACTGCGGCCGAAGCGGACGACGAAGAGGTCGGGGGCACTGTCGTTGTTGTAGTCGAACCAGAGCGCGTCGGCCGAGGCGTTGACGCGGTCGTTGCCGTCTGCCACGCCGGCCCGGGCGGCGACGTCGGTGAATGTGAGGTCGCCGTTGTTCCGGTAGAGGACATTCTTGCCGTCCGCGCTCGAGCTGGTCAGAAAGATGTCCTCGAATCCATCCCGGTCGAAATCGGCCACGGCAGCGGCGGCGCCGAGCGCCGTATTGCCACCGAGAATCTCGGCGTACCGGTTCTCGAACGCGCGGCTCCGGTGGACCGCCGTAATCCGCGCCGCGGCGGTGATGTCCTCGAACCATCGGACGTCGGCATACGGACGGGTGGCGAACAGCAGTGCGCTCAGGATGGCCCCACAGATTGTCGGCCTCACGGCAGCCACTCCCGCGGGGCCCGATAGTGTTTCTCGACGACCGCGTGCCGGCCTTCGACGATCTCGACGATGCGGTCGGCGGCCAGCCCGCGAAACGTCTGCACGCCCGAGCGTGGCCAGCGCACGACAAGCTCGTCAACCGTCCCGGACGTCCCCAGACCGAAGTACTGACGCAGCGAGCTCTGCGACCCGTACCCGTCTCCTAGGACGACCTGTCGAATCTGACGGGCTCCTCCCGCCCGCACCGCGATGTGGGCCCCCACTGCATCGCGGTTGGTGCGTGTGCCCACCAGCTCGATGCCGAGCCAATGGCCCGCGGCCGCAGCCGTGTTCTTCAGCAACGCGTGGCGGTCGTTCGACGCGGCCACGGCGATGTCGAGCCGTCCGCGGTTCCAGAAATCCGCCACCGCGACGCCGCGGCTGTTCAGCAGGAGGTCGGAGCCGGTGGCGTGGCCGATCTCGGTGAACGTGCCATCGCCGTTGTTCCGCAGGTAACGGTTCCGCTCCCACCCATGCCACGACGCGCCTCCGAACCGGCTCACGTCGAACAACGCCCCCGTCTTGTAGTCGGCCTGTCGCGACATGACGTCCCACAGGAACTCGAGCTCAATCTCGGAGTCGCGGTCGTTGTAGATCCAGCCGTCCGCGGCGTAGATGTCCTGCCAGGTGTCGTTGTCGAAATCGGCGAATGCCGCGCCCCAGAACCAGCCCGGCGGGTTCGCGCGGGCCTTCAGCGTGACGTCCTCGAACGTGCCGTCGCCGTTGTTCCGGAGCAGGGTGTTGCCGGACGCCATCTTCCGGAACACGCCCGTGACGCCGAGCCCCGATTGCCGGAACATCTCAACGTACAGCGACATGTCCGTCGTCCACACGCCCTGCCGGACCGAGGTCAACATGTAACGAAAGACCAACGGCGGTTCGGCCAGCCACGCGCTGTCGGATCGGATGTCGGTCGTGTACAAGTCGAGACGTCCGTCGTTGTCGTAGTCGGCCACCGAGGCGTTCATCCCTGCGCCATACGCGAGCGTGTTGCTCTCGACCGTGACGTCAGTGAACGTGCCGTCGCGGTTGTTGTGATAGAGCGTGCTGCGGCCGAAGTCGTTCACGACGTACAGATCGAGGAAGCCGTCGTCGTCGTAGTCGCCCCAGGCGGTGCCGAGGCACAGTCCCGACTCGCCGACGCCGGCGCGCACCGTCACGTTGGTAAACGTGCCGTCTCCGTTGTTGCGGTACAGCTGATTCGGCTCGCCGTTTCGCGCGTAGAAGAACGTCGTCGGCGGCCGCAGCCGAGGATCCAGATAGCGCCCGACGTACAGGTCCAGGAAGCCGTCGTTGTCGTAGTCGGCCCACGATGCGGCCGTCGTGCAGCAGTCCTCGCCGATGCCCGCGGCCGCTGTCACGTCCTCGAAGGTGCCGTCGCCGCGGTTGTGAAAGAGCTGGTTCGCCCGGAAGGTGCGACTGACGAAGGCGTCCTTCAAGCCGTCGTTGTCGTAGTCGGCGAACACGGCCACGCTGACGCCATCGAGGCCGGCCAGGCCGACGCGCGTCGTGACGTCCTCGAACGTGCCGTCGCCGCGGTTCCGAAGCAGCCGCGACTCGACGCCATCGGGGATGAATAGATCGTACCAGCCGTCGTGGTCGTAATCGACGGCCGTGATGCCGCCCGGGCCATGGCGGATCGTGCCGAACTTCATCGGCTGATCGAGAAACGGCGGATAGTACCGATGCCGAAACGCGACGCCGGCGGCGGGCGCCACATCCTCGAACATCGGCGCCTCGCTCGTCAGGCGTTCCCCGTCCAGGAGCGCCGCTGCGGCGATGCGCGGCCGACCGGCCGGACCGTCGACGCGTACGAGCAGGCGGGCGCGATCGATCGAGCTCCGGGCGGCCCCGCGCAGCCGCCCGATCAGCTCGAAGCGAGCCGTCGCCACCGCGGGTCCGGCTGCCTGCCAGCGCTCGATCCGATCGACCTCGAACCGGACCTCGTCGATCGCTTCGAACTGCGCGAAGTACGCCGACCACTCTCGAAGCGCCTCCGTACGACTCGTGCGCGCGCTGCCCGCGCGAAGACGAAAGTGCGTGACGCCTCCACGCGTGCCGCTGGCCGCAATCTGCGTGAGCCCCAGTTGGGTGCCGGAGTACGAGTCGGCGAACGATGCCGCAAACGCTGCCGCATCAGACTGACGCGCCGCGCGCGCGGCGTCGCGCAACAGCCGCTCGAAACCCTGTCCGACCGCAAAGAACGCCCGCGCGCGCGAATCGACCAGTGCCGCGCCACCGGTCACGGCCAGGACCACGCACGCCAGGCCGATGGATGCCTCGAGGAGCACGCGCGCCTGGTCGGACCGCGTCCGGAACCGCGGCGCAGCCGCCGGCAATGCCGGCGCCGACACCGCGATGTCGGAGCGAGCGACTCGCACAGCCCGTTAGACAGCGTTCAGGTGCGGATTTGCGGCGTCGTGCCGGCCTCGGCCGGCCCACGTGCGGGTCGTACAGGGTGGCGACGCCCCGCGTCACGCGCCAGCAGCCGACGTCTCCTCGGCGGTCTCCCGCCCCGCCGCCCAGCTGACGAGGAGCTTGTCCACGTAGGCGAGCACGGTGTGGCCGCTCTGATTGAGCACCTTCGTGTCGAAGAGCAGGAGCCCCCGGCCGGCGGACATCTCGCGCCGCTCGATCACCCGCTTGGTGACAGTGAGCGTGTCGCCGACGAACACGGGCTGCGTAAACCGCAGGTGATCGACCCCGACGAACGCGATCACGATGTCGTTCACGAGGTTCATCTGTGCGCTGAGGCCCGTTGAAATGCCGAAGACGAGGGCGCCGTGCGCGACGCGACGGCCATAGAGGCTCCTGGCGGCGTGCACCTCGCTCACGTGCAGCTCCATGTAGTCGCCCGAGAGCCCGGCAAAGTTGACGACGTCGGTCTCGGTGATGGTACGGCTCCGTGATCGGAACAGGGTGCCGGGCGCGAGGATGTCGAACGCGGGTCCGCGGCTGGTCGTCATGGAAGGACCTCTACGATCAGCGGCGGCTTCGTGTTCACGTTCGACACCGCTCCGCCACCTATCAGGATTCCCACGTATCCGGATCTGTCGGCCGTCGAGATCTGAACCGACGCCTGCTGCCTCGACTGCACGCCATCCTTGCTCCAGATGCCGAACCCGGAGAACGAGACGGTGTCGATGTCGCTCGAGCCGCGCGACCGGCCGAAATCGATCCACGTCACCGACTGCAGCCGGAACGTGCCGTCCTGGGACGCGTTCGTGTACTCGAAGTGCCCGCGCCCGGCCGCATCGAGGCCAAACGAGTACGAGAACACTTCGCCGTTTGACGCGACGACGTTGGACGCGACGCCGGTGAGGCTGGCGCCGCCCGGACGGCCGCCTTCGATGGCGTGCAGCCACAGGAATGGGTCGAGCACCGACCCGGGGCCGATGACGAACGCGGACGCCAGATCCGGCTGGGGAAACCTGAACCCCGCTGGATATGGCACGGTCGTCTGCCCTTTGAACCGGAAGATCGTCCCGCCGCCGCCCGCCGCCTCGAACCGCGCCGGACCGCGAAAATAGAAGGACGATTTCGGCGTTCGCGGCTCGACCCGCAAGAGCGCGAGAAACACATCCTGGTCGAGGAACCCGCGGTGCAGCAGGTCGGTCAGCAGCTGCCCGCTGCGGACATCCACTGCGCCCACCGAGATGTCGAACGGGTCCTCAAGGAACGACACCCCCTCGAGAAAGTACGTCCTGAGCGGGAAACGCAGGAGCTCGTCATAGCCCAGGGGCCCCAGGGACAGGCGTCCCGGAAATGCCTCGGTGACGGCTGACGGTTCGACCGCCTGCAGCAGGCCGCCCGGGCCGAGCAGCGTCACCAGAACCGGAATGGAGTTGCCGGAACGGACGCCGAACTGGATCTCCGCCCGCCCGATGAGATGCGAACGCCCGGTCGCGCTTCCCAGCTCGGGCGCGTTCAGCGTGAACCGGTCTCCAAAGCTGCTCCTGCGGCCGAACAGCGAGTACTCTCGAATCGTGTTCTGCGGCAGATCCGGCACGTCGGTCGTGTCGAGGCTGATATCCCTCGTGTTCAGGCAGACATGCGGATGCATGACGGTCCCCGGTGCGGGGATCGTCGCGTAGTCGAGAGCGGGACCTGCAAACGGCAGCGGGAAGCGCAGCGGGTCTCCACCCAGCGCGGCGCCAAGGGGGAGAAACGTCGTCCCGAAGAAGGCGAAATCGAGCAGCCCGTCCGGCCGCTGCTCGAAGCGCGCCCATGCAGACCCGTATTGCCCGGGAAACGTGATCGCCCGCCGGGGAAAGTGCGGATTGACAGCCGCGAGCGCGGCGAGCCCAGACGTCGCAATCGCGAACGAGAAGCTCAGATTCCGGACTTCGCCCGTCACGAGGTCCAGATCCCCTGTCGAGACTGCGCCGGGAAAGTCGCTCACGCGGTTGCCGAGAAACGGCATCTGATAAAACGACGGCGCCACGAGCGTGCTGTCGTCGCCGACGAGCCCGTCGAGCAGCGTCACCGTGAAGTGCGTCACGTCGCCTTCGGGCGGGGTGAACTGGATCCGGATGCGGCCACTGAGGTGGCTGTCCGTCATGACGTGGCCGTTGAACAGCAGCCCCGCACAGCTGCCATAGGCGCTCTCACGCTTGCTGCGGCAGTTCACCGCGCGGATCGCCTCTCCGAAGTAGCTCGTCTCCTTGCACACGGGCAACGTCTGGACCAGCCTGGGCGGGAGCCGCAGGCGCGTGCTGGTGCCCCCGTGCTGCGGTGTTCCGGCGAAGAGGGCCGGCGCCGGGACAGACATGACGCGATCGGGCGCCTGCGGCGGCGGCAGCGGGCGTGACAGATCGGCGATCGTCCACGGCGGCCCCTGACCGCACTCGTACAGCGCCACGGAGTCGTCGGCCATCACGCGCGCGACGTCGATGAGCGGAAACGACGCGTCGAACGCGTCGTTGAGAAACTCCAGCAGCGCGGTCGCCAGCATGGCGTGGCCGGTCGCACCCGGGTAACACCCGTTCAGCGTATAGAACCCACCGAGGTACCGTCCGGTCAGGAGGCGGTCGCCCACCGCTGCGCCGTTCCGATTGAGGCATTCCAGCCACGCAGCGAGGTCGAACAGCCATCCGCCCGCGGACCTCGTGGCGGATTCGACCTCCACGTTGAGCGCCTTCACCTGCGCCGAGATCGCCTGGCCCAGGGCATCGTCGAGCACCGCGCCTGCGGAGAGGCGTCCGATCTCGCGCCGCAGCAACTGATTGCCAATCTCGACCAGCCCGGACACGCTGACTCGCGCGTCCGAGGCCAGCCCGTAGAGCTGCTCGAGCAGTCCTGGATCGGTCCGGAGAATCGTCGCGGCGTCGGGCAAGCGCGAGAAGAACGCCGTTGTCAGCGGATCGGGGATGTTCAGGACGAGCACGCGCGCGCCGGCGTCGCGCAGTGTCCCCACGAGACGCTCGTAATACGCGTGGACCGATTCCGGCGTTGGGAGCCTCCGCGGGTCCTGCGCGACAGCGGCGTCCAGCACCTCGTCGAACCCAAGCGCCACCACCGCGATCGTGGGCCGGCGCCGCACGACGCGCTCCAGCAACGTGGGCGCACATGCGGCGTCAGACCCGCCCTCCGTCGACAGCCCGAGGACCAGGTTGAGCATCGTCCGCGTGGCGTCCTCGCGCCAGACGAGCGGCGGAGTGGCGCGTTCGGTCAACGCCTGTGCGACGCCCATGCCAGGCACGCAGAAGCCACACAGCGCATCGTCAGCGCGCGGCACAGGATCGAGCACCGCACCCTGCATGGCAGCGGGTACCCTGACGGGCAGGGGCGGAAGACCAGGCATCCAGGGGACACCCGGTGCTTCGATGAGCCGTTGGGTGTAGGTGGTGCCCATCTGCTGGGCAAGCCTGGCGGGAAAACTCCGCCGCTGCCCCTCGGCGCTGAGGTAAAAATCGCCTGTCCCGGCGGCAAGCCCATCGCCGATGACCACGAATGAAGAGGGATCCAGCGAACCGGGGTGCGGAACCCTCCGATCAGCGGGCGCGGCGAACGACGCCATGGGCCCTGGGACCATCGCGCCGGCGATCAACCGTGCCGTCCACAGCGACATCCCCCAGCTGAACCGCAAGAATGAGTCGATGACGCTCCTGACCATCGGCCGATGCCTCAATCGGGGATGATGCACCCGCTCGCGACGCAGTCGTGCCGCCGCGTGTCCTCGAACCCCTGCGCGACGAGGCGCTCGAGGTGATCGAGTCCGAAACTGAGCCACCTGAACGTCGCGCCCATCGACTCCCGCGTGTGATACCGGTGGATCTCGATGGGCCGGTGCGGCGCGGCAGGCGCTCCGCGCGCCGCAGCGGCCGCCCGGGACCCCGCTTCATGGACGACCGCGCGGGCGTCGGCGGGCAGCGCCGGGCCTGTTTGACGGCGCATCACGTCGAGAGCGAGGTTGACGCGCGACGCAATTTCGATGTCGCGGTTCATCATGGCGCCGAGCGAAATCAGCACGGCCCGGTTCAGCGTGCTCACAGTGTTGCGAACGCGGGGCAGCGGCAGCGTGCCCACGTCGGGATTGAAATACATGACGTGGAGCACGTCAGCGCCGGTGTCGATCGCCTGCTTGAGCGGCGTGTTCAGGACAAACGATGCGTCCGCGTAAGGTGCGCCATCGATGTCGACCGACGGGAAGAGCCCGGGAATCGCGATTGCCGCCTGGATGATCGCGGCGCTGGTGTCGTTGGTGAAGTCGGCGTTCCCGAAGATGCGGACGGCGCCCGTCTTCCAGTTGATCGCGGCAACGCGAAGCGTCAGAGCGGATCGGCGTATCGCGGCAGGGTCGATGTCGCGGCGGATGACGCCCCTGAAGGGTTCGACCGAGATGAATGTTTCGACATCGACGAGCTCGACCAGCCGTTGCTCGAGGGTGCCTCGCGCCGCCAGCAGCGCCACGCCGCGCCTCGCGAGATCCTCCGTCACATGCACCGTGTCTTGGAGGAACTCGACAAGAAGTCGCGCCGGATCGGCGATGCATCCAAGTTCGGCGAACCGGGCCGCATTGAGCCTGAGCCGGAACACGCCGTTGCCGCATGTCTCCACGGAGTCGGCCAGATCGCGCAGCCATGTGCGTTCCAGGTGGTCGACCGCCGCCCGAAACCCCCGGTTGGCTGCCGACACGAGGAGGGCCGCATTGAACGCGCCCGCCGAGGCACCCACCACGATTTGCGGCTCGAGCGGCCAGTAGTTCGATGCCGGCGACACTCCGTCCAGCAGCGCCCGCACCACCCCGATCTGGTACGCGGCGTACGCGCCGCCGCCGGCGAGAATGAACGCGTGCTTGCGGGCGGCGCCGCCGGTCTCGTTCGCGCGTCCACCCGTCATGAGCTGCGCCCTGTTATCACCCACTCAGGCAGCGCGGAGGCATCGAGCCAGTCTGGGATCTGCCGCCACGTCAGCAGCGATCCGACAATCGTCTGGTAGTGCTGCCTGAAGTGCTGCACGAGGAACTGCTTGTCGAGGGCGTCGCGTGCGATGCACAGCCGGTCGGCCGCGTAGCCGCCGGTCAGCACGTTGGCGAGCGCGACGTAGGTGTAGACCGGATCGAAGGCGCCGAGCCGTATGGGCCGCTCGTCGAGCGCCTCCCGCAGCGGTCGCAGCAGCCCCGCGGCCGCCCCGCCCGAGATCCGATCGGCCGTCCACAGGGCCCAGTCCACCGGGTCGAGTGAGACGCTGGCGACGGCAGTCGGCCGGTTCGCGACAAACACCATGTGGACCCGGATCTGCCCGCTTGCCAGCACGCTGAACCGGATCACTTCGACGGCCGCATCGAACCGTCCGGGACCGTAGGCCAGAAACCCGGAGGGGGGCGCCTTGATGAACGCATAGCCGACCGCATATTCGCCCAGGACCCCCGGCTCCGGATCCGTGCGATCCGTGATCAGTTCGGGGGAGAGGACCAGCTGGCTCTGCTCGTCGAGCGTGAACACGATCTCCGGCCCCCCTTCGCCAAGGGGCCGGAAGGTGACGTCGAAGTCGAAGATGCGGACCTTGGCGACGACCCATTCGTAGGTGCGGCCCAAATCGCGCAGATCGACGATGACGCTCGCGTCCGCTTCCGAGAAGCGGCCGATCTCACCGGTCTCGCGCAGCTTGTAGAAGAGCTGCGTGAACCCGAAACCCTCTCGCGGCGGATCCGTCGAGGGACACCAGCTCAAACGGGCCAGGCACGGGGGCGGCGCGGCGACGCGCTGCGTCTCGCCAGACTCCGGCTGGCGGAAGTCGCTGACGCGCATGAAGTACCGAAGCACGAACTCGCGGACCTGACGATTCGTCCAGGCCGCGACCTCGCGCTCGCTTCCGGCCGGCGCGCGGACCCAGTCGTACAGCATGTCCTGAACGCTTCCCATCACGGGCACCCGTCCGAAGCTGAGCTGCACCTCGTCGAAAAAGCCGTAGCTCGTATCGGGGCGGTTGAAGGTGCGCTGAAGCTCGAAGCACTCCGCATATGCGCGCGTCGGATCGACGCGGTCGAACCAGCGCTTCAGCAGCAGCGCATCCGACAAGTAGCGATCGACCGAGGCCAGGACGGCCCGATCGGCGGCGGTGAACTCGCCGTCCGGCAGACGGGTCGTCCTGCCCGTGCTCGTCATCGCGTCCATCTCCCGGCCGATCGCCTCGCCTTGCCACGCTTAAGGCGCTCCCGCCGCCTTTCCGGGCGCCCTGCCTCCTCCCCCGGCTGGCGCCACGGCGCCCTTTTCCTGGATCGCATCGCGGATCTGCTCGAGCACCTCGACCTCGCGCTCATCGTGCAGGAACTTCTCGCGCGCATAGCGCGACAGCACCTCGAAGTACACGCGCAGGAATTTCTTGTCGCTTTCCGGCAACCAGTACACGCGACGCTCGCCGCCTCGGTTCTTCTCGTCCTCCCACTTCTTGACGATGTCGGGATCGGAAGTCTTTTCGGCCTGATTGGCGGGGTAGCTCTTCCTCGCCCACTTCGGCGGCAGCGGCGTTTCATTGAGGCGCTGCACGAATTCGGCGATCTTCCACGCCGTGAACGCGGTCTCGGTCATGTTGTCGTAGACGAGCTCCTCCTGCTCGGGAAAGGCGACTTCGTAATCGCGCTTGACGAACAGCACCTTGTAGCGCACGAGCTTCAACATGTCGTCGTTCAAATTCGTGTCGGGCATGGCACCTGTCTCCTTCTGGCGGTCACGCGCCGCATGTCTGTCGGTCTCCGCTGTCCCCTCGGCGATCGGCCCAGCCCGAGCGGCGGGCTCACGCCAGTCGGCCCGAACGGGGGAAGCCGCACGGTCGCGCACGCGCTCGCCCGGAACCGCCGCAGCGCCGGCAAGTGCATTGAGGCCCTCGTCGGCGAAACGCTGCAGTCCCTGCAGCGTGAGCACGACCATCTCCATACCGAACACGAACGCGGCAACCGGTAGCCGCACGATGCGCGCCACCAGGCCCACCACGCCGGCCGAAGACGCTGGAGACTCATGGTCAGACTCCGTCACGTCCACTCCTCCGTCAGGACGACAACGGCGGCGGTCAGCGCCGCTACGATGAGAGCCCGCATCCACACGGCCACGCTGAGTTGCCCGCCGTTCCCCAGCAGAATCGCTATCCCGAAGACCAGCAGGATGACCAGCAGCACTGATGCAGGCCGCCTTCGGCTGTCGCCGTCGGCCGGCATCCCGACCCTGAGGCGCACGCGTCCCGCCGACGCATGCTGCAGCAGGTCGTCGACCCGTTCGGGCAGCGTAAGCGCCAGATGGAAATACTCCGCGGCCATCCTGCGGACTTCATCCGGGTCGACCGCGCTGACCACGTTGCGAATCCGTTCCGTCTCCTGAAGATCCTGGAGCGCGCGCCGCAGGACGTCTCCGTCCGGCGCCAGCGTCTGCGCGATGCGCGCCACGGCGGTGAGGCCGCGGTAGAACGCGGTCATGTGGGACAGGAGGACGAACCCGGCGCTTGTGGCACGACGCCAGTGCACCCACAGGTACTGCTCGATTCCTCCGTCGTCGGCGCCATCGCACCAGTCGCTGTCGCGAAAGGGCACCGCCTGCCGGAACTGGCGGCGGAGTCCCTCCACGTCTGCCCCGTCGGACCGCGGCCGCATCTGCTGCAGGAAGGCCGCGACCGCCCGGTCGGGGTCGCGCACCGCGTTGTGGAGATACTCGCGAAGCGCGGCCTGGTATTGCGGTGGAACGGCGTGAAACGGGCCCGTCGAGAACGCAATTCGGCAGCGGCCGCAGACCTCAATCGCCTCTGGTCGCAGGACCGCCGGGAACACCCGTCCGGCCGTCGCCTGCTGCAGCCATGCCAGCGCGATCAGCCGGGCGACGTCCTCGCGCGACGCTCGAGCGCCGGCGCCGCACATCTGGTCCGCAAGCGTGGCGGCTCCGACGCTCTCGCACGTGAGCACGCTGTCACACGAGAGCGGCGCGTGCACCCGCGGCGCGGCGATCAGCGTGAAGGACTCGGCATCCTGTGCCAGCTGATCCAGCGCGTCCCGTTCCCGCCGCATGTCGAGCATCCCCTGAAACTCGCTCCGAAAGTCGTCGATGGCGGCGGCGAAGGCTTCGGGCGGACACTCCGGCGGTAACACCTCTCCGAGCGGCGCCAGCCTGTCGAGGTGATCGGCGTCGGCCGCCAGCTCCGGGCGGCTGACGCGCACGACAACGGCGCGGCCGTTGTCGAGGAGCGCGCGGTGCGCTTGCCAGGCGACGTGCGACGCCGTCGGAGCGCTGTCGAAGTAGGCGAACCGTTCTGCGGCGCTGCCGAGGCCTCTGCCGATGACCTCGCGGAGGAGCGAGGGCTCCAGCGGCTCGGCCCATTCGGGCAGCGCGTCGAAGGCGGAGGCCCACCGCGCCGGCAGCAGATCGTGGCGTGCGGCCAGATAGCGCCCGAACAGCAGGAAGGCGCCGCCCAGCGACTCCATCAGCTCGCGTATCAGGCGGGGCAGGTCCTCCTCCTCCCGTCCGTGGCGTGCAACGACGTGCAGGCGGCCCCGCGCCCCGGTCAGGCGCGCCAGGGCCGCAATGCGCGCTTCGACGTCGCGCCGCCGCGTGTCGGCGCCGCCCGGCATGCTGGACGGACGCCGCGTCACATGCCGCTCCCTGACACATGTCCCACGGCGCGGTACTGAAACAAACGCTCTAGCGCGATGCCGGATTCGGCCTGACGCAGGCGCTGCACCGCATCGATCGCAGGGATTGCGGCGGACCACAGCCGCTCGGAGGCGGCGTCGGTCGGCGCGTACGCGCAGAACCTCGGCACAAACGGATTGGCGGCATCGGTCGCGAGCGCCATCGCAAACGACGACAGGACGCCTGAGGCGACGGCATCGTCGCGCGACACGGTCTCGCCGATCGAGGGCAGCAGCGCGGCGACGATCTCCGGCTCGCGCACGTTCACGAGCGCGGTCGCCCACGCGAGCCCCGCTGTCGCGTTCAAACGGGCTTCGGCGTCCGGCGGCTCAGACTCCAGACGCGCCCAGGGTGACGACACGCCGGGAAGGAACTCTAGCGGCGAGAAGTAAAGCGCACGGCCGACGCCATGCCAGAAGTACGGCCGGAGATCGGGCGCCGCAGCCGTCAGTGCGCGGTCGACAGCCGCGACGAGCGGTGGGTGCAGCGTGCGCGTGACGAGCCCAAGCGATTCGTACGCGCATCCGGCGTAGCCGGGCCGCGAGCTCCGCTCGCACTCGTCGCGAAACGCCTCGACCGTCACCGGGACGCTGCCCGCGTCGTCAAACGGCGTGGAGCCGCGGAGGACGGCATCGCCGATCGACAGCCCGAGGCCCGCGTGCAGCATGAGGAGCGCGCGATCGGGCAGCGCGCCCGCGGCGGTGAGCAGGCGAGTCCCGCCGCCGTGCGCCCGCGCCCAGTCGGCGTAGTCGTGGCCGAGACCCTCGACGGCCCAGAGCCTGAGAAACGGCGGCAACAAGTACGCCACGTCGACCAGGTGCGGCATCTGGTCCTCGCTCGCGAGGTCCGTTCCGATGAAGCGGCGCGCGTGCTTCACGAGCGTGAAGACCTCGAGCTTGTTGGCGAGCTCCCGATAACCCAGCGCGACCCCGCGGCAGGAGCCGAAGACCCGCATTGCCTCCGCCCACTGGGCCGCAGCCATCCGCGCCGTCGCGCCGATCCAGTCCGGCGTGAACGCTGCAAGAGTCGCTACGTCGAGCGCTGCATCCACGGTTCTCCTCTGCGCCTGGTCGACCGCTTGATAGATCGCCCACAGCACGTCGTCGAGCCGGCCGACCAGCTCCTGCGTGGTCGCCGCGAGTGCGCGCCCGGACCGCCACTCTCCGGTAGTCACCGCGAAACAACGCCCCCGCCGATCGATGTCAGTCGCCCGACATCGGCCGGTACCCGCGTGCCGACGGCGAGCCGCCATGGCCCGCGTCCGGGTCGGGCCCGGGGTCGGCATCAGCGGCGGACGAGCCCGCGGGCGGCCGGCCGAACGACGAACCGGGCGGCATCGAGCCGTCGCTCCACCCGCGATCGTCGCCTTGGCAATACGCGCCGTCGCGACCGACACGGGCGCGGGCGGCGGCGGCCATCCGCTCGGCCGAGCGCGCCCACTGCCTCGTGTTGAGCATTCCCATCCAGCCGAACATCAGATCGACCATGCCGCGCTGGAGGTTGTCGCCCGCACGGAACGCGGACTTGAACGTCTCATCGAACTGCTCGACGACAGTGCCGGTCACGTCCTCGAACGCCTCCGCCGCCCGGTTGTCCGTCCGCTGTCCGCGTCGAAACAAGTTGGTCGCCTGCTGAATGCCGAACATCGACATCGCCCACGAGTAACTGAGCATCGACTTGGTGATGTCCCGCATCTCGCCTCCTCACGCCTGTATACGAGTCCGCATCCCACGACGGCTCGCGCGCGCCAGCAGCGCCGCCATGCACGCTACCGCCACCAGTTCCGCTGTCACCGTGCCGGAGTCAACCTCAGGCAGCGCGGTCGCCACGACCGCCATCGCGCCACACGCCGCCACGGCCACGACACGGCTGGCGCGCCGCCCGGGCCGCGGCGGCGGCTGCTCCAACTCGACGCGAAGCGGAAGATCGCCGCGTGCCAGCCGCTCGAGAATGGTGGACGTGCGCGTCCCACCGGTCCGCAGGATCCTGAAGCCGCTGGTCAGACACGCGGCCATCGCCTCGAGCATCGCCGCCGAGCGCGGCACGTGGTCGGCCATATGCCGCGCGCACACTTCCTCGAGGTGCGACCGCAGATCGAAGCTCGGAGCCAACCGCGTGATCAGGCCGTCCAGCGCCACGGCCGAGCGGATGTACTTGATGACGTCGCGCGCCGGCCAGATGCCGGTCTCGCGCGAGAGGCGCAGCATGTCGAGCATGACCAGCGTGAAGTTCTTGCGAAGGCGCCACCCGCCGACGCCGTCGACATACCAATCGCGTGACGCTTCGTCCAGGCCCGCCCGGAAGCGATCGACGGTCGACCGCTCGTCGATCTCCGACACCCGGAAGAAGGCGGCGCACATGGCCGGGAGGTCGCCCCGCGTGTAGGCCAGCGTCAGCGCGACAATGTTCTGACGCGAGTAGCAGCTAATCGTGCCTGTAATGCCGAAATCGATGTAGCCGACGGCGTTGTCCGGCAGGATGATCAGGTTCGCCGGGTGCAGATCGGCATGGAACATGCCGTACCGGAACACGTCGCCGAGGAAGTTGTCGATGATGTTCGATGCCAGGGCGTGGAGATTGAAGCCGGCGGTCGGCTCCGTCGCCGCGCCGCCCTCGCGCCGTCGAAGGTAGGCGAGCACCGTGTCGCCCTCGAGGAACTCCGTGACCAGAATGCGGGGCGTGAGGTAGGCCCACAGGACCGCGGGCACGCGTTCGTGCCGGTTCGTCTCCGCATTGCGCCGGAGGCGCACCATGTACCGCGCCTCGGACCGGTAGTCGAGCTCCTCGCTCGTCCACATCACGAACTCGGTCATCGGCTCGATCAGCCAGTACCCCCTCCACAGGCGCAGCCGCCGGATTAGCCGAATCGTCAGCAGCATGAGACGCGCGTCGCTCGTGAACTGTGCGCGCGCGGTCGGGCGCTGCACCTTCACGGCAACCTTGCGGCCCCCGACCACCGCGGCGTGAACCTGCCCGATCGACGCCGAGGCCAGCGGCGTCCTGTCGATCGTGTCGAAGAGCGCTTCGGCCGGCCGGCCGAGGTCCTCGATCAGGATGCGCTCGACCTCCGAGAAGGGGAACGGCGGCACACGATCGAGCAGATCGAACAAGGCGTTGCAGTACTGGAGCGGCAGGATATCCGGCTGGAGGGCGAGCATCTGGCCGAACTTCAGACACGCGCCGCCGAGCTCCTCGAACATCCTGCGGAGCCGCACGGGGCGCGGCTCACGCGTCAGCCGTGCGACCCCGGGAATGCGGTGAGCCCAGCGCGCGCGCGACAGCGCGTAGCTGGCGACGTCGGCCGTGCCATGGCGCAACAACACGAACAGCACCTGCACCAGCCGTCGGCCGGTTGCACCGCCACCCGGGCCACGACCCTCGTCAAGCCGCATCGTCGGATCCGGCGGCAGTTGTTGCCCACGACCGAGAGCCCGTCTGCGCCGCCACGATGGGTGCATAGGCGCGCACCGGCGGGCCGCCAGGCGCCAGCGTCGGACGGACCGACGCGATGACGTCCGCAGCCACCTGGATCGCCGACATGATGACCGGCGTGATGCCGCCGCCGGGGCGCACCCAGTGGCCCACGAAATGCAGATTGTCGACGGGAGCGGTCGTGTCCGGCCGCGTGTCGCCGAGTTGATCAGGCGACATCTCCCAGCCGAGCATCGCGCCGAAGTGGTTGAGCGTGTAGCGCCAGCAGGTGTGCGCGGTCGCGCTGAGCTTTACGACAATGCGGCTGGCGATGTCCGGTACCAGCCGCTCCAGATCCGCCATGATACGGGCCTCGACCGCGGCCTTGTGCCCCGCCCAGTCGGAGGTGGAGGCATAGTCGACGTCGACCAGCTTCTGCACGATGATCACGTCGCAGCCGGGAGGCGCCATGCCGCGCTCGTAGAGCGTGGGCACGAACAGCTTGAACATGAAGCCGTCCCGCGCCACGTCGTCGGCATCCCACGACCGCCAGTAGTAGCCGTGCAGCGCCTCCAGCTCGTCCCTCGTGAATCCGCGCACACCGAGGTACGTGAGAAACGAAGGCATCGTCGGGCGCAGCGAGCGGAGTGTGGTCAGAAACGCCTGGTCGAAATGTTCCGGACCCACGAGCTGCTCGCACGTCTGCCGCAGATCGGCATTGGAGACCACCACGTCGGCGTGTACCCGCATCCGCCGCCGAGCCCGCGCGGTGCCCGTCTCCACCTCGACGCCGCGGGCGACGTTGCCATCGACCGCGATGGCCGTTACGCGCCGGCCCAGCAGGATGTCGCCGCCAAGCGCCTCGAACCGAGAGGCGAGCGCGTCGACGAATCGTTGCGATCCCCCTCTCGGGTAGTAGTTCCCGAGGAAATACGCCAGCCGCAGCATCGAATCGAAGACGAACGAGGTGCGCGACGGAGGCGAGCCCCAATGGGCGCAGTCCGCCATCAGCAGCAGCTTCAGCCGGCGATCGCAGAAGTGCTCGTGGACGACGTCACGAATCGGACGTTGGCAGAGATCGGCGCAGCGAAGAGGGCCGCCGCGGCGGAAGTAGTGCAGAATGCCCGCCAGGTACGTCCGTCGAACCAAGGCAAAGAAGGCGTCGATCGCTCCGGCCTCGAGCGGAAAGGCCACGACGAGCCTGCGGCGGTACGTCTCGAAATCCGCGGGCACGTCGAACGTCCACCCGTCCGGAAGGTGAAACCGGTCGACCGGATCCATCTTGATCCAGTCGACCTCCACACCGAGCTCCGACAGCAGCCGGCCTGACATCGTCCGCGGATTGCCGAGCAGCGGGTAGAAGTGCGTCGCTGCGTCGAAGGTGAACCCGCCGCGGCGGAACGTGCTGCAGTAGCCGCCGACCATGTAGTGCTGCTCGACGAGCAGGACGCGCAACCCCGCCCGCGCAAGCAGTGCCGCACAGGTCAGACCGCCGATGCCGGCGCCGATCACGACCGCGTCGTACCGGCGCGCGGGGTCGCCGCGGATCACTGAAAATGGTCTTGCCATCGATCGCCACGACGTCCCATTCGAGGCGCGCCGGTGTCCGCACTTCCTGGCGCCTGGGCATGGGAAGGCCAGCACGGACGTAGACAGGCGAAGAGGCGCGGTTTGCGCGTTGCGCCTCTCGCGCGCCGGGCCACATCCGTTGGCCGGCCGTGGACGTCGGCCGGTCCGCCTCACGCCCGTGAGGAATCGAAGAGCGACCCGAAGAAGATCGACTTCCGCCGGCTGACGAGATCTGCGACGGCCGCTTCCATGCGGCGCCTCAGCTCCGCACCAATGGCGCTGACGACCGCAGGGTCGTCGGCCGCCTCCGCCGGGTGCTCGCGTTCAACGTGCAGCGGCTCGAGGAAGAGCGTGTGCCACTTCGAGGGCAGCGGCAGCGGAACCAGCGGGAACGTCGGCGTGATCGGGATGAACGGCCAGCCGGTGTACTGCTTCCACCATCGCCAGTCGATCCGGCCCAGGATCGGGAAGATCTCCGCGCTTCCGACGGTGACGAAGGGAACGATCGGCACCCGATGGCGCAGCGCGAAGCCGACGCAGTCGCTGCGCCACGACGGCCCGATGCGGTGCGCGCACCGGTACATCGTGAACGCGCCCCGAATGCCTTCCGGATAGATGCCGAGCAGCTCGCCGCCGGCCAGCACGCGGTCGCCGTTTTCCTGACACGCGATCACGCCGCCAAACTTCGACATCAGGTTGAAAAGAAACGGAAACCGCAGCCCCACGCCAGGATGGATCAGGAATCGCGGCACGCGGCCCGTGCCTTCGGTCACCGTCAGGAGCGTCATCACACCGTCGAGCGGCATGAAGCCCCGGTGCATCCCGGCGAGGACGGCGCCGCCCAGGCGCGGGATGTGCTCGAGGCCCCGGGCCTCGACGCGAAAGTACCGGCGGTGGAGGAACCCCATGAGGCCGCGGCGGCACGCGTCGATGTAGGCGCGATCGAGCCCGAAGGGGTCGAACGGCATCTCGGTGGCCGCGCGGGGTGGGCGGCCGGTCGCGGCCAGCACAGCCTGGATGCTCGTCTCGCGCGCCACGAAGCCGAGCTCCCGCGCCGCCTTCTCGGGCGACGCCGTGAGGTGACATCGCAGAAACTGCAGCTGCTGCGGGGATGCCAGCCGCGGTGGTCCTCCGACCAGTGCGCGATACGCCAGCTGCGCACTCCAGGGCAGCGGAACGGCGCGGCACCCCGCGGCCCGCAGGGCCGCGCGAAGGGGAACGGGCGCAGCCGGGACGACGTTGAACACGCCCGCGCGGCGGCGCCGAACTGCCGTTTCGACGGCGCGTGCAAGGTCGCGCTGCGAGAGCAGCTGAAGCGTCGGGTCGTGCCCGGCCACCGTGACGGCCACCGTCGCCCTGAGCAGCCGGCTGTAGAAGTCGCGACCGCCCGGCACCGGGACCGGCGCGGCCCGCAGAATCGTCAGATGGTCGCCGACGACGATCGACGCCGCGAGCGCCTCGAGTTCCAGCCATTCGCGGGCGATTGGCGGGCCGCTGCTGCCGGACGGGCGCCGCTCCCTCGCCAGCCCGGCGTGCCGAGGCGTCGCGCCGTATACGGCTGTACTCGACACCAGCACGACGTGCGCCGTGCCGCCGTCGCGGCACGCCTGCAGGACGGCTCGTGCGTGGACGAGATCGGGACGCAGGTCAGGGGCGCGCGCAAGGTGCGGAACGTAGACGAGCGTCTCGACAGACGACAGCGCGAACAGCGCCGGCCACGCCTCGGGCGTGGGACAGTCGGTTACGGTGTCGTACCACTGTACCAGCGTGGGCGCCATCAGATCGGCCGGCAGTAGTCCGGCCGGTGCGATCAGGCCGATTCGCTCCGCCGCAGCCGCCGCGGGGCGAGGCTCCCTCAGCGCGCCCACGACAGAACTCATGACGCACGCTCCTGCGGCATTCGAGCGGGCATCGCTCTCACCAGCCGCTGCATGCTCGTGGGGCGGCGCGGCCGCTAGCTCGCCTCATCGGCCACCGGACCTGAGGCGTGCCAGGCCTTCAGCTTCATGTGCCGCCGCTCGAGGCAGGAGATACACGTCGACACGTGCGTGGCGATCTCGATGAATCGCGCGTCGTCCTTCCATTCCCGGCGGAGATCCTCCAGATTGGGCCGGTCGATGAAGGTCGCCACCAGGTTCCAGAATCGGTCATCGCGTGGCGTCTCGTCGTGCACCGCGGCCTCCGGCTGTCACCAGACGCCGCACACCACATCACGCGATATGGAGTTTCTGAGGCGACGGCTCGGCGCCGGGCCTGCCGCGCGGCATCGTGTCGGCGATCAACCGAAGCAGCGACACTGAGCCGGCGCGGTTCTCGCACATGTCGTTGAGGCATTCCGCGATCGCCGCCTCCGAGATCCCGTAGGTCTCGGCGAGCGTCGTCATGACGTCCTTTCTCAGGCGCGCGTGCACCCGATCGAGGTGCCGGCAGACGGTGGACGGGTGAATCGACAGCAGCCGGCCGATTTCCTCGAGCAGCAGCCCGCGCTCGTAGCGCCAGATCAGCATCTGCCGCTCCCGCACCGAGAGCGTGTCGCACGCCTTCCGCAACGACTCGTCGATCGCGCGCCCGTACCGCTGCGCCCGCATGTCGGCCTCGAGCTCGCGCACGGCCGTGCGGTCCGGCACCTCCGGCATCTCGCCTGGCCGCTGCACCGTGTTCCACTTGCGCACGCGCTCGTTGGCGACGCGGTGGGTGATGATCACGTGCAGCCAGGTTGCGAGCGAGCTGCGGCCATCGTAGGACGCGATCCGGCTCTGGCCCGTGCGATCCGGCAGGAACAGGTCGACGAGCAGCCCTTCGCTCACGTCGAGCGCCTGCAGCGCGTTGCGCGCCAGACAGCGCACGAGCTCCTCGATGTGCCGCTGATACAGCCGTTCGAACCGCCGCCAGGCGCTGTCGAGCCGCTCGGCACAGCACGTGGCCAGGTACAGGTCGCGGTTGTGGAGCCGCTCGGCGAATGCCGCCGCGGCCGGATCATCCGGGTTCTTGCCGCACCGCCGGAGAATCGTGGCAAGGCGGTGCGTCCAGGCGCCCTTGGTGAGCCCGAGATCGCCGTGGAAGGCCGTCGCGTCCTGAAGGGAGGCCGCGATGACATCGTCGAGTCGTCGAGTCGTGTTCATGGCGCCGCACACTCCGAATGCCGCGCGTTAGTCGGCCGGCCTGTTGCGCCCATATTGCTCGTGGGCAGCGACGAATTCGCCGCTCGCGATGGCCGCCGCCATCGAGATCTCGCCTGCCAGCGCCGTGGCCGCCGCGATTTCCGCGAACCGCGGTGCGTTGCCGCTGCCGGCGCAGCCGAGCAGCGAGAGGCATTCGCGGCTCGTCCCGAGGGCCGTGCCGCCCCCGACCGTCGCGACCGTCAGCGAAGGTAGCGTCACCGACGCGTAGATGTCCCCCTCGTCGGTCAACTCGAAATTGGTGATGCCTGCGTGCGCGTTGACGACGTTGGCCACGTCCTGGCCGCACGCGATGAAGAGCGCGGTGAGGCCGTTGGCGAACTGCGCGTTGCAGCCGACGGCGCCCGCGAGGAAGTGGCCGATCGCCGCGCGATGCCACGTGCGTACGAGCGCTTCGGGCGTGGCGTGCAGGCACGCCCGCGTGAGCGCCGCGGGCAGGCAGGCGCCCGCGATCACCGTCTTCCCCTTGCCGGCGCCCAGCAGCGCCGCGCTCGCGCGCTTCTCGGAGCTGAAGCCGCTGAAGATGTGATACGACGGCGCGAGGCCACGCTGGACCAGCCACTCGCAGGCGCGCTCGGTCGCCTTCACGATCATGTTCATCCCCTGCGCGTCGCCGGTGTGGTAGCAGAAGGTCACGATGACCTCGCGGCCGACCTGCCGCGGCTCGATCCGCAGGAGCCGGCCGTGCCGCGTCGTCGATTCCGCCGCGACGCACAGCGCGGGCAGATGTCCGTCGATCTCTTCGACGAACCGGGCCGCGTCGGCGACCGAGCCGAAGATGAACGCCGGGCAGACGCGGTTCTCATCCACTTCGATCCGGGTCGTGGCGCCCCCGGCCCGTGTGAGCGTGACCATGCCTCGCTCGTACGAGCGGACGAGCGCGCCCTCGGTGGTGGCCAGCGGCACGTAGAAGGTGCCGCGCGCGTGCTCTCCGCGAATGAGCAGCGGACCGGCGATGCCGAGCGGCATCTGCACCGAGCCGATCGGGTTCTCGACGTTGCCGCGCATCTGCTCCGTCGGAATCGAGCACGCGCCGACGTGGTCGAGACGCACGCCGGTCTTGTGCTCGACCCAGAGCCGGCGGCGGGCCACCTCCGCCGCGCCGTAGCCCTGGGCCTGGAACCGCGGCACGAGATCGACGGGCGCCATGCGCGGCGTCCAGTCGGAGGTGCCGGTCGCCCGTGCGCGCACCAGCTTCACGGCATCTCCGGTGCCCGCCGGAGCACGAGCGCGCAGCAGTTGCCTTCGGGGCTGACGGAGGTCACGAGCGCCGTCTCGATGTGGATCGGCCTCGTCTCGGCCCGGAGATCGCCGGCGCACGCACAGTCGCCGGCGTCGCACAGGCCACGGATGCCCGGCAGCCGCCCGTCGCGCATCGCCTCGAGAGCGGCAATCGCCTGGAGGGGACCTGCCGCAGCGAGCATTTCACCGAGCACCGATTTGATCGCGGTGACGGCCGGCGGTACCGATCGGCGGCCAAATACAGCCGCCAGCGCCGCCGCCTCTTCCGCGTCGCCGTCGTAGCCCCCGTTGGCCGAGGCGCTCACGATGTCCACGTCCTCTGGCGCGACGTTGCTGCGGCGCAGGGCCGTCGAGATCACGTCGGCAATCGCACATCGCCCGCTGTAGCCGCGGTCGAGCGCGTCGGGATCGATGGCCGAGGCGTGCCCGGCGATCGTGGCCCGGACCGCGGCGCCCCTCTGTCTGGCATCGACGTCCCGCTCCAGGACGAGAAACGCCGCCGCTTCGCCAAGCGCGAACCCAGTGCGGCGCACGTCAAACGGCACCGGCACGTGCCCGGGCCGGCCGTTGGTGCCGCACATCAGTCCGGCGCGGCCGAATCCGAGGTACGACTCGAGGCAGAGCTCCTCGGCGCCACCGGCCAGCAGCAGCGGCGCGCGATCGGAGGCAATGAGGTCGGCCGCGTACGCGAGCGCCTGAAGCCCCGACGCATGGCCGGCGCTGATCGTCACATTCGCACCGCGCAGCGACAGGCGAATGGCTGCTTGTCCCGCGGCGGCGTTCAGCACGGTGTTGGCGAAGTCCAGCGGGCTGGCAAACTGCGGGCCCTCGACGAGCACGCGGCGGTCGAATTCGCCGATCGTGTGCGCGCCCGAGAACATCGTGCCGAGGACGAGACCCATCGCGGACGTCTCGGGGCGTCCCGCAGCTGCGATCGCGCGTCTGACCGCCACGATCGTGAGCTGCCCGATACGGTCGATACCGGCGGTGGGACGGTCGCTCAGCTCCTGCCGCAGCCCGGCGAGGTCGACCGCAGCTCCGAGATCGCAGGGCAGCCCGGCGGCGGCAAACGACGCGAGCGGTCGAACGGCACCGACGCCCTCGCAGAGGGCCTCGTGCAGCTCCGCAGGCGTGTGCGCGACGGGCGTGACGACACCGGCGCCGGTAATCGCGACCGTGCTCACGCAGCCGCCTCGCACCTTCGCACGATGAGGCAGGAGTTGTTGCCGCCGAACGCGTAGGCGTTGTTCATCGCGACCTCGACGCGGTGCTCGCGCGCGGTGTTCGGCACGTAGTCGAGGTCGCAGGCGGGATCGGGGTCGTCCAGATTCATCGTCGGAGGGACGCGATCGGTGGCGACCGCGAGCGCGCACGCCGCCGCTTCAATCGCCGACGCGGCGCCCATGGCGTGGCCGAGCATCGACTTGATCGAGCTGACGGGCACGGCGTACGCCGCGCGACCGAACACGCGCTTGATGGCCAGCGTCTCGAGGCGATCGTTGACGGTGGTGCCGGTGCCGTGCGCGCTGATGTACGACACGTCTTCGGGCTCGAGGTCCGCGCTCTCGAGCGCCATCTGCATGGCGCGCGTGGCCCCGTCCGCTGCCGGATGTCCGGCCGTCATGTGATGCGCGTCGCACGACCAGCCGTATCCGCCAATTTGCGCATAGACGCGCGCGCCGCGGGCCCGCGCATGCTCGCCCGATTCGAGCAACAGCATCGCCGCGCCCTCACCCGGAATCATGCCGCGGCGGCCGCGATCGAACGGCTGGCAGCGCTCGGGCGCGATCGCCCCCAGCCGCGCAAAGCCTGTGAAGGTGATTCGAGAGAATGCGTCGGCGCCGCCGGCCAGCACGAGATCGGCGGCGCCGGACCTGATCGCGTCCCACGCGTAGGCCAGCGCGCCGTTGCCCGCAGCGCAGGCGATCGGAACCGTCACCGCGACGCCGCGAAAGCCGAATTCCGCCGCCACGTGCGCGGCCAGCATATGGCTGGGATACTTGCGCACGAAGCCTTGATCCACCCGGTCGGGACGTCCCGCCACGAGCGCGTCGTCGAGCGCCTCGATGATGTGGGGCTCCCCGGACGTCGTGCCGACGACGACGCCAACCCTGGAGCCGTACGCGGCGCCTGCCACTTCGGCGTCGAGACCGGCGTCGTCGAGCGCCAGCCGCGCGGCAGCAATCGCAAACTGCGAGGCGCGGCCCATCGCCTCCGCGCGAAGGCGCCGCACATGCGAGGCGCCATTGAAATCGGGCACTTCCGCCCCGTTGTGCACCGGATAGGCGCTCGTGTCGAACGAGGTCACGGGACGCACGCCGGACCGTCCCTCCAGCAGGTGCCGCCAGAAGGTGTCGCGACCGATGCCGATGGCGCTGACGACACCAATCCCGCTGATGACGACGTGCGGGGCCATTGCGCTAGGCGGGGGCAGCCGACGTCACGTACTCGCCGATGACGCGCACCGCATCAGATACGGTCTGAATCTCGGGCAGCCGCTCGTCGGGGATCTTGACGCGAAAGGACAACTCGGCATCGACGGCAATCTCGAGCATCGAGAGCGAATCGAGGCCGAGATCGTCGCGATAGGACGCGGTATCAGAGATCTGATCGGGCGGAATGCCGGTAATACGAGCGATGCTCTGCTTGATGTTCTCCCGAATGGCGTTCGCATCCATCAGTGGTCTCCTGTGGCGCGGGATGTCGAGAAACCGGCATCGACATAGACACTCGCGTGCCGCCAAATTGCGGAGGCACGCGCCGGGCGTCATTCGGGGGAATCTGGGGAAAGTGGCGCGAGTATAGCGAGCAGCGCTCGCGTGCGGAGCCGTCGTTGCACAAGATATTTCATCGCGGTGCGTTCGATCGAACGGCCATTGATGAGGTCCACGTGTCCGCGGCCTCGCTGCACGAAGAATCGCACGACGCGCCGAGGATTGACCGAGCGACACCGCAAGAGGCGACGGCACGACCTGTCCAACCGGCTGAACGTCTCACTGCTCGTTGTGATTCGTCCACGGAGGTGCCGTCATACGCGTCCGCGCCTTCCTCATGGCCTGTGCTCTTGTCGCAACTGCAGAGGTGGCTGATGCGCCCACCGCATCGGCGCAGGGATGCGTGCTGTTTCGGCAGACCTCGCCGCTCTTCGGAACGACGGGCGTGACGGTGCAGGAGGTCGGGTCATGGGATGTGACCTTCAGCGCCTGCAACTCGATTGCCGACATTCACTACAGCGGCACCGTGCGCCAGGTGCACCGCGAGCGTGAAGGGACGTACGTCGTCAACCGGCAGAACTCGATGACGATGACCGTCGCGTATCAGGCGTCGCCGAGGGTGGGACTGCTCGCCAGCGTTCCGTTCGTGGAAGCCTCGTGGGGCATCCCGTCGCCGCGATCCGGCGGCCCCGCCGCGCGCGCGAACGGAAACGCGCGCGGCATCGGCGACGTCACGGCGCTCGCCCGCATGTCCCTTTTCACCCCGGCGTCGGCGCGTTCGTGGAACGTGCAGCTCGGACTCGGTCTGAAGATGCCGACGGGCAACAACACCGCAACCGACGTGTATCCCGACAACAACGGGGAGAACAACCGGGAGCGGTACGTGGATCTCTCAGTACATCCTGGCGACGGCGGCTGGGGCGTCGTCTTCGACGTGCAGGGATACCGCGCCATGGGGCGGTTTACGACGTTTGCCTCGGGCACGTGGCTGGCGAATCCACGCAACACGGGCGCCCCCACCCGCGGCAACCTCCTCGGTGACCCGAACCTGTCCAACGTGAACACCGTGTCCGATCAGTTCGTGTTCCGGGCCGGCACGACCGTCGGCCTGACCTCGCACGCCGCCGCGTCCATCGCCTGGCGCATGGAAGGCGTGCCGCGGTACGACCTCTTCGGGCGTTCCGACGGGTTCCGTCGTCCTGGTGTAAGTGCGCACGAAGGTGAGCCGCCCATCCGCGCCGATCCTGAAGGTCGCCAGGCTGGCGGGCTCGCCCGTCGTCTGATCGATCGCAAACACCGCGAGGGTGTTTTTGCCGCCGGCTGATACGCGCGCGCCCTCGGACGGCACCGTGGCGCTCGCGCGGTTGCCGACGTACACGAACCGACCGTTCGGGTGCACATGAATGCTGCTCGTCGTCTGCCCCGGCCTGACGTGCTCCGGCTCGGCCAGCGTCGTCTTCACGAACAGCGGCGCCGGCGACAGCGACCCGTCCGCGATGCCGAAGACGGCGATCTGGTTCTGATGCTCGAGCGTCAGGTAGGCCCAAGGGCGGGTCGGATGAAAATCGATGTGCCGCGCCTGAAAGCCGTAGCCGCCGTTCGGCGAAATGGACGCGCGGTCGGTCAGCTTGCCGTCCGCATAGGCGACACCTCGAGCGCGCCCGGATCTTCCGGCGTGCCTGCCGTCGGCGCGTTCCCGCGCGTCACGAGGACGACCGCGTGGTTGGACGGGAGGACGCGGACGTGATGGGCGCAGATGCCGGTATCGAAGGTGCGCGGCTGTACCACCTCCGTCCCGAGGGTGCCGTCGGGCTGCAGGCGATGGACACTGACCCCGCTCGGCAGGTTGTAGGCAACCAGCAGGTGGCGACCGTCGCGGTCGGTTGTCAGGTGAATCGGGCGCGCGCGGAGCGGATCGGCCGGCCATGCGCCACGAGTGCGCCCAATGCGGCGTCGATGCAAAACGCGGTCACACCGTGGCGCGGCTGCCCGTCCGGCGCGCCGCCGAGATCGCCGTAGCTGGCACCGGTGCTGCTCCAGCCGACATATAAGTAACGTCGCGAGGGGTGCAGCGCGGCTTCCTGGACGTTGGCGGGCAGCGTGACGGCCCGGCGGTTTGTCAGCGTGCCGCCGTCGCTGTCGATCTCGTACTGCGTCAGCTCCGCCCCGACCGCCGCGTACGCGGCGCCTCGCGGCGCCTGGGCCGTCAGGCTGATCGAGGCGCCAATGAAGGCGAGGGCTGGAAGCGTGAGCGCGCGACGCACGCAGGGAAGGACACCGCACGCCGGCCTCGGGGCGCCGCGCGACGGATCGCGTATGCCTACTATTACGCCGGCCTCGCGTACGACCGGCTGCAGCGGGCCGACCTGATGGTGAGCCGCTTCGAGATGTTCACGCGGCTCCCGCCGCAGGCACCCGAGCGGTCGGAGGTGGAATCGATTCTGAGAACGGTGCGGGAGCGGTGAGGCAGGCCCGACGCGGTCGCACCGTGCCGTCGCGGTGCTGAACGTCGCCGGGCGTGGCTTGGTTACGGATGTGGTGGCTGGCCGATCCCCGAGGCCGCCGGAGTCACCGTGCGTCTCCGAAACGACCATCGAGTCGGCTGGCGCCGTGATAGCGCTGCACGCACGAAATCGCGCCGACGCCATCGGGCCTGATTGATCCGCGTGGCGAACTCCTCGACACTGGCGATCTTCGACTCGCAGCGGCCGGAGCGTCCGTCCGCGACTGATTCGGATACCGCGCCGAGAGCGCGCCGTTCAGCGAGGAGAGCCATGAGAAAGAATCCGGAGTATCTCCTCAAGCTCGACAGCGCACCGAGCTTCGACCCCAAGGATGGCGACATAAGCACCATCTACGATTGGAGCGGCGGCACCAGCTTCACCGTGATCTCGATCGTATCGAGTAAGTCGCCCTGGGCGGCGACGGTGCACGTCCGCGCCACTGCGGACAATGCCTACGGGTCGTCGAATTTCGCCAACTCGCGGCTCCGCTACAACAGTGCCGACCGAACACGGCAGGAGAGCCGCGAGATCATCGGCGTCACGCCGTTGAGCGGCGCTGCCACGTAGTCCTCGACCGGTTGCCGCACGCCGCGGACCTCGCGAGAGGAGCGGAGTACTTGGGCGGAGAGGCATGGTGGAGACGGCGGATACGTGGTCCGCCGTCTCCGATCTGTCGTGTGATGTAGTGGCGGGGTCGACGGGACTCGAACCCCTTTCGTGGTGATCTTCTAAGTTGGTGATGGCGCGCGACTTCTGGACGTAAGCCTCAGATCACCAACGCGTTAGCGACTTCGGATCTCTCCACTGGCGTCCACTAGAATTCTCCGAGATCGACCTCCGTTTTGGAGACATCTTGGAGACGATCCGAGGCGTCAGATCGTGTCCTCGACGGGCTCAGTTCCCGTCGGGTCGTCGACGGGTCACCTTCCTGTCGCTTCGGTGCGACAATGAACGCGGAGCTTCGCCATGACGCCGCTGACGAGAATCACGTTCGACCCCGAGGTGATGGGCGGCAAGCCGTGCATTCGCGGCCTACGCGTCACCGTAGGGACGATTGTCGGCCTCGTGGCGGCCGGACGCACCATCCCTGAAATCCTCGCCGCGTATCCCTACATCGAAGAGGAAGACATCCGCGAGGCGCTGTCCTACGCCGCCTGGCGTGTCGAAGAGACCGAAGTCCCGCTCAGCAAGTGATCAAGCTCGTCGTTGACGTCAGTCTGCCTCCAGCCTGGGTCGACGTCTTCGCGAAGCACGGATGGCCGGCCGTGCATTGGTCTGCCGTCGGCGATCCCCGCGCCAAGGACCGCGAGGTCATGGCTTGGGCGCGCGAACAGCAGCAGGTGGTGTTCACGCACGATCTCGACTTCGGAACGCTGCTCGCGCTGACGCGAGCCTCCGGGCCCAGTGTCGTCCAGGTGCGTGCGCAGGATGTACTCCCGGATCACCTTGAAGCAGTCGTGGTCGGCGCGATTCGACGCTACGAAACGCAGCTGCAGAAAGGCGCCCTCGTGACCGTGGACGAAGCGCGCGGCAAGGTGCGGATGTTACCGATCGGCTCCTGAGCGGTCGTTGTCCAGTCTCTCTCGCGGGATTCTCGAAGGCGTCCGCGCGCGCATCGCTTCCGCAAAGGCCCGGTCCTCAGCGGCTCGCGCGTCAATCTCGTCGCGGTGGTCGAAGTAGTAGGCGAGCGCCGCGTGCACGTCGGCGAGCGTCAGATCGTACTCGGCAGCGATTTCATCCGCGCTCTTGCCGAGGCGCTCATGCCAGATCGCGATGTCCTGCACCGTGATGCGACGGCCGCGGATGCGAGGCCTTCCACCGGCGGTATCCGGCGTCCGAACGATGTGGTCGTCCAACGACATATCCGACACGATTGCATTGTAGCCGTCTGTGATGCCAACCAGCTTCGAGCTTGCTCCGTGGCAAGACGAACGATGCTAGGATCGTCGCGTTCCGGCCGTCATCACAATCCGAGTTGCTCATGTCGAAGGGTCGAAAGAAGCATCACCCTTGGCCTCAGCCTGCTGTGTCGCGAGGTACCTCACCGATGCCGACAACGCCCCCGCCTCTCCCCTCGCTCGCTGCTGCACCGCCGGATGATAAGGCGAAGCTCGATTCAATCCTGACCAAACTCGAACAGCAGCGAGGATGCCCAGCAATTGTCTACTGGACAACACAGCTGGCCAGGATTTCGCTGGCGGCAGAACCTCCGCTGTTCGATCAGTTGCGTGCGTGCGGAAAGAAGCCTGCGATTGACCTGGTACTGTTCACAAACGGGGGAGACGCGGAAGCGCCATGGCGCTTCGTGAGCTTGATCCGCGAGTTCGCGGATAAGTTCTCGGTCTTGCTTCCGCATCGCGCCCTAAGTGCCGGCACGCTGACAGCTCTGGGAGCGGACGAAATCCTGATGACGCCACTCAGCGTTCTAGGGCCGATCGATCCCAGTCGACGCCATCCACTCCTGCCAATGCGCGAAGGCGCGAAAGAACCGGAACCAATATCTGTCCAGGATATGCGGCACGCCATGCAGTTCATCCGCGAGACCGCACCGAACGATCCGAAGTTCGCCTACACGCCTGAGGCCATGGCGCAGATCTTTGAAGCCTTATTCGACAAGATTCATCCCCTTGCAATCGGCGCGATCGAACAGAGTTATGCGCTTGCGAAGCTAATCGGAAAGCAGTGCCTTCGAACGCATATGAAGGGCGCGGACGCGGCGCCACAGATCGAATCGATCGTTAACAAGCTCTGCGACGATTACAAGTCGCACCAGTACCAGATTGCCCGCAGAGAAGCGAAGGAGCTGGGTCTGAATGCGGTCGATGCGTCACCCGCCGTCGAAGCAGTGTTGCTGGAGTTACTTCAGTTCTACACCGCTCGTCCGGTCGGACCGTTCGGCGGCCAGCCCAAGCCCGGTCAGCAGGTCAAGACGCAGATCGCTTGGATGGATTCACTGCGGCTGAAATTCAGAGTCGAGCAGACTGCGGTGATAACTCCGCAGTCTGCTCTGGAAGTTCAGGGAGATTCGTGGGTGTCTTACTGAGCAGCGCGAGTTTCGCGCTTCGCTTCATCTTCTGCAGCACGCTGCAGGCGTTCTGCAGGCGTTTCCATCATGCCGGTCTGCAGACTGTAGATCTCGGAGTAAGGGATCGAGCGAGAGCTCGAGAGATGAGCGGAGTTAACCCCATGCGTCATCACCAAGAGGCCGTTCCTGCGTGTCGCGTCGGTCAGAGTCATTGGCTCCATGCGATTCGTGCTTTGGCGCCGTTTTCGGCGGAAACTTAACATACCTCACCCCTGCTGAACAATTCCACGAGTCCCAGGCTCCGTGAATCCTCAGTGCAACGCCCCTGCCCGAGCGAAGGAGGGGGTTTCTTGCGTCATTTTGTGCAACGGTAGGCGAAGGGCATGTCGGCGGAGCGACACGCATGTGACGGCAGGTCGCCATTTTGTGTGAAACCGGGAACAGAGTGCACGTCCTCCACGGCCTGGCCGGTCCGGTCGGCCGCTGGAATATGCGCGATGACCCTCGAAATAGTTCGCGCCGCGACGCCGCTGCCTATCGGCGTTGGCTCCGGCAATTCGCCACTTCCCGGGCGCGCGGAGGACGGGTCAAGACCGCGGAAGCGGCGCGTGAAACGCGCGGAGTCTTGAGGCGTCCGACCACGTCCGTAACCTGCCTCCGCCGAAGCAACGAAAACGAGCTGATCAGCGCGATCGAGGTAGAACGGGGGGGCGAACGCACCCTCGCACGAGCGTTCCCCCTCCGATCTTCGCTTCAGGTCTGAAATCCGAGACCGCGATCGAGAGGCCGCCGACGGCAACCAGCGACGTATCTCCCAGCGCCTTCGTCGGTTGCACGGAGGCCATCAGGCGCGGCGCTTTGTGCCGCGCCATCTCCGCCGCGAGCCGCAAAAAGCGAAAGGAAGGGGAGGCGGAGCGTGAGCGACCCAGGGGGCCTGCGACTCCAGCCCCCTCGCGTGTGACCCCGGAGGGTCGCTCACGCTCCGCCTGCCTGCCGTCCTGCGGATTCATCTGCGCGGCGAGTTGCCGCCGTACAAGATGCGCCGGTGCTGCCGCAGCAGGTGCACGAGTAGGTGCGCGGCCAGCCAGCATGCTGCAAGTCGATCTGCCGTCGCGTCAGCACGGTGGTCGACTGGCTCGTTGCCGGCCATCACACACGCGAGTATCGAGCCGGGCTCGGCACCGTCAAGGCCTCGGCGCTGCGCGCCGACCGCGAGTGCGATGTACGCGGCTTCGGACCTTGACCGCGCCTGCGCTCGGCTCGGTGTTCAGCACTTGCGCGATGGCCGGCTTGGAGCGCCGCGTGTAATGCGCGGGACAGTTGAGTTTGACGACGGTTTCGAGGCAGCGCTATTCTGCGAGCATCTCGCCGGTGTCATCAGACACCCTCTCCGCATTGCACGAGCGTGCGGAGCACGTTGCGGAAGGCGCTACGAAGCTCCAACCGGACGGCCCCTACAGCACAATGTGCTGAAGATGTTCGACCAGGACGGCCGGACATCCACCAAGTGCAGAAGCACGGTGCGAAGCGATGCGGCGTCCCGGTGACTCGCGATCGCTGATTGCACAGACCGAGGTGGCAAGGGTTCACACCTGACCACCGCCGCACGGAGTTGGTGCTCCTGCGGTTCGATGTCGGCAAGGTCGCCACATCTCGCGCCACTCTGACGGGAGCGCCGGCCAGGCGTCGGCGCTTCCCCGCGCGCGAATTCCCATACGAACAACATTGGCTGTCTGCGAGCACCGCGCATGGGAGACTGCGTGATGAGTGGGCTATCGAACATCACCGGAGACGTCGAGCGCGACGGCCGCCGGCTGCGGCGAGAGACCGGTTGGCAGCAACGCACGCTGCCGATGCTGCTCACCGTCGATGATGCCGCCGACCTGCTGCGTACGACCAGGCGCGCGATCTACGCCATGATCGAGCGCCGTCAGCTCCCGGGGGTCATCCGGATTCGCCGCCGGGTTCTGCTGCGCGCTGACGACTTGCTACACTGGCTGGACCAGAAGCGCGCGCCATCGCCGGAGGAGTGAGGCGATGAGCGTGAAAGTAAGACCGTACCGACGCGGGGGCTGGGAGGTGGACGTCACCCTCCGGCTGCCGAATGGGTCGCGCTGGCGGGAGCGGTGCAAGGCGCCGGTCTCGTCGAAGAGCGCGGCCCAGCGCTGGGGCGAGGACCGTGAGCGGCACGTGCTGCTGCACGGCGTCCCCGAACCGAAGAAGGAGGTGCCGACACTCGAACAGTTCGCGCCCAGGTTCCTCGACGGGCATGCGCGGGCGAACCGTCAGAAGCCGAGCGGGATCGTGTCGAAGACGTCGATCCTCAACCGGCATCTGATTCCGTTCCTCGGCCCGAAGAAGCTGGACGCGATCACGACCGAACACGTGCAGGACGTGAAGCGCCGGTTGAAGGACCGTGCGCCCAAGACGGTCAACAACATACTGACGGTGCTCAACATGCTGCTCAAGAAGGCTGTCGAGTGGGACGTCATCGACAACATGCCGTGCACGATCAGGCTGCTGCCGATTGCGAAGCCCTCGGCAGGGTTCTACGACTTCGACGACTACGAGCGGCTAGTGGCGGCAGCGAAGGCGCAGGACGTCAACGCGTACATCATCGTGCTCTTGGGTGGGGAGGCAGGATTGCGGTGCGGCGAGATCATCGCGTTCGAGTGGAGCGATGTCGATCTCAGCAAGCGGCAACTCTGCGTGCAGCGGTCGGAGTGGCGAGGCCACGTCACGGCTCCGAAGGGCGGACGGCTTCGATACGTGCCGCTGACAGCTCGGCTGGCGACCGGGTTACGTGACCATCGACACTTGCGGTCGCCTCGCGTGGTCTGTCAGCGCGACGGCTCAGGGCTGACGCAGGACACGGTCGCGGATCACGTCACACGAGCCGCCAAACGCGCGCAACTCGCGGTGAGCGGCGTACACCGACTCCGTCACACGTTCTGCTCGCACCTGGCGATGCGCGGCGCGCCGGCTCGCGCGATTCAGGAGCTCGCGGGACATCAGGACCTCATGACGACGCAGAGGTACATGCACCTGAGTCCGGCGGCGATCGAAGGTGCGATTCGGTTGTTGGAGCAAGGTGGTCCGCCTTCCGCCTTCGCGCAGAGCGCTACGGCGGACAAGAAAGGCGGACCCTACGTACGGATTGACAGTGGAGACATGTTGGAGACGGCCGATGCGTAGATCGGTAAGTCTCCTTCTGACTGTCACTTAGTTGGCGGGGTCGACGGGACTCGAACCCGCGGCCTCCGGCGTGACAGGCCGGCGTTCTAACCAACTGAACTACGACCCCGAGAACTGATCTGGGCGGTGCAGGACTCGAACCTGCGACAGCCGGCGTGTAAAGCCGGTGCTCTACCACTGAGCTAACCGCCCGCCTTCGCGCTCCGGCGGGGCATGCCCGCCGCGCACTCCATTATGGCGCCCGCGAAGGCGAGCCAAACAACCCATTATAGCTCACGCACCTCCGCCAATCTTCAGCGCCAGCAGCGCGAAGCCCGCGACGAGCCCAGCTATCGCGCGGTGCTCCCGGTTGCGGATGGCGCGCGCCAGGCTGAAGCGCCGCGGCATCGGCGCCGCGCGCGACGCCCGATAGTCGTCATAGGCCGTCCCGAACGCCTCGCGCAGCTGCGCTTCCTCGGTGCGGACGGCCGCTGCAATGGTCAGACCCATGTAGACGGCGATCACGATCGCGGCGACGACACTCCGTGCCGCCAGCGCCACGCCGCCGGCAATGACGATGGAGCCGGCGTAGAGCGGGTGCTGAACGAACCGATACGGGCCGGATCGCGTGACCTCGCGCCCCTTCTCGAGATGGCCGGCCGCCCAGACGCGGAGACACTCGCCGAGGAGCGCGACGATGAATCCCGCGGTCCAGGTGCGCGACGTGGGCTGCGCCAGCACAACGGTCACCACCGCAGCCGCGAAGCCCAGGCGGACACGCCAGCGGGCGATTGTCTGCGGCAGCGGCATGATGCAGGACGGCCTATCGCGCATGAGCGGTGAGACAACGACCCACCGCCGCCACGACCTCGGACACACCAATGTCGGCGATGCACGGCACGGCGTGCCGGCAGCGGCGTTCGTAGAAGCACGAGCAGCGGTCCGTACGCGCGATGACCGCGTCGCGCGGCGACCAGGGCCCGTTGCGCTCGGCGAAGGTCGGACCAAAGAGCGCCACCACTGGCGTGCCGACCGCCGCGGCGATGTGCAGCGGACCGGTATCGCCCGAGACCATCACCCGCGCTCCGCGCGCGACCGCCACCACGTCTTTGATCGTCGTCTCAGGAGCGGTCACCGCTGCGCCGCTCGACGCGGCGGCGACTGCATCCGCGAGCGCGCGCTCCCCCGGCCCCCACAACACGAGCGACCGCAGCCCGACCTCCGCGCGGACGGCCGCCGCCGCCGCGCCGAACCGCTCCGCCGGCCATCGCTTGTTCGGCCACGCCGCGCCCGGGTTGATGAGGGCGTACTCGCTCGATCCGACGCGCTCGGCCGCGAGCGCCGCGGCGGGTGTGCGTGGAATGGTGAGCGGGAAGCGGACCGCCGGGTCGATCACGTCGAGCGCGCGCAGCAGTGCGAGGCCTCGGTCGATCACGTGCGGCGCCGCACCGGCGTCGGGCGCCTCCGAATAAAACAACCGCGCCAGCGGTTCACGGAGATACCGCCGCGGCAGCCCAATCGTCCGACGCGCCGACACCAGACGCGCCAGCACCGCCGACTTGAGAAGCCCCTGCAGATCGATGACCGCGTCGTAGCGCATCCGGCGCAGATCGCGCAGCGTCGCCCGGGCCGTGCCGCGGCCGCGCGTCAGGTCGCGCGGATCGAACGGAATGCGCCGATCGAGGCTCTCGACCAGATCGAGCAGCTCGATGTAACGGGGATCGACGAGCCAGTCGATCTGCGCCTGCGGATAGCGCTGCCGAAGCGCCGCGGCGGCAGGAATGCCGTGGACCACGTCGCCGAGCGATCCCAACCGGATGATGAGAAACCGGCTGGTCCGGCTGAAGCCGGACACTACCGACGCCTCCCGATCCGGGCCAGCAGGTCGCGCGTGGAGTGGTCCTTCGGATCGCCGACGATCGCGATCCGTCCGCCGTACGATCGCACCACGTCGCGCTCGGGAACAGTGTCGACCGTATAGTCGGTTCCCTTGCAGTGCACGTCGGGCCTGATCGCCTCGAGCAGCGGCGCAACCGTCGGCTCGGAAAACACGACGACGTAATCGACCCAGCGCAGCGCCGCCACCAGCTCCGCGCGGTCGTCAGCTCGCAGGATCGGCCGCCCCTCCCCTTTCAGCCTGCGCACCGACTCGTCATCGTTGATGGCCACGATCAGCCGATCCGCTTCAGCCGCGGCACCCTCGAGATAGCGCAGGTGGCCGACATGCAGCAGGTCGAAGCAACCGTTGGTGAACGCGATGGTCCGGCCGGCCGTACGGTCGGCGGCGACGCGCCGCAGCAGCTCGTCGCGGTCGAGGATCTCACCCACGTGTGCCAATCGCGGCGCGCAGTTCGTCGCCGCTGACCGTGGCGGTTCCGCGCTTCATGACCACGAGGCCGCCGGCATAGTTCGCCAGGTGCGCGGCGGCCTCGAAGCTCCCACCGGCCGCGAGCGCCAGCGCGACGGTCGACACGACCGTGTCGCCGGCGCCGGTCACGTCGACGATGAACTCGGTGCCGAAAATCGGGATGTGGATCGTCGGCGCGTCGGGGAGGAAGAGCGACATGCCGCGGCTGCCGCGCGTCACGAGCACCGCCTGCATGCGCGTCCGCTCGAGCACCTCGCGGCCGGCGCGCTCGAGCACGCGCAGGTTGTCGCCGATGCGGACGCCGAGGACCTGCTCGACTTCCGACTGATTCGGCGTGCTCATCGTCAATCCGGTGTACTCGAGCAGCCGGTAGCGAGAGTCGACCAGCACCGGGATCGAACGGCCGGCACGGCGCAGCTCCGCACCGAGCTTCCGCACCAGGCGTGGCGACACGAGCCCTGACCCGTAGTCGGAGACGAGCACCGCATCGGCACGGCGGACGGCGGCGAGCGCCGCACGCTCCACCGCCTGCCGTGTCTTCTGATCCAGGCCGCGCGGAACCGCCCGGTCGATGCGCACCACCTGCTGCTTGGCCGAGTGGACGCCGCCGGCAAGGATGCGCGTCTTCATGGGTGTGGGCGCGCCGTTCGGGCGCACCAGGTGCCGCGGATCGACGCGCCGGTGCAGCGCCGCCACCACGCGCCGTCCCGGCTCGTCGCGCCCGACGATCGAGACGAGGGCCGCGCCGCCGCCGAGCGCCGCCACGTTGTTGGCCGCGTTGCCGGCGCCGCCCGGCACGATCTCGGTCGAGTCGTACTCGAGGATGAGGACCGGCGCCTCGCGCGAGACGCGCGCCACTCGGCCGTAGACGAACTCGTCGGCGACGATATCGCCGATGACGACGACCCGCCGGCGGCGGAACGCGTCGATCAGCGAGACGAGCTGCGCAGAATCCACCCGACCGCCTCCATCAGGTTGTTGAGGATAGCATCGGCACTCGCGCCCGGCGGACGATGCTCCTCCTCATGGGCGCCGTGCCCGGTGCGCACGAGCACCGTGCGCGTCCCCGCGGCGCGGCCGCACGCCACGTCGATCCACCGATCGCCAACCATCACGGACCGCGACGGATCGAGCTGCAGATCGCGGCATGCCCGCTCGATGAGTCCCGGCTGCGGCTTGCGGCAGCGGCACGCCTGCCGGTACGGGTCGAGTTCGGCTGCCGGATGATGGGGGCAGAAATAGTACGCGTCGATCCGGGCGCGCCCCGACGACAGCCGCGCGTCGATCGCCTCGTGCACGCGCTGCAGGAACGGCTCGTCGATGATGCCGCGTCCGATCGCCGACTGATTCGTGACGACGACCGCAGCGAAGCCGGCGCGATTCACCAGCCGGATGGCATCCACGGTCCAGGGGAAGAGCTCGAGCAGATCCAGCCGATCGAGATAGCCGCGCTCCTCGATCACCGTGCCGTCGCGATCCAGGAAAACGGCAGGACGCATTCAGGAGAGGTCCGGCTGAAGCCGGACGCCACGTACGAGGGAGTCGAGCGTCGCCAGCACGCGCTCGGGCGTGATCCTCTTCATGCAGCGGTGGTCGATCGGACACTCCCGCAGCATGCAGGGACGACACCAGACCGGATGCGTCAGCACGACCGCGCGGCGCCCCTCGCGCGTCAGCGGCGCTGTCTCGTACTCGTTGGTCGGCCCGAACACCGCGACGAGCGGGGTGCCGACGGCCGCAGCCACGTGCATGGCGCCCGAATCGTTCGAGACGCACGCGCTCGCGGCAGCCATGATGCCCGCCAGCCTGTCGAGCGTGGTCTCGCCCGTGACATCGAGCACGTGCACCGCCACGTCGGCGGCCAACCCTGCGCGGATCTCCATCGTCGTCTCACGATCGGCGCGGCTTCCTACGAGCACGCACGTCCGGCCCTGCTCGCGCACGAGGCTCGCCGCCACGCGCGCGACCGATGCGGGCAGCCACCGCTTCGCCGTGCCATACGCCGCACCGGGCGCAAAGACGACGAGTGGGCGCGCGCCCTGCCAGCCGCGCTCGACGAGGAACCGCCGCGCGGCATCCACGACGGCGTCGGGCACCGTGAGCACCGGCTCCAGCGGACCGCTGTCGATCCCGAGCTCGCGCGTGAGGTACTGGTAGTACGCGCCCTGGTGCATGCTGCCGGCCGGCCGCGGCACGGCGCGCGTCAGAAGCGCCCGGCGCAGATCCGACGCGTACCCCCAGCGCTCGCCGATGGCAGCCTTCCGCATGAGCCACGCCGATGCAAACGAATTGGGCAGCAGAATCGCCAGCTCGGCGCCCGTGTCACGCAGCCGCCCCACATCGCCCTCCAGCGCGCTCCGACGCCACCAGTGTCCGCTCCACTCGAGCGTGACGAGCCGATCGACGGCCGGCACCAAGCGGAAAACCTCCGCAACCGATCGCCTTGCGGCAACGGTCAGCTGCGCGGAGGGACACTGTCGTCGCACGTCGGCAATGGCCGGGAGCGCCATGAGGACGTCTCCGAGCCAGTTCGGCGCGAGGACGAGCACGTCGGAGAAGCGGTCGTTCACGCTTCTTCCTTCTCGGGTCTCGCTTCGTGTTCACGTTCGATGCCCGATTCCTGATCCCGCCAGCGCCTGTGCATCCACATCCAGAGCTCCGGATGGCGGCGCACGTACATCTCGAGCACATCGGTGCACCGCTGCGTGAACTCACGCACGGCGTCTGGCGTGTCGGCCAGCGGCGGCTGCACGGGGTGCTCGTAGATGAGGCGATAGCGGCCGTGCGGCAGCGGCAGCGCGAACACGGGAATCACCGGCGCGCCGGTGCGGAGCGCAATCGCGGCGAGCGCCGACGTCGTGGCCGCCGGACGCCGGAAGAAGCCCACCGTGACCGCGTCGGCCTCCCGCAGATGCTGATCGATGAGGATGCCGACCGTGCCGCCGGCGGCCAGCTCGCGCAGAATCCGGCGCACCGCCCCACGCCGTGGAATCACCGTGTTGCCCGTGCGGGTCCGAATGTCCTCGAGCATGGCGTCGAGCTGCCGATTGTCGAGCGGGCGCACCAGCACCGACATCGGCGCGATCCGCAGCGCGTACGCGAGCGCCAGCATCTCCCAGTAGCCGAAATGCCCGGTGAAGATCAGGACGCCGCGCCCCTCCTGCAGCCCCTCGCGCACCCGCTCTTCGCCTTCGACCTCGACGGCGGCCAGCATCCGCGCGGGCGTCCAGGTGCCGAACTTGATCAGCTCGACGAGCAGGCCGCCGAAGTGGCTGAAGACGGCTCGGGCGAGCTGCCGCTGCTCCCGGGGACTCCGCCCGGGAAACGCGTGCGCGAGGTTGTCGAGCGTGATCTGCCGGCGCGCCCCGTCGAGGACGTATGCGACCCGTCCGATGCCGTGCCCGAGCTTTCGCACGGCCGGCATCGGCAGCAGCGTGACCACCACGCGCACCATCCGGACGAGCAGCGTCTCGACGCGGTGACGCGGCTTCACGCGGCCGCCTCGATGCGCCGGCGTCGCGCGGCCGCCAGCCGGCCGGCGAGCCACGACGCGAACTGATCCGCGGGCTCGACGACGGCCTCGATCGGCAGCACGGCCCAGGCGGGCGGCGCCACGACGAGCGCCGGCGACAGCCGCGCGGCATCCTTTTCCGTGGTCACGATGAGCGTGGCGCCCGCGCTGAAGGCCGCCTGTTCGATCCGTGAGATGTCGCGCGGCGTGAACCAGTGATGGTCGCGGAAGACGAGCTCGCATCCGATCGTCCACCCGAGCGCGCGCAGTGCGCCAAAGAACCGCTCCGGACGCGCGATGCCGGCGACGCCGAGCACGGGTCGTGAAAGGGGCCCGGATTGAAGATGCGCAGCGAGGCCCTGCGGATCATCGGTGATGAGCCGCAGCGGCCCGTAGCTCACAGTCACGCGAAAGGCGGTCTCCACGCCCGTCCGGCCCGCGACGGACTCGACATCGGCCTCGCTGCCCGGCACGAGCAGGCCGTCCGCGGCGCGGGCGGCCTCCAGCGGCTCGCGCAGCCGTCCGAGAGGCAGGAGCCGATCCTCGAGATCGGCCGCCGATACGACCAGCAGATCGACATCCCGCGCCAATGGCAGATGCTGAAACCCGTCGTCCAGGAGATGGACCGTGCAGGCGAAGCGCCGCTCCGCCAGCCGGCCTGCGAGGTACCGCTCCCGCGCGACGAGCACCGGCACGCCCGGCAGCGTATACGCCAGCATGGTCGGCTCGTCGCCTGACTGTTCGGGCGGTGCGAGGACGCGCTCGCCGTCGCTCACCACGACGACCCCGTCTGGGGCGTCGCGCCGGCCGTAGCCGCGGCTCAGCACCGCGGGCCGCTCGCCGGCGGCGGTGAGCAGCCGCGCGAGCGCCGCCACCACCGGCGTCTTGCCGCTGCCGCCCACGACGAGGTTGCCGATGCTGAGGACGGGGCGATCGAGAACGCGCGCGCGATCGGGATGCCGCCCGTACCACGCGCGTCGCAGTGCGGTGGCGCGCCCGTAGACGCCCCCCAGCACGTTCAATGGACCACGCGGAAGGGACGGACCACGGCGCCGTGCCCGCGCTCCTCGGGCGGCACGAGCGCCGTAATCGCCGCCACCGTTCTGTCCTTCGCGCCTCGGTTGGCTTCGACGAGCGACCGCGCCGCCGCGCCGACCCGCGCACGGCGCACCGGATCGCCCATCAGGCCGACGATCACCTCGTCGAGCTCGCGCGGCGACCGCACCTGAATGGCCGCGCCGTTCGCCAGGAACGCATCGGCGATCTCGGCGAAGTTCTCCATGTGCGGGCCGAAGACGATCGGCTTGCCGAACACCGCGGGCTCGAGAATGTTGTGTCCGCCGCCGGGCACGAGGCTTCCGCCGACGAACACGACGGTGCCGATCTGATAGAGCTCGGTGAGCTCGCCAATCGTGTCGAGCACGACCGCATCGGCGCGCGGCTCGGCGTCGATCGGCAGCTCCGTGCGGCGCACGGTCGAGAGTCCCTCCTGGCGGCAGAGCCGCTCGACTTCAGCGAAGCGCTCCGGCTGCCGCGCCGCGATGACGAGCAGCGGGGTACCGCCGCGCGTGCGCAGGAGGTTGAACGCGCGGATGATCGCCGTCTCCTCCCCCTTGAGCGTGCTGCCGGCGACGAGCACCAGCCGGTTCGGCGAGATCCGGAAGAAGCGGAGCACGCGCTGCCGGCCGCGCCCGGGCGGCGGCGCCACGTCGAGCGCGTCGAACTTGAGGCTGCCCGTCACGGTGACGCGGGCCGGATCGGCGCCGAGCTCCACGAGCCGGCGCGCGGCTTCGTCGCCCTGCACGCAGAAGCGATCGATGTCGTCGAGCACGCGGCGGAAGAACGGGCGAATCAGCCGGTACCGCGGAAACGATCGGTACGAGATGCGGCCGTTGACGAGCACCGTCTTGATCCCGCGGCGGCGGCACTCCCGCAGCAGGTTGGGCCAGATCTCGGTCTCGATCATCACGAAGAGCCGGGGCTGCACGCGATTGAGCGTGCGGCGCACGCTGAAGGTCCAGTCGAACGGAAAGTAGAAGACGCCGTCGACGTCGCCCGGGCTCCTTCGCGCCAGCTGCTGCCCCGTCAGCGTGGTCGTCGACAGGAACAGCCGCAGCCGCGGATACGCGCGCCGCAGGTCGGCGATGAGCGCCCGAGCCGCGAGCACCTCCCCGACCGACACGGCGTGAACCCAGATCGACTCGTCGCCGTCGAGGTTCAGCGACACCGGCAGCGACCCGAGCCGCTGACGGAAGCTGCCGACGTACTTGTTGTGGCGCAGCGCCTGATAGACGAAATACGGCGAGAGCGCGACGAGCGCGACCGCCGTGATCAGGCTGTACAGGAGGTACACGCTCCAGTATACAGCCCATCACGAGCGCGTTGACCCTCTCGAACGTGCGTCAGTACAATTGGAAGTTCGTCGACTGCGAGGAGGAACGGATGGCAGTGCGAGTCGGGATCAACGGCTTCGGGCGGATCGGTCGCAACATCATGCGTGCCGCGATGGGCAATGCCGCGATCGATGTCGTCGCGGTCAATGATCTGACCAGCGCCGCGACGCTTGCGCATCTGCTCAAGTACGACTCGGTGCTCGGGAACCTCCAGGCAGACGTGAAGGCGACCGGCGACGGCATCTCGGTCGACGGCGAGGCGTTCAAGGTGCTGTCGGTGAAGGATCCCGCCCAGCTTCCGTGGAAAGACCTCGGCGTCGACATCGTCTTCGAATCGACGGGCCTGTTCACCAACCGTGACGCGGCCGCCAAGCACCTGCAGGCGGGCGCCAGGAAGGTCATCATCACCGCGCCCGCGAAGGGGCCGGACGTCACGATCGTGCTCGGCGTCAACGAGCAGACCTACGACCCGGCGAAGCATCACATCATCTCGAACGCGTCATGCACGACCAACTGTCTGGCGCCGATCGCCAAGGTGGTCCACGAGTGCTTCGGTCTGCGCAAGGGCTGGATGACCACCGTCCACTCGTACACGAACGACCAGCAGCTGCTCGACCTGCCGCACAAGGACCTGCGGCGCGCGCGGGCCGCGGCGCTCTCGATCATTCCGACCACGACCGGTGCGGCGACCGCCGTGGGCGAGGTGCTCCCCGAGCTCAAAGGCCGGCTCGACGGCTTCGCCATGCGCGTGCCGACGCCCAACGTCTCGGTCGTGGATCTGAACGCCGTGGTCGACAAGAAGACCACGGCCGAGGCGGTGAATGCCGCGTTCCGCGATGCCGCGAACGGCCGGCTGAAAGGCATCCTCGCCTACTCGGACGAGGAGCTGGTCTCGGTTGACTTTCGCGGCAACCCTCACTCGTCGATCGTCGACGCGCCCTATACAAAGGTGATGGACGGCGATTTCGTGAAGGTCGTCTCCTGGTACGACAACGAGTGGGGGTACTCGAACCGGTGCGTGGACCTGCTGGTGCAGGTCGTCGCCCGACGCTTGTGACGACGCGCACGATTCGCGACCTCGACCTGGCGGGCCGGTGTGTCTTCGTCCGGGTCGACTTCAACGTCCCGATCAAGAACGGCGTCATCAGCGACGACACCCGCATCCGCGAGTCGCTGCCGACCGTCCGCTACGCCCTCGATGCGGGCGCCCGCGTCGTCATCCTCGCCTCCCACCTCGGCCGGCCGAAAGGAAAGCCCGATCCGGAGATGAGCCTGCGGCCGGTCGCCGCCCGGCTCGGCGAGCGGCTCGGCATGCCCGTCGCGTTTGCGCCCGACTGCATCGGCCCCGAGGCCGAGCGTGTGGTCCGGGAGGCGCCGCCGCGCGGCGTCGTGCTGCTCGAGAACCTGCGGTTCCATGCGGAGGAAGAGAAGAACGATCCGCAGTTCGCGCGCGCGCTCGCGTCGCTCGCCGATGTGTACGTGAACGACGCGTTTGGCGCGGCGCACCGGGCGCATGCGTCGGTCGACGCGATCGTGCGTGTGCTGCCCGAGGCCGCCGCGGGTCTCCTCATGGAGAAGGAGCTGCGCTATCTCGGCCAGGCGCTCGGCAGCCCCGAGCGGCCGTTCGTCGCCGTGCTGGGCGGCGCGAAGGTGTCGGACAAGATCGAGGTGATCGAGAATCTCATCCCGCGCGTCGACCGTCTGATCATCGGCGGCGCGATGGCGTACACCTTTCTCAAGGCGATGGGCAAGCCGGTCGGCACGTCGCTCGTCGAGGATGACACAGTCGACGCGGCCCGGCTGATCCTGGAGCGCATGCAGGCGGCCGGCGCCATGCCGACGCCGCTCCTGTTCCTTCCCATCGATCACGTGGTTGCCGACGCAGGGGCGACGCATGCGTCGCCCCAGCAGGCAGGCCAATCAGCGGCCACGCTCGCCATCGACGACCCCGCGATTGGGGACCGGATGGGTCTCGACATCGGTCCCCAGACCGTGGCGGTCTATACCGACGCACTGCGCGACGCGCAGACCGTCGTCTGGAACGGGCCGATGGGAGTCTTCGAGATCGATGCGTTTGCCGAGGGGACGATGGCGGTGGCGCGCGCGGTGGCCGCCGTGCGCGGGACGACGATCGTGGGTGGTGGGGATTCGATTGCCGCGGTCCGAAAGGCGGGCGTCGCCGATCGGATCACGCACATCTCCACTGGCGGCGGCGCCTCGCTCGAGTTCCTCGGCGGCCGGACGCTGCCCGGGGTGGCAGTCCTGCCAAAGGGTACGTAGGGCGGGTCCGCTTACCGAAGGGAGCAGCGGACCCGCCGAACAGCGAGCGGCGAACCCGCCGGACTGATATGCGCATTCCTCTGATCGCCGGCAACTGGAAGATGTACAAGACGGTCGCGGAGGCCGTGAAGTACGTCAAAGAACTGCGCGGCCTCGTCAAGGACGTCGACGGCGTCGAGGTGGTCGTCGCGCCGCCGTTCACCGCGGTCCACGCGGCGGCCGAAGCGGCGCGCAACAGCAACGTCGGCATCGCGGCGCAGGATCTCTACTGGGAGCGCGAGGGCGCGTTCACCGGCGAGGTCAGCGGCGTGATGGTTCGGGACGCGGGCGCGGAGTACGTGATCATCGGCCACTCCGAGCGGCGCACCCTCTTTGGCGAGACGGACGCGAGCGTGAACCGCAGGATGGCGGCGGCGTTCGCCGCCGGGCTCTGTCCGATCGCGTGCATCGGCGAGACGCTCGACCAGCGCGAGCGGCAGGAAACGTTCGACGTGCTCGATCGGCAGATCAAGCTCGGGCTGGACGGCCTCGGCTCGGATCAGATCGCGCAGCTCGTGGTCGCGTACGAGCCGGTCTGGGCGATCGGGACCGGGCGCAACGCAACACCGGCGCAGGCGGCCGAGGCGCACGGGTACATCCGGAAGCGGCTCCGCCAGTGGTTCGGGGCGGAGGCGGCCGAGCTCTGTCATGTGATCTACGGCGGCAGCGTCAAGCCGGACAACATTGCGGATCTCATGTCACAGCCGGATGTCGACGGGGCGCTCGTCGGCGGCGCCAGCCTCGACGTGCGAAGTTTTCTCGACATCGTGACCCGCGGCCGCGACGCCGCCCGCCGCCGGCAGGGCGGCGCAGCCGGCACGGTATAATGGGGTTTTCGCCAGCAGGTCGAATCTGATGCTGTACTACCTTGGCTCGGTGCTCTACGTGCTTGTCTGCCTCGTGCTGATGCTCGTCATCCTGCTCCAGCAGGGCAAGGGAGGCGACATTGCCAGCGCGTTTGGCGGCGGCGGCAGTCAGGCGGCATTCGGGGCGCGGAGCGGCGCGACCGTGCTCTCGCGCGCGACGACGGTGCTGGCGGTGCTGTTCGTTCTGGGCGCGCTGGTCTTGAACATCCTGGCGCAGCGCGGACCTGGATCGGTGGTTGGCGGTCGCGCGCCGCAGCCGGCCAACCCCGTGTCGACGCTGCCGGTGCCGCAGGCGGCGCCGCCGGCGCAGCAGCAGTCGGCTCCGGCGCAGTCGGCTCCCGCGCAGCAGGCGCCGGCGGCACCGAAGCCGCAGCAGTAAGACACCTCACCTCGGACGCGGACGTTCTGAGTTCCGCGTTCCGAGTTCGGAACGCGGAAGTGGCGGAATTGGCAGACGCACCAGCTTGAGGGGCTGGCGGTCGCAAGACCGTGGGGGTTCGAATCCCCCCTTCCGCACCAACAACTTACGGATGTTTTTGGCTAGTCTTTGTGGTCAAGTGGTCAAGTCTTTGGTCAAGTGAGGCGCCAGATTGAGGGGCTGGGCTGACAAAGCCTTCCCAGGGGCCTCTTGGACGCCGGGCATCTTCCAGACCTGGTGGCTATTTCGGACAGGCTTCGTTCGCCAGGATTGTCAGGACGAACTCGACGTGGCCCTGGGTCCCGTCGCGGTCGAAACCGTAGCGGGACTTGAAAGCTGACGGACTGAGCTTCAGCGTCGCGAACAACTGGTCTGCCCCGCTCGACCTGTACCAGCCGGTAATGCAGTTCATGCGCGCGGCGCGATTGTTGTCGAGCCCTTCAGTGAAAGCGAGCATGTTCGCCGCGCCGGCGGCATAGGCTTGTTGTTCAATTGGCGTCCTGCGCAGGAACTCGTTGATCAGGATGGCGTGGGACGGTTGCGACGAGACGATAAGCGCAAGCGCTGACAGAAACAGGATGCGGCGCATGTAACCCTCTCCGGCGGCAAGGGTATCACCCTGCGCTTCGGCCCGTTCCAGCTTTTCCATCATCGCCTCCACGAACGAGGCCTCACGGGCGTTCGGCTGTCGATCCACGTCGTTCTCGGCTGTCGTCCGTCCATCGCCATAACCTGAGAATTCGTTAGGAACCCTCGCCCTGCGATGCGACGGTGTTGAGGAATACGTTCCCATTGACAACTGTAGCCTGTAACGCTACAGTTATCATATGAAGGTTCGGAGCATTGTGCACAAGGGCCTGCGCCGCCTGTATGAGGAGAACTCCTCGAAGGGCTTAAGCGCGGATACCGTGGACAAGCTCCGCAAGATGCTCACCTTCCTCGATGCGATGGAAAACCCGGAAGAGCTGCGCGCCCTTCCCCTGTGGAAGGCGCATGTTCTGACGGGCGACCGCAAGGGCACATGGAGCCTGCACGTGACCCGCAACAGGCGGTTGACTTTCCGGATCGAGGACGACGAGATCGTTGAATTGAACCTTGAGGATTACCACTAGAAAACGGAGCAGAACATGGCTATGCACAACCCGGTTCATCCCGGCGACTTCATCAGGACCGAGATCATCGCGGCCCACGGGCTTTCCGTCACGGGGGCGGCGAAGGTGCTGGGCGTGTCGCGTCCGGCGCTGTCGAATCTCCTGAACCAGAACGCCGACCTGTCCGGCGAGATGGCTCTGCGCATCGAGAAGGCGTTCGGCGTGAGCATGGACACGCTGATGCGCATGCAGGCGGCATACGACATTGCTCAGGCGCGCAAGGACGCGGGCAAGATCCGCGTCCAGCGCTATCACCCCGACTCGGCACACGCCTGAGATCCGCAAGCGCCGCTGCGATAGCGGCCCTGCGCCGGTATTGCAGCCGATGGCTTACCTCAAGACGGACGCGCCCGCGGATGTCGTCGAGACGCTGCGCCAGTTGGAGGCGCAGGCCGATGAATGCTGGCGGGCACTGCAAATCCGGTACAACCTGTCGAACACATCCGTGAAATGGGCAATCGGGCACGGCCAGCCGGCTACAGCGGCTTTGAGCAGGCGGTGGACGGGTGAACTTTCCACAGCGGTCGATCAGGCGATTTCCGCTGCGGCTGATTACAGTCATTTCGAGGTCTGTTTCCAGGGGTTTCACAAAGACCGTTACGCCGCAGACGTTCTTGCGCCGTCCTTGATCCGGTTCACGGTTCCCGGCGTCGAGCGCGATCGCCAGGTCAGCGCGTATCAGAAAGGCATGCGCCCGCGTGAGGGACGATTCGCAGGCCAGCGCGCCGCGCAACCGCCTCAGGCCCCGCGTGTGGCGGAAGCGTTCGAGCGGGTCCTGCGCGGCTGCCGGCAGACCGGATCGTTGAGTTTTGAGTACGGCGAGCCGTGGGATCTCTGGCGCGCGTTGCTGCCCGAGTGCAGGGACAGGGTGAAGGCGCTGGCGCGGAGGGCCGACACGTTGTCGCTGGGGCCGTACCGGCTCGACGAATTCAATGAGCTTTACGTCGCGCTGATCGCCGTTTGCGCTGCGCACGACCATCTGTGTTTTCGCTGGGCGCAGGCGCAGCGTGTCTACCCGGTGGAATCGGCCGTGATGGTCCGGCCCGTCCAGGAATGGGCTGATGTTCTGTCGAAGTTGAGCGGCGTTGCGCCGGAGAAGTGCCGGGCGATGCTCTCGGACCTGACGTTTTCGGTCAAACAGTCCGTCGACCTCCACGTCTACCCGTTCATTCCTCTCAATGGTATGAATGAGATGCTCGCGCTCGCGCCGCCGTTCCCGCTGCACAGCCGGCATGACGAAAACATCCTGCGCGTTTGTTCGCAACGGCGGCAGCAGATCTATGACGTCACGTCGCTTGAAAAGCAGTCCGAAATGCTCGCGGCTGCGCGCGTGGCAGGCAGGCGGTACGGCGCGGACGGACCGATCCAGCTTCCGAATCCCGTTCCCGACATCGACCTGCTCGCCGTCGATGAATCCTCCTCCACCGTCGTCATCGCCGAGCTGAAATGGATTCGCAAGACCGTGCGCGCGCTGGAAATTCCCGACCGCGACGCCGACGTGCTCAAGGGCATCGGCCAGCTTGAAGCGATCCGAGCCTTCCTGGCCGACAACCCCGATTACCTCTCCTCGCGCGGCCTTTTGCCGCGGCCGATCAATCAGTTCGAACACGTCCACTACCTGCTCGTCGCGCGGGATCACTGGCGCTGGGTGGAGCCGCATGACGGGATTGCGATTGTGGAATTTGAGCCATTTGCCCGTGTGCTGGAGCAGTCGAACAATCTGCGCGATGCCGCAGGCGAACTGCTGACCTATGACTGGCTTCCCGTTGAAGGGCGGGATTTCAACATCCAGTACGACGCGGCCACGGCGAACGGCGTGAGGATCGAATCGCCGGTGTTCTATTCGGCGGCGCTTTCCTGATGGCTACTCTTCGAGGTCAGGTCCGTCGAGGTCGGATTCGTCGTGCTCGGACTCGGCGCTGTCGCCCTCCTCGTACCCAAGGGTTTGCATGCAGACGTAGCGAAGTTCCGCGAGGTCGCGGACGGCGTAATGAATGCTTTCCGCCGTGTCGTCGTCGAAGGAGCCCATGTCGGCATGGCCGTCGAGCTGGTGGATGTTCGACGCGATTTTTCCAAGAGTCCCCATCAGGCGGACAACGGCCCGGTCCTCGGCGGACGGGCGGCGGGCGGACGGCTGCGCGTCGAGGAGAGCACGCCGGACCAGGGCAGCGGCGGAGAGGCCCGTGCGCTCCACGATTTGCGCCACGATATCGGCTTCCTTCCCGCTGAGGCGCACGGTGAACAGACGTGTGCGCCGTTTCGATCCGCGTGGGTCGTTTCCGCTTCTCCGCTTGCTCATGGGTTCATTTGCGACTAGACCTCCGGCCCGGATCCATCGGGCTCCGGTTGGTAGTCCCTCTCAAAGCCAATGGCCTGCAGGCAGGGCAGGCGAAGTTCACCGAAGGAAAGCAGGTCCTGACGGATGCTTTCCCCGTGGTCGGAGCGGCCCATGTTCGCGTGCCTCGCGTGCTGATTGATGTTCGATCCGATTGGTTCCAGCTTGACCAGAAGCTGGTCGACGGCCGGGATGTCGACCGACGGCCGGTGGCCGGACGGAGGCGGCGGCGCGTGGAGAAGCGCGCGGCGTATCAGGGC
>JACPCS010000153.1 GCA_016184455.1 Acidobacteriota bacterium
TCCCATCAACATCGACACCATAACCCGCGCCGCTCGCTATCGCAGTCCAGCGGTACTCAACCATCTCTTCGTCGTGTCGTAACCGACCTTGTAGGCAGACTCAAACTCCGGACCTTCTCCTGCCATTGCCTCCATCGTGACATTGGCAGCGGGAACTATGAGCTCCTTCAAGTCACAATTCATTTGAGCCGAAGAGAACGATGGCTCACCGGTCACATTGACCGCGATGATGCGAGCCGGCTGAAACGTCTTGCATGCCTCGTCTACAGGAGTCCGTGCCGGTCTGTCAGTACCGGGATCGAGGCATTTGGCTTTCAAAATGTCCTGCCTGAACAGGGCGACATTGTTAGCGCTGCAAGAGACCGCATCGGCCAGCCGACCCTTTCGAGCTGTGATGTAAGGTCCCATTCCGCTGCCTTCGATAGTCTGGTAGGACGTAGCGAATGGAACGGGCACATCTTCTATCATGGCTTGCTCGAACACAGTATCGAGCGCCGCGGTGAACCGCGTACGTTCGAGCCTTTCAATGGTACCGGCTCCGGCTACGCCACCAAGAACCATGCCGATACCTCCGGTCAGCAGACCACCGATCAACGCTCCCACTGCTCCGCGTCGTTTGGCCTCTTCCAAGCTCATTTGCTTGTACGTTGCAAGGAGCCTCTGATATCGCATTTTCAGGTCAGTGTCTGGCGCACTGGCGTACAGAGCGCCGATGATGGAACCCATGCTGTTACCAACAACACAGTCGGGTCTGATGTCGGACTCCTTCAACGCCTCTATGGCGCCTATGTGAGCTAACCCCCGAGCCTCACCGACCGACAGAACGAGGCAGGTCTTTTTTTTCACGACGAACTGATGCGCCGCTATCCTGGCCACAGAGCCCGCGCTGTTTTTCGCATCCAAGTTGATCGTGTGGCGACCGTCCGCAAGTCTGCCGGTTGTCAAGATCACGTCAATTCCAGGCTTTGCCGTCAAGCAATGCACAACGTTGGGACGAGCGGCGCACACTTCTTTTCGTTGCACGCGCCGTATCGTGGCTTCCAAAGGCTTCCCATCGACAGAAAGGGCGACCGAAGGTGCGGGATCCGCGGCATCGAGAACCCACCCACGTATCTCAATCGTCGGCCCTGTGACCGTTGCCTCAGGAGTTGGAGCGTCAAGGGATCCAAATGGTGGCGCCGGTTGAGGCGGTGCGCTCGTCGGTGATTCGCACGCTGACACCGCGAGCAAGACAACCAAGACAATGCACTGCCGCCGCCACATGGCCCCTCCTCCCCGGACGGATGACGATGGCTTCTGACCCCTTCTGACCCGGCTGCTTCACTCCAGCGGCTGGATACGCACCATGTAGCCGTTGTGGTCGACGTACCACACGGTCACCGGACTCGTGGAGTTGTCGATCCATGTCCGGCGGTTGTGTGAGTACGGCTCGGGCATCATGTACTCGATCCACCGCTCGGTGCGCGGATTGAATCGCACGAAGCGGCCGGCGTGGAGTGCGCCCGCCCATATGTCGCCATTCCTGTCCGGCAGCGCTTCATAGAACGTCACGTAGGGAATGGGCGGGTAGTACTCGGTGATGCGGCGCGTCTTCGGATCGAGCTTGATCAGCATGCCGCCGCGCCCGCCGAACCACGCGTTGCCCTCGAGATCGAAGCCGCCGCGCGCCGGGCTCGACACCGGCGTGCGCGTGTCGAGCTCCCACACCTGTCCCGTCTTGATGTCGAGCAGCCCGAGCAGACCGGTGCCCGTCTGACCGCCCGACCAGTACCGTCCGTCCATGCTGACGATGTTGTCGTAGGTGCTGGTGAGGCGGGTGAACGGGAAGTGCTGCACGATCTTGCCGCTGCGGCTGTCGATCCGCACCACGCCGCGGTCGATCGTCTCGTACACGTAGCCGCCGGCGTCCATGTGGAAGTTGCTGAACCCCGGCGAATTGAGCGGGTCGCCGGTATCGAAGTGGAACTGCTGGAACTGCTCCGTCTTCGGGTCGAACCGTGTGAGGTTGTGCGCCCAGTTCTCCGACAGCCACACGATGTCGTTGCTGTCCACCCAGACGCGATGCGTGCCGGGCAGCGCCCCCGGCGTATCCGGCACGCGGTATTCCTTCACCGCGCCGGTGCGCGGATCCAGCTTGCCGATATACGGGCTGCGGTGCGGCGTGTACCAGATGTTGCCCTGCGAGTCGCCGTGGACGTCGTGCGGCGCGAGGAGCTGCCGCGGCAGCTCGTACTCGGTGACGACCACGCGCGTGGACGCGCCGCGGACGGGCGGCAGATGGTGGAGCGGCGCATCGACCGAGTCCGGTCCGCGTACGCGCGCGAGCCACGTGATGACGATCTCCTCTTCCTCGGGCAGATGCCGGCCGGCGCGGCCGCGCGTCTGCGGGCCCGGCTCGCGGATGTTGATGAGCGGCGACCCGGCGCCGCGCAGCATCCGCCGCACGATCAGCCGCCAGCTCGCCTCGTCGTAGCGCGTCCGGAAGATCTGCTGGTAGGAATGGCACCCGAAGCCGCACGTCAGCGAGAACGTCCGCTTCTCCTCGCCCGTGCCGGGCAGGTTGAGCATCCAGTCGGCGCCGGTGAGCTGCGCCAGGATTTCACGCGTCGGCGGCAGCACCTCCTTGTCGGTGACTGGCTCGAGCACGATGTCGTCGAGCCGCGTGTCGCGTCCGATTCGCACCGCTTCCCGGACGTACGGCGTGAAGTCGAGCGGCCGCGCGATGCGCAGGGTGTACGTGCCGCTCTCGAGCGGCGGGAACTCGTACCGGCCGTCGGCATCCGTGTAGACGGTCGTTCGAATCGCGCTGGCGGGCGCAATCAGCTGCACCATGATCCCTTCGAGCGGCTCGCCGTTCGCCAGACGGACGAGGCCGCGCGCACCGCCGCCGAGCGTCCGGCTCACCGGCGACAGCGGCCCACGCGTCGATGTGCCCGCCACGTACCGCGGATTGCGCGGCGGCTCCGTCCCTTCGAAGCAGCAGCTGGCGTCCTTGAGGTAGCTGACGAGATCGGCGAGATCGGCGTCGGTCAGCACGTGCCGGTAGGACGGCATCGCCGGACCGCCGGTGCGAATCTTCTCGATGACCGTCGCGTCGGTGACCGCCGCGCCCGAGCCGAGCGTGCGGCGGGAGAAGAGGCCCTTCAGCGGCGGGCCCGTCTTCGCGTGCTGGTTATGGCACATCCAGCACTTGACGTAGTAGATCTCCTCACCGCGCGTCGGGCCGCTCGACGCGGTGGTTTTCAGCTCGAAGATCTCGGCCGAGCGCTGATAGGCATCCTTCGTCGCGCCGGCTTGACCGGCAACCTCGCTCCCCGACCAGGAGACGGCAACCGCCAACGCCAGCAGGGTCGCGGCGGCGTGGATCAGTCGTGTCGCCATACGTCAGCCCTCCAGCACATTGCGCCCGACGGGGATCGGGTCGACACCTACCGCTGCAGGTGATGATCGTCGTTCAGCAGCTTGGCGCCGTCGGTCTCCACACACTTGGGCGACTCTTCGAGCGATTCGGTCGACGGCCGGAGCACCCGCGGCGGCACCACCCACGGCTTCGCCAGCACGACCGGATCGTCGACGATCGCCTGCCAGACGAGATTGCCGCCGTCTCTCCACAGCCGCTCGGTGACACGCAGCTCGGCGCTGTGGAAGTAACCGTCCTCGCCGATCCACGTATCCTCGACGAAATTCCGCACGTCGACGACGAACACGCGCCCCTCCCATCGGCCCAGCGAGTCGCCGTAGTGCGACGGATTGGCGACGGCGCGGTGCGGCCGGCCGTCGGTCGGAATGATCCGGTAGGGGTCGCCGGAGATGTCTTCATAGAAGAAGATCGTCTCCGTCGGGAGCTGCACGATCTTCCGTGGCGGACCGATGCGCGGCACGCCGGGCTTGCCGCAGTAAAAGACCGGATCCAGCTTGCTCTCGTTGTCGAACAGGTGCTTCACCTTCGCCTGGTGCTCCGGCTTGTACGCCGGTCCGGGCGTCGACGGCAGCACGCCGGCGACCGACGTCCAATCGCCGTGGCGGGAGCTCTGGTCGACCTTCTGAATCGTCACGACGCCGTTCACCGTCTTCTTCAGCGCAGACGGCGCGCGGTCGATGGCGTAGCTCCACACACCGCTCACATCGGGCGGTGCGTCCGCGCGTCGGACCGGGGCGCGGCCCGACTGCTGCGCCGATGCCAGCGCGGGAATCAGCACGACCAGGGCCACGCGGCTCGAGAATCGTCTCACCATGTCGCACCTCTGTTATTTCGGATCCGTGCTGTTGATGAGCTCCAGCGTCGTCCCGCCGGGCAGTGTGATCTTCTGCATGTAGCCGAAGAGCGAGCGATCCCGGGCGCGCACGCCTTCGACCGTCACCATCTGGCCGATGAACTTGGCGAAATCGGCCCGCGCGAGGCCGACGCTGCGGTACCAGGACGGCGGGTTGCTCTCGAACGTCCAGTGTTCGGGCCCGCCGCTGCCCTTGGCGTCCATGGTCACGACGATGTGCGGGTTGATCCAGTCGATCTTCGTGAGCGTGCCGGTCACCGAGATGCGGGTGGTCATGTCGAATATCGCCGACGGCGAATGGTGCGCGGCGACGGTCGCGGCCCCGGCCCATACCAGAAGGACGCTCCCCCACATCGAAATCGTCTTCCTCACGATCGCCTCCTTGTCCGGCATCGAGCGGAGTATAGCCCCGTCCGGGCGGTCCGCGACGCGTGGTAGGCTTCCCCTGCTATGAAACGCCGCCTGATCATCCTGCTGGGGTTCGTGACTGCCATTGGAGCGCTGCCGGTCACGCAGGTGGCGCACGCCCAGGAGGGGCGCCTGACCGACCCTGCCCCCGATCTGCCGCGCGGCACGTACCTGCCGCCGAACTGGCTCGCGGACGACCAGTTCCTGCGCTGGCCGTATCCGCCCGGCGACGTCGCCTACACCGATCTCGACGGCTTCCGGATCAAGACGCTCGTCGGCGAGGTCGTGGCGATCTCGCGCAAGAGCCGCGCCGACGGCAATCAGTACTGGGGCCGCATCGCCGGCACGCCGTACGAGCGGCTGACCAACGAGTGGACGGCGGCCCAATTCCGCCGCATCGGCCTCGAGCAGGTGCGCATTCAGGAATTCGACCTGCCGCCGCAGTGGTTCCCCACGTCGTGGGAGCTGACCGTGAGCGGCGGCGGACGGACGACACAGCTCGCGACCGCGTTTCCGCTGTACAACTCGGTCGGGACGACCGGCATGGTCACCCTCGAGCCGGTCTGGCTGGGGATGGGCACGACGGCCGATTTCGCCGACCGCACCGTCAAGGGGAAAGCCGCCGTGCTCTACGGCTTTCCGAATCCCGGCGGCCGCGGCAACACCGCGCTCACCTTCGGCGCGCTGCGGCGGGCCGAGCAGGCGGGTGCCGCAGCGATCCTGATGATCGTCGGCTTCCCCGGCAACGTCGTGAACCAGCCGCAGGGCGGCGGCACCATGCCGCCGGCACAGGTGCCGGTGCTCATGCTCGGCGATCAGGACGGACGCGCGATCCGCGAGCTGATCGAGCGGCGGGAATCGCCGTCCGTACGCCTCCGGCTCGACGTGGAGACGCGCACAGGACTCAAGACGGCGAACGTATGGGGTGTCCTGCCCGGCGCAACCGACGAGAACATCGCCATCATGGCGCACGCCGACGCGTTCTTCGACGGCGCCATGGACAACGCCTCAGGGATGGCGACGCTGGTGGCGCTGGCGGAGCACTACGCCAAAGCGCCGAAGGCGCAGCGCCGACGGACGGTCACGTTCTTCACGACTGCCGCGCACCACTCGCCCTCCGGCGAGCAGGCGGGCATCAGCTGGGTGCACAACCACGCGCAGGCGATGTGGGCGAAGACCGCGCTCCTCGTGAACCTGGAGCACACGGCGCAGGTGGCCACCTATCTCGTGGGCGAGGCGTTCATCACCTCGAACCATGTGAGCGCGCGGCGCTGGTTCGTCGGCGGCAGCGACCGCTTCCGCGACATCGTGCTGAAGACGTTCAGCGAGTACGGCATCGCGCTCTATTCGCGGCCGGAGGGACGACCGGGCGGCGAGCTGAGCCGCGTGTTCACCGACGCGCCGAGCGTCCACATCATCGACCACACGGTCTACCACACCGATATGGACACGCTCGCGGCGGTACCGGCCTCTGGACTCGAGCAGTCGGCCCGGGCGTTTGCGAAGATCATCGACCAGGTGAACACCGCTGACCTGCGCGATCTCCGCGGCGGCCCGGTGACGAACACCAGTCGGTAGTCGGTGGTTGGTGGTTGGTGACCAGCCAGACTAATTCCTCGCGTACTTCGTGACCCCTCTCAGGTTGGCTTCCGCGGTGAACACGTTTCCGGCCGCGTCGATGGCGATCCCTTCGCCCATGGCGCCGTCAGGCCCCTCTGTCTGGTGCGGCGGAACGAAGATCGTCACCTTGCCGTCCTTGAGGCTCCCGATGCGGATCCCCCGGCGCCAGCCCGGATGCCGGTTCGCGTCCGATTCGGAGTCTGCCGTGTAAATCATGTCGCTCTTATCGATCGCCAGGCCGCTCACGCGGCTGAACTCGCGATACTCGGTGATGTACTTCCCCTGCTTCGTCAGCACCTGCACGCGGTGGTTGTGGCGGTCGGCGACGATCAGCCGGCCCTGCGAATCGAATTCGAGCGCGTGCGGCGTGCGGAACTCGCCGGGCCCGGTGCCGGTCCTGCCGATCGTCCTCAGAAATTTCCCGCTGCGGTCGAACACCGAAATGCGGCCGACGAGGTTGGGGTCTTCGACGTTGGTATGACTCTCGGCCACGTACACGTCGCCGTTCTGATCGGTCAGCACGTCGGTCGGTTCGGTCAGCGCACCGGGAGGGTTGCCCTTCACTCCCGGTTTGCCCAGGGTCATCAGGACCTTCCCCTCGGGGCTGAACTTGATGACCACGCTCCCCTTGTTGCCTTCCCCCGGAAACTTCTTGAGGGCCTCGGCGGTGACACTTCCTGAGTCGGCCACCCACACGTTGCCATCGCGATCGACGTGGATGCCGTGCGGCCACACGAACATCCCCGCGCCAAAGCTCCTGACCTCTTTCCCTGACTCGTCGAACAGGTGCACGGGATTTGCCTTGCTGCCGAGGCAGCCCGGCGTCGTTCCGGGTGAGCAGCGGTCGACCGCCCACACCGACTTGCCATCGCGATCGATCGCCACCCCGTTGGAGCCGCCCCACGGGCGTTTCTCTGTCGTGAACTGAGCCCAATCGCGGATGACGCGATAGGGGTTCGCGCCGCTGTTGACGGGCGGCGTCTCCTGCGTGAACACCGCCGTCGCCTGCAACGCGATCCACGCGGCGACCGGCGCGGCAAACCAGAGCCTGAGATGTGAGCCAGACATGACTGCGATCCTCCTGCCGGGGCTGCGCCCGCTCGACGATGCCGGCCGCGAGCCCCGGCCTACGTACAGTGCGGCGGCGGGACGGTGCCCGCCGCGAGCCCCGGCCTACGTACGTTGGATGGGGCTCGTCAGGATGCGTAAGGTACTACAGCTGCGGTCCGTCGGATCTGGTTGGCGAACCGCGGGGCCGCCACGCTGCTCAGGACCCCGACCGCGGCACACACCATCAGGTAGAGGGCCGGGGCCGGCGTGCCGAGGCCCGCAATCAGCGCGGTCGCGACGAGCGGGGTCGTCCCGCCGAACACCGACTGCGTGACGTTCTGCGCCAGCGCGATGCCGCTGAACCGGACCCGCGTCGCGAACAGGTCGGCGGTCACGAACGCGAACGTCGCGTTCACCAGTGCGCCCCCCACGGCCGCCAGCGTCATGAGCACCAGGAGATCGACGCCGCGCCCGGCGAGCGCCGCATAGAACGGATAGGCGCCGACGAACAGAACGAGGGCGCCGGTCCGCAGCAGCAGGTGCGGTGCGACGCGCAGCGCCAGCCAGCCGGCCGCGAGAATGAGCCCGGCGTGCAGGACGACGGCATAGGTTTGCGCAGACACCGCCTCCTGCGCGGTGTAGCCGACGACCCCGGCCAGGTACGCCGGCATGTGCGCGAAGAACAGCCCGTTGAAGCCGGCGGTGGTGCACTGCGCCCCCAGGCCCGCCGCAACCTGCCGCCGGTGCGTGCGCACCAGTTCGTGAACCGGCTGCGTCGAGACCGCCTTGATGCGCTTCAGCTCCGCGAATTCGGCCGACTCTTCAAACGACCGCCGCAGCCAGTACCCGGCGAGTCCCAGCACGCCGCCGATGATGAAGGCGATCCGCCACCCGTACTGCGCCGCCTGGTCCGGGCTCATCATGCGTCCCACGGTGAGCGCAATGCCGGTCGCCATCGCCACGCCGAGCGTGACGCACGCATACACGACACCGCACACGAACGGGGCCACGCGCGGCGCCGTCTCGACGACATACGTGACGGCGCCCGGCAGCTCGCCGCCCAGACAGAACCCCTGCACGAGGCGCAGCGAGACGACGAGGAGACTCGCGGCAACGCCCCACCTCGCGTAGTCGGGCACGAGGCCGATGCCGAGCGTGGCGGCCGAGGCGATGAAGATCGACGCGAGGAACACGCCGCGGCGGCCGAACCGGTCGCCGAGGCTGCCGAGCACGAGCCCGCCGACGGGGCGCGCGAGATAGCCAACGGCGAACGTCGTGAAGGCGAGCATGAGCGAGACGAGGGGATCGCCGCTCGGAAACACCGCGCGTCCGATCTCGCGCGCGAAGATCCCGAACAGCACGAAATCGTAGTACTCGAGGGTGCCGCCCAGGCTCGCGAGCAGCACCATCCGCCAGGCGCCCCGAGTCATCCGCTGCGGCGACGCGGCTTTGCCGGGGGCGGGACGTGGTCTTCCATGTGGTGCCGCACGTACTCCGCTTCGGCGATCTGCTTGTCCTTCGTGTCCTTGCTCTGCGCGATCTGCTGCCGCGCCGCCTGCACGCGCGCCTTCGTCAGGTCACGCGTGCTCAGCGCGAACCCGGACATCAGCTTGTCGAGGTCGCCGCTGCCGCACTCCGGGCAGGCCGGGTCCGTCGTCGCGGCCGGCAGCCGGAGGTGTTCGAACTGATGCCCGCACGCCCGGCACGCATATTCGAAGATCGGCATTGCCAGACCCGGCGGCCTTTCTGCCTACTGCCTACTGCCTACTGCCTACTGCCTACTTGGGCGCGGTGCCCGTGCCCGGCGTGATACCGGACGCGGCGCCGTACTGGTTGTCCTCCAGGCAGATGAACTCCATCAGCTCTCCGCCGCCCGTCTTGAGATCGGCCCGCAGCAGCCGCGCCATGAAGGTCATCGTGACCGGACGCGAGAACGCGCCGGGATCGTCGAGCGTGAAGACATGGCGCAGCCGTCCCCAGTTGATCCGGGTGTAGCGCTCGACGGTGTGCAGCTGCTCGGTGTGCGGCGTGCCGCGGCTGTCGAACCAGAACTTGTCGTTGTAGCCGGACGTGTCGACCACGAGCGTGTCGCCTTCCCAGTGGCCGATCGAGTGGCCGAACCACGTCGGAATCGGATCGACCGGATGCGTCCGCCCGTCCATATGGATGACGCGATGCGCGCCGGCGTCGCCCGTCTCGTGCAGCACGTAGATGTGCGTGAGCCCCTTGGGCGTGTACGACATCGCGAACTTCCACGGGTACGGGTTGACGCGGGGCACACCCATCGGCAGGCATGCCGTGTACGGCTCGTCCTTCTTGTCGCGCTTGTCCCTGAGCTCCCGCGCCCACGGCAGCAGCGGCAACTCGCCGGGCTTCAGTCCACCTTCGAGCTCGATATCCACGTTCGACCCGCCACCGACCCACGGCCCGGTGAGGTCCACGCTGCCGTCAGGAAGGCGCGGAATCGGACGGCTCGTGGCCTCCGAGTCGGGCACCGTGGGGCTCGGCAGGAAGATGAACGGGACTTCGTCGGACGCCGGTCCCGGCGCTCCGCCGCCGGCCTGCTGTGAATGGAGCGGCGGCGCGAGCGCGAGCATCAGCACGGTCATCGACAGCCAGACTCGAGTTTTCATACACCCCTCGTCCCTGGGGCCGCTACCGGAGCGGGGCGCCAAGCGTCCGATCCGCCAGCGGAATCGCAATCGAGATGCGGTCCTCGCTGCCGACCGCGCGCGTGGTGTGCCCTTTGCCCGTGAGTGAAGATCCGCGTCACCGTGATCGTCTTCGGCGTCTGCGCGCCGACGACGTCGCGGTCGGTCCGCGCGCCCCAGACGAGGACGAAGACGACGACGAGCGCGGCCCCGATGAAGGTGCGTGCGATCGATGTCATGGCGGCCTCCGCTGCCCGCGCGACCCAGCTACCGGCTACCAGCGACCGGCTACCAGCTAGTTCTCGATGTTGACGGCGTAATAGGCGACCGTCTTCGTCGGCACTTCCTTGAACCAGTGCGGCGTCTTGGCCGGAATCGTGATCACGTCGCCCTTGGTCAGGTGATGCGTCTGCCCGCCCTGGACGTCCGACGCACGGATCTGCCCGGGCGCCGTCTGCTTGGCACCCACGAGCGTCCCGCCCGTCACCAGCGTCGCTTCACCCTCCACGATGATGAAGACGTGGTTGGTCGTCTCGTGGACCTCGACCTCGCCCGAGCCGCGGCGCTGCGCGAGCACGCGCAGACCCGGATCTTCGATGATCGCGCCGCCCTTGGCCATCACGGCCGAGACCTTGTCATGGTGAATGTAGGTGACCTTCGCAGGGACGCCCGCCGCGGCCGCGTAGGCCGCCACGATCACCACTCCCGCTAGCGCTGCGAGCAGCCTCATAACTCCTCCTTGGTCCGGCTGAAGCCGGACGCCACGTACCTCAGTCGGCGGCAAAGCAGTAGACCAGAACGAAGACGACCGTGCGGCGCATGCGACACCTCCTACTGGGCGGTGGGAGTTGCTGGCGGCGAGCTGGCAACGCCGAGCGTCGTGCCGTCGGGGAGGATCGTCTGGATGATCCGCCCGAAGGGCCTGCCGTCCTTGAACGGCTCGACGGTCACCGTGACCACCTCACCCGCTTTGAACGTGTCGCGGCGATAGCCGGCCGGGAAGATGACGCTCGGCGCCTGCGTCTCGGCCACCCACTGAACGACCTCCCCCTTGTCGTCCTTGACCTCGATCATCAGGAAGCAATGCGGGTTGGAATACACCCACTGCTTGACGGCGCCCTTCAGCACCACGCGCTTGCCGGTGTCGAATGCCGCGCTGCTGTGGTGCGCGACCAGGGTAGACGGAACCAACAGCCCGGCAGCGACGGCCAACGCGACGACAGGTCCGCTTCTCATCGTGCCCCCTTGGTGCCCTCGAACACCTTGTTGTAGTTCTGCTGCTCCACCGGCGAGCAGTAGTACTCCATCAGATCCGTCCGCGGGTCGTGCAGACGCATCGGGAGTCGCATGGCGTCGACCGGTTTCGTGAAGATCTTCGGATCGTCGATCGTCTCCGACCACACGAGGGTATCGTAGTCCATCCGGCGGAACGTCTCGGTGACCCGCACCTGGTCGCTCGTCGGCCGGCCCGTCGAATCGAGCCAGACGCGATCCTCCGGCATCGTGCCGACGGTCTGCACTTCCAGCGTGTAGTCGTCCATCCATCGGCCGACCGAGTAGCCGAAGAAGCGCTGTTCGCGGAACTCGCCGCCGATGAGCACGCCGCCGTCCACCGGTGTGGGCAGCTCGCGGCCGTCGGTCCAGATGACGCGCCAGCGATTGTCGTAGTGATAGAGGATCACGACTTTGTGCTCGTCCTGGAAGATCTGCGTGAGCCGGACGTTGTAGTGGTTGTACCGCGGGATGCCCAGCGGCTCACAGAGGTTCCGCGGGTCGTTGTCCTGCCCGGCCACGACCGCGTCGGCGCCCTCGAGCGCCTTGTGCGACTTGTACAGCTGCAGGCCATGCGGGGTGTACGGCAGCTGGTTCTCGGGGCGGCCGTTGTTCGGCTTGAGCTGGATGCCGCTGGCCTGCGTGCCCGCGCCCGGGCCGCCGGCGGGCCCCCACATGCCGACCAGACTGCGGCGCGGTGCTGGTTTCCGGTTCGCGTCCGTGACGGGCGGCTTGTTCCACTCCGGGTTGAGCCATCCGCCGGGCGCCGGGCTCTGCGCGAGCAGGTCGACGGCCAGCGCCAGCGCCACCACCGTGAGCCCGACGATCGAGGCCAGAACGGGTTTGAGCATGATCGGCACTCCCTGCCCCGGAGCGATTGGGCACCCGCCGCCCCGCCGGGTGCGCCGCATTGTAGCGCGGCCCGGCAGGCAGGAGCGCTACGGCGTGCCGAGACGCACTCCGATCGTGCCGCTGACCGTCCAGCCGTGAAGGTCGATCTCCGCGTCGCGAATCCGCGCAAAGGCCGGCCCGAAGCTGCCCCGCGCCCGCTGATGGCGACCTTCCATGCCGACCACGAGCCGCTCGCCTGCGACGCGAAGGCCAGCCAGGATGACGGTCCCGATGGCCATCCGGCTCGTGTCGTACTGCTCATCCCGAAACAGGCTGCCGCGCGCCGCGAAATCGCCCGACTCGCGGAAGTGAAAGCGAATCAGCGCGAGTCCGCCCCCCGCATAGGGCTGCACGCGATAGGCCACGCCAAGCGGAAGCCATCGGACGGTCGCGGCAATCGGCAGCTGCGCAAAGGCGAGGGTTCGCCGGATGGCGCTGCCGTCAGGATTGAACACGCGGCCGTGCACCGTCGAGACGGAGCGGCCTGAGTACGAAACGCCGACGCCGACCTCGAACGTCTCACGGAGGGGAACGAGGAATTCGCCGCCAATACTGACGCTGTTGAAATCACCGGGCTCGAGCGCCAGGTCGTGATGCTCGATGAGCACGATATCCGCCTCCGATCGGTCGTGGCGGAGCATGAAGTACCCGAGCGAGAGGTTGAGGGTCTGCTGCGCGAGCGCGGGAGGCGCAAACATGCAACCCGCGGCGCAGACGATGACGACCGTTTGTAGATGGTGCATTCGCATCACAAGCCTAATGGTAGGCACGAGACGAACCGAAATAGACTACCGTAGAGCGAGTTATCTCAGCTGAGCTGTTCCCGCCGCCCGAAGGGCCGTCAGGAGGAATTACGGTGTTCAGGGATCGTCCGATTCTGCCGGTGACGTGTGTCGTCCTGTGTCTCAGCCTCGTTCCATGGACGCATGCGTTCGCCGAACAAGCGCAGCCGATCACGGCGGCGGCACAGCCGTCCGTCGGGATTCGAGAATCCATTCGCCAGATGTCGTTCGCGGCGGCCGCGCCCGCACCGGGGCCCCCATCGCGCCTGCGCGATGGGGTGGAGGAGCGCGGACGTCAGAGCGTGGCGACGACCACTGAGTCGAAGCTGCTGCTCGGAGTGGCGACCGGCGCCCTCATGGTTGGCGGCATGACGATGATGGCCTACGGCGCGAGTGCCACGTGCAAGGGCAAGCAGGGCGAATCCACCAGTGCCTGCGATCGGACGGCGCTCATCGGCACAATGAGCTTTTCGGGTGGCGCGGCCATGGCCCTCCTGTGGGCGCTCAGTCGGGATTGATTACCGTCTTTTCCTCCGCGCGTGTCGAGGCGCAGCCGCGATCCTGGGCGAGCATGACCGGGAGCGCGGTACTGCATGCCAGTGCGATCGGCGTGCTCCTCAGCCTCGCCGGCCGAACGGCGGTCGTCGTCGTTCCAGCCCCGGACACCCCGCAGCGGTTCGTTCAGGTTCTTCCGCCGCCGCCTGTGACGCCACCCGTACGTCTCCCGTCGCTCGCGAAGGAGCGGCTGATGCTTGTCGAAACACGGCCGCCCGCGGTCGAGCCACCGCCGGTTGCCGAACGCATCGAGGCGCGCAGCGAACCGGTGTCGCCCGAACCCGAGCCGGTTCGGGAGTCGCTCATCGAGCATCCTCGCCCGAAGGCGGCCCCTGCCGTGAATGTCGGAGCATTCGACGCGACAGCGAACACACGCGTGGCGGAAGTCGCACGTATGGTCGAGCCCGCCGGGTTCGACACGACGGCTGCGCGAACCGTCGCGACGAAGGCGACGACATCGGTGGGCGGATTCGGTTCGGGATCTGGCATCTCGCTGCCTCGCGCCGCACACGGCAAGGTTGTCGCCGATGCGGGGTTCGGCGGCGGCGGAGGCGGCACGACGGGAACCGGGCACGGGCAGGGAAAGGTCGTCGCCGACGCCGGGTTCGGCGGTGGCAGCGGCGGGACTGGAACCGGGCGCGGCGGCTCGGGCACGGTGGCCCGCGGCGGGTTCGAGTTCGACGCGGCGCAGCCCAGACAGACGGCGCCGGCGGCACGGCACGCGCCGACCGAGGTGCCGCCCGAGATTCTGTCGAAGCCGACGCCGGTCTATACCGAGGAGGCGCGGGCGCAGCGCATCGAAGGCGAGGTACTGCTCGACGTGGAGCTCACCGCGGCAGGCGAGGTACGCGTGCTGCGCGTGGTCCGCGGTCTCGGACACGGCCTCGACGAATCGGCGATACGCGCGGCTGGCGGCATCCGCTTCACGCCTGCACAGCGCAACGGGCAGCCGGTCGACTTCCGGACCACGCTCACTATCGTCTTTCGCCTGGCGTAAGTAGAAGGTCACCCATGGGTCATCTCAGTCGGATTGCCGTCGTTCTCGCGAGCCTCTTCGTCCTCACCGCCGCGCCGCGCGCGCAGCAGCCCGCTTCGGGCGGCGGGGCCGTCTCGATGGACCAGTTCATCGAGCGCCTGATGACAGCCGAGGCGGCACTGATGGACCGCCTGGGGAACTATCACCCGGTCGTGGAGATCTATCTCCAGAGCCTGCTTCCCGATCCGCAGATCGGCGCCGTGCCGACGCGCGACGATTACTTCCTCGGGCAGTTCGACGGCCGCGATGGTCCGACGGCGACGCCGCTCAGCCCGGCGCGCGGCTGGTTTCGTCCCGCCGGCCTGATGAATCGGCCGTTCGGCTTCGATTACGTGCCGTCCGGGTTTGCGGCTACGACGGTACCCGACCTGCGCGTCTTCGACCGGGAGCGCTACGAGTTCAAGTTCGTGCGCCGCGAGTTCCTCGACGAGGTGCGATGCGCGGTGTTCGAGGTGTGGCCGAAGAACCGGGACGCGATTGGGTTCAAGGGGCGCATCTGGGTCGAAGACCGCGACTTCACGATCGTGCGTTTCAACGGCATCAGCCGTGAGGCCGACGGCGCGCTCTCGCGCTTCTTCCGGCGCAAGCTGTCGTTTCACCTCGACAGCTGGCGCGTGAACGTGCAGCCGGGCGTCTGGCTGCCGGGATACGTCTACTTCGAGGAGACCGACTTCGAGAGTCGCAAGCCGATGCCGCGCCAGGTGCCGAAGCTCCGCGGCCAGATGCGGCTGTGGGGGTACGAGCTGACCGACGCCACCGCGCCGTCGGCGTTTTCCGCGATCGAGATCGGCGCGGGCATCCGCGACAGCAGCGAGCCGGTGCGGCAGATCTCGCCGGTCCTCAGTCAACGGAGCTGGGAGCGGCAGGCGGAAGACAACGTGCTCGAGCGCCTCACGAACGCCGGCCTGCTCGCACCGCCCGGACCGGTCAACGCCGTGCTCGAGACGGTGCTCAACAACCTGCAGATCACCAACGAGCTGGCGTACGATCCGCCGCTGCGCGCCAGGGTGCTGCTCACGACGCCGCTCGAGTCGTTCCTGGTGGGACGCACCGTCGTGCTGAGCCGCGGGCTGATCGACGTGCTGCCCGACGAGGCGAGCCTTGCGATGGTGCTCGCCCACGAGCTCTCGCACGTCGCCCTCGGGCATCTGCTCATCGATACGAAGTTCGCCTTTGCCGATCGCCTGATGATTCCCGACAGCGAGGTGCTGTCGCTGCTGCGGCTCCAGCGCACGCCGCAGGAAGAGATGGACGCCGATGCGAAGACGATCGAGCTGCTCGGTCGATCGCCGTATCAGGACAAGCTCGCCAACGCGGGACTCTTCCTCCAGGCGGTCGTCGCGCATGCCAAGCCGCTCAAGAACCTGATTCAGCCCCACACGGGCGACTATGTCGTCGACGGCGAGCACGCGCTGGCGGCGCTCATCCAGAACGCGCCAACGCTCGAGCCGGCAAAGCTCGATCAGGTCGCGGTGCTCCCGCTCGGTGCCCGGCTGGTCCTCGACCCGTGGAGCAATCGCCTGGATCTGATCCGCACGCCTGCCGTGCCGCTCTCGTGGGCGCGCGAGAAGCTGCCGCTGGCGATCACTCCGATGACGCCGGTCCTGCGCTACGCGGATCACGGCGCATCCGCGCCGGCCGCCACTGAGTAGCGTCCGCTTCAGGGCCCGAGCGGAAGGCCCACTCCCGCTCGCGCCACGATGCCGCCGCGAAGCGGCTCGCCCGGCACGTACCCGGCGCTCTTGGCGCCGATCTCGAGGATGAGCGTGGCACGGTGCGGACTGAACCACACGGGCACGAGCGGGTGGTTCGCGCGGCCGCGCACGCGTCCGCCGACGCGCGGGTCGACCGTCACAACGCCTGCTGCGCGTCCGGCGATTGGCGGTTGCCGCCACACGTCGACGGCGACATCCATCGTCCACTCGCGCCATTTCGCCGCGCCGCGCTGGCGCACGCCGATGCCCCAGGGCGTCGCCAGCGGCGATCGCCCGACGCGCAGGTCGACCTCCGTCGGACGCACGCGTCCCCCGAGCGCATTGACGACCGCCCACTCGGTCCCGTACGGCGCCAGCCGGTAGCGAACCAGCGGGAGATATCGCACGCCGCCGATCGAGAGGGCCGGCACCGCCACATCGGTCGCGCCGCTCCACCAGTAGCGGCCGATGCCGAAGGCGGCGTACGCGAGCATCGGATTCGCCAGGCTGACGAGCGCCTCGCGCCGCAGCCGGCGCACCGTCAGCCGCGGCGCCGCGGCGGCGGCCGCCACGTCGTTGTAGGTTGCGAGAAAGTCGGCGACGTCGTGGCCGGGCTCCTCCCCCTCATCGTCCGTGCTCACGATGTATGACAGGGTATCCAGCTCGAACGCGAGATAGCGGAGCGCGTCGCGCGACTGCATTCGGCGGTCGACGAACGCGCGCTCCGCAATGATGGCGGCAACGGCGCCGGTCGCCTCCATCCCCCCGGCGCTGACGGCCAGCCGCTCGTACGGCGTCGGCGGACGGTCGAACACGAACGATGTCGTCGCGCTGCCTGGGCCGTACGGCACGGGCGCATGGATGCGGTAGCCGATCGGACCGTCGAAGCGTTCGCGCAGGCGGGCGCCGTGGCCGAACAGCTCGTGATCGACGACGAGCAGCAGCTGCTCCTGCGGAGCGTCGAAGAACGCGTGCTTCAGCAGGCGATAGGCGATGTTGGCCGTCCGAGGCAGCGTGCCGCGTTCGGCGAACAGCCGGTGCGGGACGACCGCATCCTCCGCGCGCGCGACGCTCGCGCCGATCGTCGCGCTGATCGTCGCGCCCGCCCCGACCGTGAGATGGCGGTCGACGAGCGCCTCGGAGGCGGGCTGTTGTGCGGCGAGCGGCGACGGCATTGCGGCGCCGATCGCCGCTGCCAGCACGACAACCCGGATGCTCACGACATCACGACGTTACCACCGCAGCGCGACGCCGAGGTTGCCGCGCCAGAACGACAGGCCGGAGAGCAGGTTCGCGTTGATCAGCTGTTCCTGATCGTCCACCACCGCGCCCCATCGCGAACGCAGCACGCTCCCGTCGACGCCCTGGAACTCATCGCCCCCCACCGCGAAGTAGCGGAGGTCGGCGCGCACGCCGAGCTGGCCGAGGAACCCCATGACACCGACGCCGGCGTTCCATCCGGTCTCGGTCTGGTCCAGGTCGATGTTCTCGTCGCCGAGGGTCGGATCGGCGCTCATCGTGAACCATCCGGCTCCTGCGGAGACGTACGGCTGGAACTGTCCGCCGGCCATCAGCGGCGCGGCGGCCATCACGTTCAGCATGTAGCTGTTGATCGCCGGCTCGTCCGCGAGAAACGTTGGCGTGAACGCCGGATCGAGCTGGACGTCCGGCGAGAAGTTCGCCTGGAACTCGCCGCCGATCACGCCGCGCCAGAGCCACCCGAACGTGCCGGCGAAATTGACCCCTGGATCCTCGGCATCCGACTCGAAGTCGGATCCAAGCGATCCCGACGCGAGCCAGTGGCTCTCGATCGGGAAGGGGTACGGGTCGGGCGATACGGTTGTGGTCGTCTGCTGGGCGGCCGCCGCGACGGGCAAGGCGAGCATGCATGCCGCAGCGACGAGCCATCGAGAGATGCACATCTGTGGTTCCCCTTTCACTTAGTTGTCAACATCAGTGACGCGGGCGCAGCGACCGCACTCCCGCGGCGGCCGCGAGCGACAGCAGTCCCAGCAGTCCGGCCAGTGGAAGCGGACTCGCCGTTTTCGGAAGCTGAGCGACCTGCTGCGGTGCTTCTTCCGCCGGAGCCTGGACTTCCGCCGGCGCCTCCGGCTGAGGCGCGGGTTCAGACGCGGGCGCTTCGGCGGCCGGTGCAGCCTCGGCAACCTCGGCTTCTGGCGCCGGCGCAGCCGGGGCGGGCTCCGGTGGCGCAGCCGGTGCCGGTGCTGGGGCTTCCGCCAGCGCGGCCGTCACGTCGCGGAACGTCTGAACCTCGACCTCGAAGAGGTGCAGCTCGTGTCCCAGTGGATCGAAGCCGCCGGTGGGCCTGAGCGTTCCGCTCGTGCCGACCGGTCGCACCTTCGCTTCTTTCTGCATGCCGGTGAGCACCACGCGCCGCCCGACATACTCAGCGATCTCCTCCTCGCGGTTGCCGGTCAGCTCGTAGGCGGTCGGGAACGTGCTGCCCACCGCCGGACACGCAGCCGGCGCGCCTGTGATCGCCTCGCCGGACGCGATCTCGCGCGCATCGACGAGCATGTATTCGTTCCGCAGCCCGATCCCCGGTCCCCGGGGACCGCTGAGACCCGGACCATACGTCTCCCGGTATTCCGACTCGCGCATCACGCAGCCGACCAACGTGATCGGCCGCTCCTCCTGGCGGTCAGTTTGTGCGACTGATTGACCGGCGGGCACGACCATCAAGAGGACCGCGCCGCCGACAAGGTAACGAACATCCATACCTGCTCTCCTTCCACTCGCGGGCATCGCCGCCGGGTGCAATGTCAAGACCAGGCGAGCCTGAGCCGCAGCGCCGTTGACAACAACCCGGACCGCTCGCGACCGGCCAGTGCTGGCCGGACGGTCCGCGGACGCGGACCGTCCTTGGAGCGATGACGCTGCTGCTCGATGCGCGGGAGGTCGAACAGGTCCTGACGATGGCGGACGCGGTGCCGGCAATGGAGGAGGCGTTCCGCGATCTCGCCAGCGGTGCCGGCGTGAACCGCCCTCGGTCACACACCTCCGTCCCGCGGCCGTCGCCGCCTGGCGAGCAACGCTTTTACCTCTTCAAGTCGATGGATGGCGCGCTGCCCAGGCTCGGCAGGCAGGGCATTCGCATGAGCTCAGACCTGATCGTGGAGCGTTCTGCACGGCTGGGAGCGAGCACAGCCGTTCGCCGCCGGATTCAGCCTTGCACGTCAGAGATCTGCGAGAGGCGCAACCTGGTGGAGGCTGAGATGCGCAAGGAAGATCGAGCGGTCGACCGAGAGGCACGGCGATGATTCGAAAGCTGAAGTCGGGCGAGTACCGTCTGTACTCGCGAAAGGTGGACCCGGGGACCGGCAGACGGCGCAATCTGGGAACCTTCGGCAGTCGCGCCGCGGCGGAACAGCACGAGCGCGCGGTCCAGTTCTTCAAGCGCCGCGGCTGAACGGCCACCGAGCCGGTCACTTCTTTGCTGTCGTGGCTTTGCGGCTTGCCGCCCGCCGCTGCAGCTTGCGCTTCGCGCGTTCGAGCTCCGCGCGCCGCCTCGCACTCAGGTTCTTTCCGCCACGATTGATGAAGTACTGGATCATCCGGACAGCGGATCCGAGCCCGCCCGGCGACACGTCCTTCCGCGCCATCGTCCTGGCGATCTCCGTTGCCGTCCCGGTGAACGTCCCTGGAGGCGGGTGGGTGGAATCGGTCGTGACGCCGCGGACCCATCTGCGCGGGACGCGCTTCCGCGATATCTTCTTCTTCGCCATGGCGGTCGTACTGCATCATAGGCGCGTCGAGCACACGCACGGCTGGCCGTAACGGACGGTCTCGACGACTCGCCTAAAACTCTACGTGCGTCTGGACGAGCAAGCGGCGCTCGAGCGGACCTTCACTGAGGACGCGATAGACACCGAATTTTCCGAGTGGAAGGCGGACCGCCGGTTCACGCTGATCACGAACCGAGGATCAGGATGTGTGGTTCCGTAGTCGATCTTGGTCCGCGGCGGCCCGCGAGCATAGACTTGCGCCGGGAGGACGCCATGAGAACGGCCGCCGCATTCGCCGCCGCGTGTCTTCTGGGAACCGTGGGACTACTGGCGCAACGAGCACCCGCCGCCGACCTGATCATCCTGACCAACCAGGGCGCGGTGCCGGGGGTGAGAGCCCTGGCCGACGCGTTCGCGCGCACCAGCGGACACACGGTCACCGTGCTTCAGGAAGAAGGAGACGCGCTGGAACGGCGAATCACCAACGGCCCGGCCGATCTCATGACCGGCAATCCCGAGACGCTCGAGCCGCTCGTCAAGAACGGCAGGGTGGTGGCCAGCACGGTGACGCCGTTCGTGCTCGCCGGTCTCGGCCTGTCGGTGCGGGCCGGCGCGCCGAAGCCCGACATCAGCACGGTAGACGCCTACACGGCGACGCTCCTCGCGGCGAAGTCGATCGGCTATTCGCGCGGGTGCAGCGGCACGCATGTGGACGACGGGATTGCGCAGCTCGGCCTGACCGAGCACTTGAAAGCGAAGACCGTTCGTACCACGGGTGGCCCGGTCACCGACTTCCTGGCGCGCGGCGACTTCGAAATCGGCATTCAGCAGACCAACATCATGGTCGGCGTGCCCGGCACCGACTACGTCGGGCCGCTGCCCGGGTTCCTGAACAGGCCGTGCCCTTCGAGCGTGGCGCTGCTGACCGTCTCGAAGCAGCCCGAGGCCGCGCGCGCGATGATCCGGTTCATGATTTCGCCGGAGGCCGCACCGCTCCTCCGCAAGACGCACGTCGAACCGGCCGCGCGGTGACCTTCACGCGCGCCTCGCCAGTCGCGCTCGTGCTGGCGTGCACGTGCGCGACGGCGTTCGCCGGGCAAACCCCATCGCCTCCGCCGTTCACGCGTCCGAGCGTGACGGCGGTCCGCATCGACACGGCCGAAGCACCGGTGATCGACGCGGATCTCTCGGATCCCGCGTGGGAGAAAGCGGCCGTCATCGATCGGTTCCGGCAGCGGTCGCCCAATCCCTCCGAGCCCGCCACCGAACGCACGGTGGTGCGCATCCTCTACGACGAGAACAACCTCTACGTCGCCTTCTACAACTACGACAGCGCGCCCGATCAGATCGTCGTCCGCAACATGCAGCGCGACGGACAGGTCTACACGTCCGATTCGGCGATGATCTATCTCGATCCCGGCCGGACCCGCCGCAACGCCTACAACTTCGAGATCGGCGCGTCGGGCGGACGCACCGACCAGCTGGAGCTCAACAACACCGAGGAGCTGCGTGAGTGGAACACGATCTTCGACGCTCGCGCGCGCATCGTGGCCGATGGCTGGGTGGCGGAGTTCGCGATTCCGTTCAAGAGCCTCTCGTATGAGGCGACCGAGACCACCTGGGGCTTCGAGGTGGCGCGCCGCATCTTCCACAAGAACGAGCGCGTCCACTGGGCGGGATTCAATCCAGCGCTCGACTTTACCGACGTGAGCCAGACCGGCGACCTGGTCGGCATCGAGAACGTCGGTCAGGGCATCGGGCTCGATGTGCAGATCCACGGCGCGCCGCGCCTGCGGCGCGACTGGCAGCTCGGCGGCGGCGGCGACGGAGTGAGCTTGACCGCCGGCGGCAACGCCTTCTACAAGGTGACACCCGCGCTGACCAACACCCTCACGATCAATCCGGATTTTTCGGACGCGCCGCTGGACATCCGCCAGGTCAACACGACGCGCTTCTCGCTCTTCACGCCCGAGACGCGCGATTTCTTCCTGCAGGACGTGGCGGCGTTCGAGTTCGGCGGGCGGAGCTACGGCCGCAACTCGCAGGATCGCGTCTCGAACAACGGGCGCCCGTTCTTCTCACGGAACATCGGGCTGGTGCAGGGACGGCAGGTCAGTCTGCCGGTCGGCAACAAGCTGTCGGGCCAGGTGGCCGGCTTCGACGTCGGCGCCTTCAGCGTGCTGACCGACCGGACGCCGGGCGGCGAGGAGGGCCAGGTCCTGTCGGTGGCGCGCGCAACCCGTCCGATCCTCGCCGAGTCGAAATTCGGCCTCGTGGTCACCCACGGCGATCCGACCGGCCTGACGCGCAACACGGTGGCGGGCGCGGACTTCCAGTACCGCAACTCGAATCTCTTCGGCAACAAGGTCCTGCAGGCGGACCTGCTGTACATGAAGAGCTTCTCGAGCGCGGCCGGCAACGACGACTCGTCGGCGGTCTCCTTGAACTTTCCCAATGAGCCCTGGTCCGGCGATTTCCTCTTCAAGCAGATCGGGGCGGCATTCACGCCGGCGCTCGGCTTCGTCAACCGCGCGGCGATGCGGCAATACGCGGGCACGGTTGCGCACCTGACGCGCTACCGGAGGTCCTCTCTCAACACGCTCGAGTTCGGTACCAATTTCGAGTTCGTGACCGATCTGAACAACCTGCTGGAATCGCGTGCCAACGATGTCCTCGTGCGCGTGAGGTCCAGGATCGGCGATCAGGTCACGGTGCGGGTGGTCAATACGTACGAGAACGTGCCCGCGCCGTTCTTCCTGCCGCGGACCGTTCCCGTGCTGGCCGGGACCTATGAATGGACCAACCTGAATGTGGGTGTGCGGACGTTCAACGGACGGCTGTTCACGCTGCAAGCCGATGTGACGTGCTGCCGCTTCTACGACGGCGATGCGGTCGCCTCGCGAGTCAATCTGATCGTCCGGCCGGCCGTTCACTTCGAGATCAACGTCGGCCACGAGGCGAACGCGATCGATCTGCCGACCGGCAGGGTCGATATCCACCTCGCGACCACGGATGCCGTGGTCAATTTCACGCCCGACCTGCAGGTTGCGCTGCAGGCGCAGTACGACAACATCAGCGAGCACTTCGCCCTCTCGGCGCGCTATCGCTGGGAGTACCGCCCCGGCAACGAGCTTTTCATCGGACTGGGCCAGAGCGCGCTCATCACGAACCGCGGCTTCATCGGCCAGGTCACGCAGGCCACCGTCCGTCTCGGCCACACGCTGCGGTTCTGACGGCGCCTGTCCCTGTGAGGTTCACCGACGGTCGCGGGCGCGCGTGGAACGCACCGCGGCTGCCAGTGACGTGCGCGCCCACCGCACCAGCTCCGGGGCGGCTTCGACGCACCATCGATGCATGAACCCTGGTCGACCCCGCTCAGCGCCGTTTGCCGATGACGGTGTCGATGGCGTGCTGCGCGCAGTCGTCCCCTTTTTCGCCGCCGCCGCCGATGCCGATGGCACCGGCCACCATCCCGTCGACCACGATGGGCACCCCACCCGCGCGGGGGAAGTCGCCGATCCATTCGGGTGCGCCGTTGCTGCCGGTCTGCACCCACTGCTCGAGCTCCCGCGTCGGGCGCCGCCAGTGGGCGGCGGTCTTGGCCTTGAGGATTGCGGTCTCGGAATTGGTCGCCGTGGCGCCCTGCATCAGGTGGAAGTCGATCAGCACCCCATCGATGCCCACCACGGCCGCCCCCACGAGGAGGTTGTTGCGCTGGGCGTACGCGATGCAGGCTTCGACCATCTTGCGTGCCGCGTCGCTGCTGATCTCGGCGCGGTTCACTGAAATGGACTGAGCGCTCGCGTCGTGCGTGACGGCACTGATCGTGAGCGCGAAAGCGGCGATGAGCGGTGCGCGCATGGACCCCCTCCTCTTCCAGAACCGGGCCTCGCGTTGTCGCGTGCGCAGTGTACAGCAACCGGACCGTTCGCCAGGGTGCGAACACGTTGCCTAT
>JACPCS010000001.1 GCA_016184455.1 Acidobacteriota bacterium
GTGGAAGTCACGGGCACGCCGACGCACGATGCCGACGGACAGGTCGCCGGCGCGGTATGGGTGCTGCGCGATCTCACCGACATCGCCCGCGCCGAGCAGCAGCGCGCCAAAGCCGCGCATCTCGAATCGCTCGGCGTGCTGGCGGGCGGCCTCGCACACGATTTCAACAACATCCTGATGGGCGCCGTCGGCAATCTCTCCCTCGCACAGGACCTCGTCCCACCGGACCAGGAGGCGCTGCGGACGCGGCTGCGCCATGCCGCCAACGCCTGCGCACGCGCGAGAGGCGTCACGAGCCAGCTGCTCACATTCGCCAAAGGCGGCGCGCCGATCAAGACGACGGCGTCGGTGCGGGAGCTCGTGATCGAATGCACGCGCTTCGTGCTCAGCGGATCGGCGGTGGCGGCCAGGTTCGACATCGCGCACGATGTCTGGGCGGCGGACATCGACACGAACCAGGTGGCACAGGTGCTCCACAACCTCGTGCTCAACGCGATCCAGGCCATGCCGCAGGGGGGCCGGATCGATCTGACGGTGCGCAACGTCGATCTGTCGCCGGAGACCGTCCCGCCGGCAGCCGGCCTGCGCCCGGGCCGCTACGTGGCCCTGTCCGTACAGGACTGCGGCGTCGGGATCGCGCCCGAACACCTCAACCGCATCTTCGACCCGTATTTCACGACCAAGGAGAAGGGCTCCGGCCTCGGGTTGGCCATCTCCTATTCGATCGTGCGCGCGCACGGCGGCGCGATTACCGTCTCGTCACCGCCGGGACACGGCGCCACGTTCACCGTCTACCTGCCGGCCTCGATGGACGAGGTCGTCGACGGCCGGGCACCGCAACCGACGGGGCAGCGCCGCTCCGGCGGCATGGTGCTGCTCATGGACGATGATGCGATGGTCGCGGAGGTGGCGCAGGAGATGCTGCACGCGGTCGGCTTCGCAACCGAGATTGCGTCCGACGGCGAGGACGCGATCCGGCGCTTTCAGGCCGCGGAAGAGGGGGGTACGCCGTTCAATCTGGTCATCCTCGATCTGACCGTGCCCGGCGGCATGGGAGGCGCGGAAGCCGTCGCGCGCATTCGTGCGATCCGTTCCGGCGTCACCGTCTTCGTCACGAGCGGATACGCCGATGATGACGTCCTTGCCCGCTTCCGGGACTACGGGTTCGACGGCGTGCTGCCAAAGCCGTTCACGGTACCCGATCTGCGCCGTACGCTCGGGCGGGAGTGAGTCCCCGCTCCTCGACTCCCACCTGACACCCTCCATCGCCGATACTGTGGCTTTGCGGAGGCGTCCCCGCCGCGCTAGGATAGCGGCACTTCCAGGAACCGGCAGGTCCGAAAGGAGACGCATCATGTCGAGACTTTCGATCCTGTGGCTGACGGCGGCGCTCATCGGCGCCATGTGGACTGGGGAGCTCAGGGCGCAGGCACCTCAAGGCGGGCAGGGCGGCCAGCAGGCGACCGCGCTTCCCGACGGCGCGGGCAAGGAACTCGTGCAGCGCGCGTGCACGGCCTGCCACGGCGTCAATCAGATCACCAACTCAACCGGCTACACGAGGGAGCGATGGCAGGCGCTCTTCTCGACGATGATCAAGCTGCCGGATCCGCAGGCCGCCACGGTGGCGCAGTATCTCGGCACGCACTTCCCGCCGAAGCCGGGCCGCGAACCGAAGCTCGTGCCGGGCCCGGTCCAGATCTCGTTCCGCGAGTGGCAGGTGCCCACACTCGGTCAGCGGTCCCGGGATCCCGTTCAGTCGCCCGACGGGATGATCTGGTGGGCCGGGCACTGGGGCAACATCGTCGGCCGGCTGAACCCCCGGACCGGAGAGATGCGCGAGTGGACACTGCCGCAGGGCGCGCGCCCGCACAGCATCACGAGCGATCGCGCCGGCAACATCTGGTACATGGGGAACGGAAACGGGACCGTGGGGAAGCTGGATCCGAAGACCGGCCAGGCGACGGTCTACATCCTGCCGGATCCCGCGGCACGCGACCCGCACACGCCAGCCTTCGACCGCAACGGCGTGCTGTGGTTCACGGTCCAGAACGGCAACATGGTGGGACGGCTGAATCCGGCAAACGGGGACATCCGTCTCGTCAAGATCCCCACGCCCGACGCCGACCCGTACGGGATGGACATCGATTCCAAAGGCGTCCCGTGGGTGGCCCTCACCGGGACTTACAAGATCGCGCGCATCGACCCGGTGACGATGGCCGTGCGGGAGTACCCCGTTCCCGACCAGAAATCACGCATTCGCCGCGTCGCCATCACCAGCGACGACATGATCTGGTACGTGAACTACTCGCTCGGCAGGCTGGGCCGGCTGAATCCTGTGACGGGCGAGGTCAAGGAATGGCAGTCGCCGAGCGGCGAGGACACGCAGCCGTACGCGATCGTCGCTGTCGACGACATCATCTGGTACAACGAATCGCGCCGCCGGCCCGATGCGCTCGTGCGGTTCGACCCGAAGACGGAGCGCTTCCAGAGCTGGGCGTTTCCGTCCGGTGTCGGCACGCTGCGCAACCTCCGCGCAACCGCCGACGGCAATCTGCTGGTCCATCAGACGAGCGTGAACCGGATCGGCGTCGTCACGATCAACCGCTCGACGACGACGAGCAGCCGGTAGTTTCTCCTTTGGTGGTTGGTGGTTCGTGGCGTGGCCACCAGCCACCAACCCGCCGTTCTTCCCCTATAATTGACGTCTTACTGGAGGACTCATTCGATGCGGATCATCCCGCTCGTCCCCATATCCCTGATCGTCTGCCTCGCCGCGCCGGCGTCCGCTCAGGAGTGGACCGAGTACATCAACAAGGAAGACGGCTTCACGATGAACTTTCCCGGGCAGCCGCAGGTCAGCGCGATCACGTGGCCGTCGGAGTACGGCATGACGTTCTCCGGGCGCGTCTACTCCGCGCAGCGCGGCGCCGAGAAGTACTCCGTGACCGTGATCGACTACCGGGATGCGGAACAGAAGTACGACGCGCTCAACCGGCCACCGTCGTTCCAGCAGGCGATCTATTGGCAGATCGACATCATGGCGTCGATCCAGTACGCCGCGACCACACTCTTCCGGCAGCGTCCTGGCGCCAAGGTCACCTACGACGCGTGGCACTACATCGATCTGGTCGAGGGGCACATGCTGCACCTGACGAACGCGGACCAGTCGGTCACCTACGCCAGCATCTACCTGCACGAGAACCGTCTCTACATTCTCGACGGCACGGTTCCCCGGGGCGCGCCCGAACCAGGTCTCTTCATCCAGTCGCTCGGCTTCCTCGACGCGGAGGGACGGCGCGTCCGGTATCGCGAGATTTACTCGAACAGACTGCCGCCCGTCACCATTGGTGGCCGCGGCGGGCGCGGGCGCGGCCAGGGCCCCGGCCCCGATCAGCAGCAGCGGCAGTGATCGCAGCCCATCAGGGCTTTGCCTTGCCCGGCGGCGGGGGCGGTGGTAGGCTGTCCGCCAGCCTTCCGACGCCTTGAGAACCTGAATTCAGGAGAGATCCGATGCGTTCGAAAGTTCTTGTCACGCTGACAGGCCTCGTCGTGAGCGCGGCGCTCGTGTCCGCGCAGGCTCGCAAGACGCTCGACATCTACGTCGTCGACGTGGAGGGGGGCAACGCCACGCTGCTCGTGCCGATCCGCGCGTACTACGACCACGGCGACACCGTGCAGCCGCAGCCGGCCTCGACCGAGTTCCTCCAGAAGGTGTATCCGAATCTCGTGGCGAAGGCGCGGCGCGTGATCCTCAAGCCCGGCGACCGGATTCCGGTCAAGGGCATGGAGTGGCGGATCATCGCGTCGGCCGGCCAGGCGATCCAGTCGAGCGTGCCGGGCGGCGGCCAACGCAATCCCTACTGCGCCGCCTTCAAGCCGCAGGATCCCGATCCGACCGAGAACGCGCAGTCGGTCGGCAGCCACATCACGTTCGGCAGGTTCCGCGTCGTGCACCCCGGCGACCTCACCTGGAACAAGGAAGGCGAGCTGATGTGCCCGGTCAACCGTCTGGGCACCGCGAATCTGCTGATCGTCGGCCACCATGGCCAGTCGATCTCGAACTCCGAAGTACTGGTGCACGCGCTCCAGCCGCGCGTCTCGATCATCAACAACGGTACCCGCAAGGGGGGCCAGCCGGCGGCCATGCAGATCCTGCTGAACTCGCCGGGCCTCGAGGACGTGTGGCAGTCGCACTTCTCGCTGCTGAGCGGCACGGAGTACACCGTGCCCGGCATGTTCATCGGCAACACGTTTGACGACGAGCCGGCCGCGCTGCCGAAGGCGGCGTGGACGCCGCCGCCGCAGGGCCAGCAGGCGGCGCCGGCGCCCGCGCACAACGGCAAGGCGTTCTGGTTCAAGGTGAGCGCGCAGCAGGACGGCACGTTCACCGTCACCAACACGCGGAACAACTTCACGAAGACGTACCGGGCCGACGACTAGGAATTTACCAACGAAGGAGAGCCATATGCGCAGGATGCGGGTTCTATTCGCAGTTGCACTGGTGGTCCTCGCCGCGGCCGCCGTGATGGCGCAGCAGAATGCTCCTGCGCCAACCGGGCCGGTTCCGGCGGGCCTGCCGGAATGGGCGTACACGCCGCCGGTGCCGGGCGCGCCGCCGCCGGTCACGGCGCTGCCGAACGACGACAACACCAACGTCTCGATCCCGGGAACCACCAAGACCTTCACGCGCGGCCAGCTGCGCGCGGCGAAGGAAACGATGGACTGGTGGCCCGAGGATCGGCGCGGAGGACCGGTGCCTGACCTCGCCCGATTCGGAAAACAAGGCGTACGGCAGTGCACCCTCTGCCACCTCCCGGACGGCTCCGGCCGCCCCGAGAACGCGCCGATCAGCTCCTTCTCCCCCACCTACTTCATGCAGCAGATGCAGGACTTCCGGAACGGGCTGCGGAAGAGCGCCGATCCGCGCAAGGCCAATACGAACACGATGATTGGCTTCGCGAAGGCGATGTCTCCGGAGGAGGACCGGATCACCGCCGAGTACTTCGCGCAGCAGCCGTATCCGCGCCGCATGAAGGTCGTCGAGTCGAAGACCGCGCCGAAGGTGCGGATGCAGGGCGGGATGCACATGGCGGTTCCCGCCAACGAGGGCGGCGGCATGGAGCCGCTCAAGGCCGGCGAGTTCGTCGAAGTGCCCGATGACAACCTCCGGGCGGAAGCGCGCGACACGCGCCTGGCGTGGACGACGTACGTGCCGCCGGGCACGCTGAACCGCGGCAAGCAGATTGCCGCCAAGGCGCAGTGTGCCACGTGCCACGGCGCGAACCTCGAGGGCATCGGCCCGGTGCCGGCGCTGGCCGGTCGTTCGACGAGCTATCTCACGCGGCAGCTCTTCGACTTCAAGACGGGCGCGCGCCGCGGCCCGTGGGGCGAGCTGATGCGGCCGGTCGTCGCGAATCTGTCGGTGCAGGACCTGATGGCGGCGGCCGCGTACGCCGCGTCGATCCAGCCGCCGGCGGCCGCGCAGCCGATCACGACGAGCGCCGCACGGTAACTCTACGGCGGGTCCGCCTCGCCTCGATCCTCGGCTCGGCGGGACCCGCCCTACGTACGTAGGCCTGGTGCGCGGCGTCAGGATCAAGCGCCGCGGACCCGGCTTATCTGATCGTCCTTCCGCCCTTCCGATCGTCCGGCGCGAACCTCGTCCGTGCCGGCATGACCACCTTCGGCAGCGTCTCGGCGCTCATCACGGCGTCCTCGCCGATGATGCCGTTCTGCGCGAGCAGCCATGCGACGACGGCGTACGTCTCGTCGGAGGTAAGGCTGCCAGGGGCGGTGGGCGGCATCGCCCGCCGCACGTAGTCGAACACGGTGGTCGCGTACGGCCAGTAGTTGCCGATCGTGAACGGCACGTCGGGCCGGTTGCCGCGCCACTGCTCGTACGCCGGTCCGAACGGCGGCACGCCCTTCGGATCCGCGCCGACGAGCGGGTCGGCCGCACCGCCTTCGCCCTTCGCGCCGTGGCAGGCGGCGCACTGCGTGGCGTAGACCGCCGCGCCCTCGCGCGCGGTGCCGCGGCCCGGCGGCAGGCCGGTGCCGTCGGGGCGGACGTCGATATCGAGCGCGGCAATCACCTCACGCGGCGCCGGCTGGCCAAACCCAAAGCGATCGGGGGTCTGGGCCGCTACCACTGTCACTGCGGCGACCGCGAGCATGGCCACGCAAGCGCCAACGACTACCAACTTCCGAGACGCCCACCACCAAGTTGGGAGTCGCGGAGTTGGGCGTTGGCAGTTCCTCATGCGCTCACCCGATCGATGCCACACACCACGCGGCCGTCAGCGCCGATCCTCCACCCGGTCACCGGGTTCAGGTGATACCGCGTGCGTCGCCCGCGCGCGGCCAGGAGCGCCGGCCACTCCGGCTGCACGTAGCCGGTCTCGTCGACCGCGCGGCTGAGAATCTCGGTCGCACGGCCGTCCCATCGCCAGAGCAGCCGGAAGCGCGTATGCGCCTTCGGCAGCACCGGCGCCTGGAGCTCCGCCGCCTTCCAGCTCGAGCCGCCGTCGGTGCTCACCTCCACGCGTTCGATGCGCCCGCGGCCGGTCCACGCAATGCCGCGGATTTCGATCCATCCCGGCTGCACCGCCTGCGGGTACGAGGGTGCCGTGATGATCGATCTGGCGTCCATGACGAAGCTGAACTGCCGCGCGCTGCCGTCGGCGAGCGGATCGGTGTAGCGCGAGGTCTCCTCGCGCGTCATGAACGGCTGGTCGGCCAGCTCGATGCGCCGCAGCCATTTGACGTTCGAGTTGCCCTCGAACCCGGGCAGCAGCAGCCGCGCCGGATACCCCTGCTCCGGCCGGAGGGCCTCGCCGTTCTGCGCGTACACGATCATCGCCTCCTGCACGACGTCCTCGAGCGGGATGCTGCGCGTCATCTGTGCGGCATCCTGGCCCTCGGCGAGAAACCACGTGGCCTGCGGACGCGCGCCGACCTCGCGCAGGATCGTGGCGAGCCGCACGCCGGTCCATTCGCTCTGGCTCGTGAGCCCGCAGAGCGCCTGCGCCGTCGTCTTCTCGCCGCCGGCCCGGACGAGGTTCCCCGAGCACTCGAGAAAGCAGATGCGGCTGACCGCTGGGAACCGCTTCAGATCCTCCAGCGCGAACGTCATCGGCCGATCGACCATTCCGTGTACGAGCAGCCGGTAGCTCTGCGGATCGATCACCGCGACGCCGCCATGGTGACGCTCGAAGTGCAGGTCGGCGGGAGTGATCGTTCCGTGCAGATCCTGCAGCGGCGTCCGCGAGCTCGTGGGGCTCGGCAGGCGCTTCGGCTGCTCCAGCGGCGCCCGCACGCCGAGCTCGTTCGGCAGGCGGCCAAACCGGCTCGGCACCCCCGCGGGCGTTTGGGCCGCGACCCGTCTGGCGTTCAGCGACGCCGCCGCCGCACCGAGCGTGCCCGTCAGCAGCGTACGCCGGCTGAATCTGATGCGTGTGCTCTTCTTCCGCATGCGTTCGATCCTGCCGTCAGAACGTCGCCAGCGCGGTGAAGGGCGACGCGGTGCCGCCCGGGATCCGCATCACCGTCCACGACACCGTGAACGCCCACCGTTTGAGCCGCGCCGCCTCCCGCGCGAGATCCTCGAAGTACCCGTTGTCGACGAGCGGCATGCCCATGATGGGAATGGCGATGTCATGGATCGGCCGGGGCCAGCCGTCCACGCCCGACGGCTGCACGTCGGCGACACCTTCGGCGCCAAGGAGTGCCACGTCGCGCTGCTTGAGCCACGGCAGCACCGAGGCGTGCAGACCGGGTATTTCGCGCGCGGCATTCCACGGCCCCGTCTTGGCGCGCCGCGCCCAGCGTCCCGTGCGAAGCAACACAGCGTCGCCGCTGCCGATTCGCACGCCTGCGAACGTCTCCCACGCCTCGAGATCGGCCACGTAGATCGGCGTGCGCGCCTCGAGCCACTCCACACCCTTCAACAGCGGCATGTCGATCAGGATGCCGCGCGTGACGTAGGCCGATCCCATTCGATCGACCGCGAGGTCCTTGCACCCTCGCTCATCGAGGTTCTGCGGGTAGCCGTTGTAGATCAGCGCCTTCCCGGGCAGCAGGCTCTGCACCGCGTAGTGGCAGAGCGCGTCCATGTGGGTGTTCGTCCCGTCGTGCGTGGCGAAGCTGATGGCGTCGAGCGCACTCCGGACGCGCCCGGTCTGCGGATCGACATTCGTCATCCAGTGCTTCGTCTCGGCATTCATGTTGCCGGCGTCGACAGCCCGCTCCAGATCGGGATACCGATGGAGCGAGACGGAGAGGCCCTCCGTCACCAGCCGCAGCGCCGCCTTCGTCTTCTCGGACGTGATCAGGTTGAGCGTCCCGCGCTGATCGGTCGGTCCCCAGCGGCCCCAGTTCGAGAGCTCCTTTTCCCAGCGGACCATCTGGTCCGGCGTGACTCGATGGACAGCGAGCTGCGTGGACGAATGGGCCTGCGGCGGCGCCGCTGGGGGCACCTGCGCCGACGCGGCCGGCGACGAGGACCGCTCCGGCAGCGCGAACACGAGAATCGCGTTGCCGCCGCCGGGGCGCTTGACGTCTGGCGTCAGCTCCACCGGCAGCAGCGACGTCCAGCTGCCGCCGCCGCTGCCTGACGGCACCGCGACGAACTGCCGTCCGTTCACGGCGTACGTGATCGGGAAGCCCTGCACGGAGGTCGGCGTGCGCGCCTGCCACAACCGCGCGCCCGTCTGCACGTCGTACGCATACACGTTGCGGTCCCAGTCGCCGACGAACGCCAGCCCGCCGGCCGTGGTGAGCGCGGCCGTGTTGTACGGTGTCCGGACGCGCTGCCGCCAGAGGATGCGGCCGTCGCGGCCCATGGCGACGAACTCGCCGAGCTGGCCAGGCGACTGCGGATGGAACTGGTTGATCCGTCTGACCGGTCCGGTACCGCCGCGGCCTTCGACGAACTCCACGGGACGGAATGTGCCGCGCTCGCAGTGGAGGCTGAGCGGAATGTAGAACGCCTGCGTCTGCGGGTGATAGGCCATGGCGCGCCAGCTCTTGAAGCCGGCGGTGCTGGGGCACCACTGGAGCTCGACATCCATCTGCGGGATCATGCCCTGCCGGTAGGTCACCTTCCCCGTCCGCCGGTCGATATCGAGCAGCGTCTGGTAGCCGAGATCGGACGCGCTGAGGAACCTGCCCGTCCGCCGATCGAGCTCCCAGAGCACGCCGATCTTTCCCATCTTGAAGAGCGACTGCCGCCCGCCGGCGTCGACGAGGATGTTCTCGAACACCTCGTCCATGTCGTGCGATTCACCGGGAATGTGCTGGTAGTACCACACAATCTTGCCGGTGTCCGGATTGAGCGCGAGCGTCGCGTTCGTGTAGAGCGCGTCGCCGTCGGTGCCCCGGACGACCTGCGCCCACGGCTTGGCCTGCGCCGCCCCACGTGTCGCCGCCCGGCTCGCCGGGCCGCGCGATCGTCGAGGTCCTCCACAGCTCCTTTCCCGTCCTCCCGTCGTACGCGCTGATGAAGCAGATGTCATCCTTGTAGCGCGAACAGCCCGTCATACCGGCCACGATCTGTCCGTTCACGACGATGGGCCCGCTCGTGTAGGTGTAGCCCTTTCGGTTGTCGGCGACGGTCGTGTCCCACGCGACCTTTCCTGTGCGCGCATCGAGGGCGACGATGTGCGCGTCGGCGGTGGTGACGTAGATGTTGTCGTCCCAGATGGCGATGCTGCGCATCGGGCGGTCGCCGGCGTCGGCGCCCGTCTGCCCACCCGGATACTCGCGCTCGTATTCCCAGATCAGATCGCCAGCGGCCGCGTCGAGTGCCTGGACGCTGCTTCCAGGATTGACCAGATACATGACGCCGTCGTGGACGAGCGGCGTCGTCTGGTTCGAGCCGGGACGCATCGCCCACGACCACACGAGCTGCAGCTGGCCAACGTTGTCGCGGTTGATGTGATTGAGCGGACTGTAGCCCCAGCCGTCGAGCGTCCGCCGCCAGTGGAGCCAGTCGTTGGGGCTCGGATTGCGCAGCATCGCGTCGGTGACCGGGGTGAAACTCCTCGCCGCCGGTCCCTGCGCGACGAGAGGGACGAGAGCGAGCGCCGCCACGGTGAAGGCGCCCAGAATCTTCAGCGCTGATCGCGCGTTCATGGGAACTCCTGCTGGTGTGGCGCGAACCCCTGGGTTCG
>JACPCS010000154.1 GCA_016184455.1 Acidobacteriota bacterium
CGATACTGGCGACCCGAAGGAAGTCGACGCGCTCGCGCAGCTCGGCATCCTCGACGGCGTGACGACCAACCCGTCGCTGCTCGCGAAGGAAGGCGGCGAGTATCGGCAGATTCTCAAGCAGATCTGCCGCATCGTGCAGGGGCCGGTCAGCGCCGAGGTCGTCGCGACCGACACGGCCGGCATGGTGCGCGAGGGCCGGGATCTGGCCGCGATCGACGAGCACATCGTCATCAAGGTGCCGTTCACCAAGGAGGGCGTGAAGGCGTGTAAGACCCTCACCTCCGAAGGGCACCGCGTGAACGTCACGTTGATCTTCTCGCCGACGCAGGCATGGCTCGCCGCGAAGGTCGGCGCCGCCTACGTGAGCCCCTTCGTCGGACGCCTGGACGATGTGGGCACGACGGGGATGCACCTCGTGCGGGAGATCGTCGACATCTTCGACAACGCCGACTTTCCCACACAGGTGCTCGTGGCGAGCGTGCGGAATCCGATTCACGTCGTGGAAGCGGCGCGTATGGGCGCCGACGTGGTCACCGCGCCGGCGACGGTCATCGAGCAGTGCTTCAAGCACCCGCTCACCGACATCGGGCTGGAGCGCTTCCTCAAGGATTGGGAGAAGGCGCAGGCCGCGCGGGTGTGAAGCCCAAGGACTTTCTCGCAGACCTGGAACGGCGCGCCGAGCTGGGTGGCGGCGAGGAGCGCCTGCGGCGGCAGCGTGACGCGGGCAAGCTGACCGCCCGCGAGCGGATCGACCTCCTCTTCGATGACTTCGGCATGGCCGACCAGGTGGTGCCCGGCGACGGGGTCGTCTGCGGCCACGGCCGGATCAACGGCCGGCTGGCCTGCGCCTTCGCGCAGGACTTCACCGTCTTCGGCGGCTCACTCTCCGAGACCAACGCGGCCAAGATCGCCAAGATCATGGATCTGGCGATGAAGATGGGCGCGCCGGTCATCGGGCTGAATGACTCCGGCGGTGCGCGTATTCAGGAAGGCGTGCTGTCGCTCGGCGGCTACGCCGACATCTTTCTCCGCAACACGCTCGCCTCCGGCGTCGTGCCGCAGATCTCGGCCATCATGGGTCCCTGCGCCGGCGGCGCCGTGTATTCGCCGGCGATCACCGACTTCACCATCATGGTGAAGCAGACGAGCTATATGTTCGTAACCGGGCCCGACGTGATTCGCACCGTGACGCACGAGCAGGTGACGAAAGAGGAGCTCGGCGGCGCGATGACGCACAACGAGCGGAGCGGAGTGGCGCACTTCGCGGTCGACAACGACCAGGAGTGTCTGCTGCTCATCCGCGAGCTGCTCTCGTTCATGCCGAACAACAACCTGGACGATCCGCCTCGCGTCGACTGCAGCGATCCGCCCGATCGCGCCGACGCCGCGCTCGACACGATCGTCCCGGAGACCCCGCAGCAGGCCTACGACATGGCCGAGGTCATCCGGGCCGTCGTCGACGAGGCGTACCTGCTCGAGGTGCATGAGCACTTTGCCAGGAACATCCTGGTCGGCTTCGCGCGGCTGGGCGGCCGTCCCGTGGGCGTGGTCGCCAACCAGCCGGCGCACCTGGCGGGCACGCTCGACATCGACGCCTCGGTCAAAGGCGCGCGGTTCGTCCGCTTCTGTGACGCGTTCAACATTCCGCTCGTCACCTTCGAGGACGTGCCGGGCTTCCTCCCCGGCACCGTGCAGGAGTACGGTGGCATCATCCGGCACGGCGCCAAGCTGCTCTTCGCGTTCGCGGAGGCGACGGTGCCGAAGCTGACCGTGATTACGCGGAAGGCGTACGGCGGCGCGTACTGCGTCATGTCGAGCAAGCACATTCGCACCGACGTCAACTATGCCTGGCCGACGGCGGAGATTGCGGTGATGGGCGCCGAAGGCGCCGTGAACATCCTCTACAGGCGCGAGCTCGAGGCGGCGGCCGATCCCGCGGCGGCGCGCGCGGCCAAGGTGACGGAGTACCGCGAGAAGTTCGCGAACCCGTACGTGGCGGCGCAGCGCGGCTTCATCGATGAAGTCATCCAGCCGCGCCAGACGCGGGCGAAGCTGATTGGTGCGCTCGCGGCGCTCGACACCAAGCGCGATCGCAATCCGCCGAAGAAGCACGGCAACATCCCGCTCTGATGGCCGCTGCGCTCCTCGTGTATGCGGGGATCACGGCGCTGCTGTTCCACAGCCTGCTGCCCGGCGTCGCGACGCACCTCTATTCCGACCTCGGCGATCCGCTCCTGAACACGACGATCCTCGCGTGGAACGCGCGCCAGTGGCCGCTGACCGACGCGTGGTGGAACTTTCCGTCGTTTGCGCCGCTCACCGGCGTCACCGCGTTCACCGAGCATCTGCTGCTGACCTATCCGGTCGCGTCGCCGGTGATCTGGCTGACGGGCAATCCCGTGCTCGCGCACAACATCGTGTTCCTCGTCTCGATGCCGCTCAACGCCCTCGCCGCGTGTGCGCTCGCGCGCGAGCTGCTCCTGAGCGGGGACGTCGACCCGGGCGCCCGGCAGGACATCGTGTACCTGGCCGCCCTCGTCGCGGGACTCGCGTACGCGTTCGCGCCGTATCAGCAGGTCCATCTGTCGCACCTGCAGCACATGTCGTCGTTCGGCATGCCGGTCGCCCTGCTGTGGCTGCACCGCTACCTGCGCACCGGCCGCCGCGCCGCGCTGGTCGGCTTCGGCGCGGGCTGGTGTGCCGCCACGCTCGCCAACTCGGCGCTGCTCGTGTTCGTGCCGCTGACCGTGGCGCTCTGGTGCGCCTGGTTCGTGCGTCCGCGCGAGTGGCGGCGCCTCGTCGCTCCCGTCGTCACGGCGATCGTCGCAACGCTTCCGCTCGTGCCGCTCCTCGTCGGGTATCGCGTGCGGCAGGCGGCGTACGGCTTCACGCGCGAGTACAGCGAAATCCAGAGCTTTGCCGCGGACATGGTCGGCCTGGCCGGCATGTACCACCGGGCGCTCGCGTGGAATGCCGTCCTGCCGCACGATTTCGAGGAGGGCGCACTCTTTCCAGGGTTCACCACGCTCACGCTCGCGCTCGTGGCCGTGGTGCTTGCGGTGCGAGCCCTTCGGGCCCGCGCGGGCGAACCCGGAAGGTTCGCCCCACAACTCCACACCTGGTCGCGAAGGTTGTTCTGGGCGTTCGTGGTCCTCACGGTCATCGTGCTGGCGCGCGTCTGGACCGGTCCGTGGAGCTGGCACATCGGGCCGATTCCTCTGCCCCCGTTCAGGCCCTACCGGCTCTTCACCGTCGCCGCGCTGGCGCTTGCCGGCGCCGTGCTGCTCAGCTCGGCGTTCCACCGCGCGTGGGCCCAACGGAACCTCATCATCTTTCTCGCGGCGGCGGTCGTCGTGTTGTGGCTCACCGCGCTCGGCCCGGAACCGGAATGGTCGACGCCCTGGCGCGCGCTGATGGTCGGCCCGTATCGTCTACTCGTGGAGCTGCCCGGTGCGGCGAGCGTTCGGGTGCCGGCGCGCGCGTGGTTCCCGGGTATGCTGTGCCTCGCGATGCTCGCCGGTTTCGGCGCGGCACGGCTCTTCGCTTGCGCCCCGCGGCGCGCTCGCGCCGTGGCCGTGGCGATGGCGCTCGCGATTGTCGCGGAAGGTTCGTTCTTCGATGGGACGGTGGCGGTACCGCGGCCGACGCGGCCGGGTGCGATTCCGCCGGGAGCGGTCGTGCTCGATTTGCCGTGGGACGAGGGGTTTCAGAACGCGGTGCCGCAGTATCGCGCGGTGATGGGCGGCTACCGCACACTCAACGGCTACAGCGGCTATCAGCCGGCGCACGTGTACCCGCTCCGGCGCGCCATCGCCGATCTGGTGCCGGACGCCCTGGATTCGTACCGGCGCCGCGGCGATCTTCACGTGATTGTCCGGCCCGATGTGGACGTGCTGGTCGACCGCTGGGTTGCCTCGCGTCCCGGTGCCGAGCACGTGTTCACACTGGAGGATGGGGCGCGCGTCTATCGACTGACGCGGCTGCACTGAGTTTGCGCGGAAGAGCTCGACATACCGTCCGCGCCGGATATCAGGCGGCCGCGGGGGTCGAGTACAGTAAGGGCAGGAAATTGAGACTGACCTCACCTTTTCGTGCGACGCCGACGGTCCGCGGTGCGCTCGCGGCCGGCTTTACGGTCGTGTTCGCGCTCTGGCTGGTGTCCGGGTACGAGCTCCTGCGAGGCGTGCGCCAGCTCGAGCGCCGAGTGGCGGCGGTCCACGACGCGGCCTTTCGCGGCAACCAGGTGCTGGGGACGATCCGCACGAGCATCCTCCTCGGATCCATTTATCTGCGCGACGCACTCATCGATCCGAGCTCGCGCGAGTACTACCGCGCGGAGCTGAACCGTATTCGCGACGAGGTGGACCGCATCCTCCCGACGTACCAACAGGCTGCCGCCTCATCGCAAGAGCGCGAGCATTGGGAGCGGCTGCGCACCGAGCTCGAGTACTACTGGCAGTCGCGCCAGCTCGTCTTCGCGCCGGACGCGCCGCGGACCCCGGATGAGGCCGCAGCGCTCCTCCGGCAGCGGGTCGTGCCGGCGCGCAACTCCATCCTCGATATCGTGGATTCGCTGTCGGCGCTGCAGCAGGCCTCGCGCGACCGCGCGGAAAGAGGGGCGTCGCTGCTCTACGCGAGTGCGTTGCGGCGCGTGCTGTGGCTGGCCGGGCTCGCCGTCGTCGCCGGCCTCATCGTCGCGGTCGCCGCGTCGCGCCACGTCGGACGCCTGCAGATCGAAATCGAGCAGCAGCGGCTCGCCGAGGAGCACAACCGGCGCGACCTCGAACGGCTGTCGGCGCGGCTGGTCAGCGCGCAGGAAGAGGAGCGCCGCAGCCTCGCCCGCGAGCTGCACGACGCCGTCGGCCAGGCGTTGACCGCCATCAAGATGGAGATGGGCGTGGCGCTGCGCGCGGCCGAAGTCGACACGCGCGCCCGCGCCTCGCTGGAGCAGGCACGGGCGATCGCCGAAACGACGCTGCAGAGCGTCCGCGACCTGTCACAGGTGCTGCACCCCTCGATGCTCGACGACTTCGGGCTGCCGGAGACGCTGCGCGCGTACCTGCGCAGCGTGTCGAGCCGATCCCGCATCCGGACGCAGCTGACGCTCGAGCGGATGGACGACCGGCTGCCGCAGGAGGTCGAGGTCTGCGTCTACCGCATCGTCCAGGAGGCGCTCACGAACGTGGCGCGGCACAGCGGCGCCACCGTGTGTACCGTCTCGGTGATTCGGCGCGACGACGCGCTGCACCTGCTCATCGAGGACGACGGATGCGGCATCGATCCCGTCCAGGCGGCGACTGCGCGCCGCAGCCTGGGCCTGGTCGGCATGCGCGAGCGCGCGCAGGCGCTCAACGGCACCTTTGTCATCGAGAACCGGCGTGAGGGCGGCACGCGCGTCAGCGTCACGCTGCCCACTCCAAGCATGTTCGAGCTCGCGGCGGCCCGCCGGAAGCAGCTCGCGGGGTAGATTTGTGCCCAAACTACGGATTCTTCTCGCCGACGATCACACCGTCGTCCGACAGGGGCTTCGAAAGGTGCTCGAGGAGCGCTCCGACTGGGAAGTCGTGGCCGAGGCAGGCGACGGCCGCGAGGCGGTGCGCCAGGCCGAGGAGATCCAGCCGGACGTCGCGATCCTCGACATCACGATGCCGCTGCTGAACGGCGTCGAGGCGGCGCGCCAGATCGTGAAGCGATCGCCGTCGACGCGCGTCCTGGTGCTGACGATGCACTCCGACGAGGCGTACGTGAACCAGATCCTGCAGGCGGGCGCCACCGGCTATCTGCTCAAGGAGTCGGCTGATGTCGATCTGATCCAGGCCGTGAGCGCCGTCGCGCAAGGAAAGTCGTTCTTCAGCCCCGCCGTCGCCCGCACGGTGCTCGACGATTACGTGCGGCGGCTCGCCGACAAGGGGATCACCGATCGCTACGACGCGCTCTCGGAACGCGAACGCGAGATCTTCCAGCTCATTGCCGAGGGGAAGGCCAACAAGGAGATCGCCACGATCCTCTCCATCAGCCCGAGCACGGTTGAAACCCACCGGGCGCGCATCATGGAGAAGCTCGACCTCCACAGCGCCGCTGAAATCGTCCTCTATGCGGTGCGCAAGGGCGTGATTCGCTGAACGCACCTGACGGTGCGATCCCCATCGGGGTCGGTGCGATGTCGCACCGACTTCCTGTCGGGTTCGCACCGGGTTCTCGTCGGCATCGCACCGACGTCCCGTCGGGATCGCACCTTCCCCTAAGTGCTAGAATTATCAGGTTTTGCGGAAAATTCTGGTCGCCAACCGCGGCGAGATCGCGCTGCGGGTGATCCGGGCGTGTCGCGATCTGGGGCTCGCGTCGGTGGCCGTCTATTCCGAGTGCGATCGCGCGTCGCGGCACGTGCGTCTGGCCGATGAGGCGTACGCCATTGGGCCGAATCCGCCGGCCGAGAGCTACCTGAACATCAGTCGACTCCTCGCGGCGGCGCGCGCCAGCGGCGCCGACGCGGTCCATCCCGGCTATGGGTTCCTGGCGGAGAACGAGGCGTTCGCGGCCGCCTGCCGCGATGCAGGCCTGACGTTCATCGGTCCCACGCCGGATGTCATCGCGCTGATGGGCAGCAAGACGGCGGCGCGCCAGGCCGCGGCAGCCGCCGGGGTGCCGGTGGTCCCCGGCACTGATCGGCCGTTCGATCCGACCGCGCCCGACTCGGCGATCGCCGCCGAAGCGGCACGCATCGGCTACCCGGTGCTCCTCAAAGCGGTCGCGGGCGGCGGCGGCAAAGGGATGCGCACGGTCCACGCGCCCGAGGATCTGCCGAGCGCGATCCGCGCGGCGCGCTCGGAAGCGGGCGCGGCCTTTGGTGATGCGGCCGTCTATCTGGAGCGGCGGCTGAGGGGTCCGCGGCACATCGAGGTGCAGCTGCTCGGCGACCACCACGGCACCGTGCTGCCGTTCGTCGAGCGCGAGTGCTCCATTCAACGGCGCCATCAGAAAGTGATCGAGGAGACGCCGTCGCCGGTCGTCTCCAGCGAGCTTCGCGCCCGGATCACCGGCGCCGCGGCCGCCGTGGCGCGCTCGGTCGGGTACACGGGCGCCGGGACGATCGAGTTCCTGCTGGACGAAGCGGGCCACTTCTTCTTCCTGGAGATGAACACGCGGCTGCAGGTCGAGCATCCGATCACGGAGCTGGTCACGGGTGTCGATCTGGTGGAGTGGCAGATCCGCATCGCGTGCGGCGAGCGCCTCGCACTCGACCCGGCCGCCGCGCTGACGCCGCGCGGCCACGCCATCGAGTGCCGCATCTATGCCGAGGACCCCGACGCCGGCTTCATGCCGTCGCCTGGGCGGATTGCGGCGCTCGCGGTGCCAGGCGGACCGTTCGTCCGGGACGACAGCGGCGCGGAGGCGGGCGGCGAGGTGCCGATCTTTTACGATCCGCTCATCTCGAAGCTGTCGGCCTGGGGCGTCGATCGGCAGCAGGCGATTGCGCGGATGCGGCGCGCGCTCCGCGAGTACGACATCCGGGGCATCCGGACGACGATCCCGTTTTTCCGCTGGATGCTCGACGAACCCGCGTTCCAGGCCGGGGCATTTCATACGGCCACCCTGGACGAGCTCTTGCAGCAGCGGCAGGGAGCCCCGTTTTCGACGCCTGACGAGGACGATCAGGAGGTAGCGGCGATCGCGGCGGCACTCCATGCGGTCGCCGGTGCTGCCGGGCAGCGCGAGCAGCCCGCGCCGGGTCTGCGGTCGCTGGCCTCTGCCGCCGACCGCGAGACCCGGCCTACGTACCTGGCGTCCGGCTTCAGCCGGACCGGGGCCGCCGGCTGGAAACGACAGGCGCGGCTCGAGGCGCTCCGCGCGTGACGGTCGACGTCGAGGTCGCCGCGCGGACGCGGACCGTCCGGATCGCGCGCGGACGCGACGGCTATCACGTGGAGGTCGACGCCAGGCGCCACGCCGTCGATGCCGTCAGGGCCGGAAGCGATACGTGGTCGCTCCTCATTGGGGGTCGGAGCTACGACGTCGGGGTTGTCGAACGTGCAGCGGGCGAGCTGACGGTTCATGTGAACGGCCGGACAGTCCCCGTCACCATCGTCAGTCCGCTGCGGCGCCGCCGTCGCGCCGGGCCGGCCGCCGATACTGGCAGCGGTCCGTACGCGATCGCGGCGCCGATGCCCGGGCGCGTCGTGAAGGTGCTGGTCAAGGCGGGCGACCCGGTCGCCGCGCGCCAGGGCCTCGTGGTGGTAGAGGCGATGAAGATGGAGAACGAGCTTCGCGCCTTGCGCCCCGGCACCGTGCGGGAGGTCCGCGTCACCGAGGGCATGTCGGTCGAAGCGAACGCGGTGTTGGTAGTGGTTGACTAGGCCTTTCCGTTCGACTTTGAACTCTTGACTTTTGACTTACACAGTTCTTAACCACCCCGTGACGCAGAAGACGCGGCGCCTGGTCCGCCGCGTGGTGGTGACGTGCGCGGTCATCGTCGCCGTGGCGTTCGTCACCACGCTGACCGTCGACGTCGGGCCCACGCTCAAGGGCCGGGCCGAGGCGGCGGCCTCGCAGTTCATGCGCCGGCCGATGCACATCGGCCGGATGTCGGTACACCTGTTCCGCGGCCAGTTCGTCTTCGAGGATCTCGTCATCGAGGGGCTCACGCCCGAGTCGCGCCCGTTCCTGACGGCTCGTCGCATCGCCGTCTCGATGCCGTGGCGCACGCTCATCGAGCGGCGCATCGTGTTCGACGCCATCGAGATGACCGACTGGCGGATGTACGTCGAGATGTTCCCGGACGGGACGCACAACTTTCCGCGCTTCACGCGCGAGCGGCGCGGGCCGAGCGCGTGGACGACGACGCTGCAGTGGGTGCGCGCCGAACGAGGCGAGTTCACGTACGTGGACCACGGCACGCCGTGGAGCGTGGTGACGCGCAATCTCGACGTGGAGGTGGCACGGCCTGCGTCGGAGTACCGTGGCCAGGCCAGATTCTGGAACGGCACCGTCGCCATTCAGAACTACGTCCCGATGCGTGCCGACATGAGCACGTCGTTCCGCATCGAGGGCGGCAAGGTCGTCCTCGAGCGCATCGATCTTGTGACCGACGGCGCCCAGTCGTCGCTGACGGGCGAGGTCGACGTCACGCGCTGGCCCAATCAGGCGTACAACGTCCGCTCGCGCGTCGACTTTCCGCGAATGCGCGAGATCTTCTTCGCCGACGACCATTTCGCGCTCGCCGGGCAGGGAGATTTCACGGGCACCTTCCGCCTGTTCCGCGAGGAGATCGGCGGTCGGACGCGCACGGGGCGCGAGCTGAAGGGCACGTTCAGCAGCCCGGCGCTCGCCGTCAACCGCTACGCGTTCGGCGACGTGCGCGGTTCGCTGCTGTGGGTGCCCGAGCGCTTCGAGGTGACCGATGCCTCGGCTGCGACGTACGGGGGCACGTCACGCGTCAGCTATTCGATCGCGCCGCTCGGCCAGCGGGGCGTTCCGGCCATCGCGCGGTTCGACGCGACGTACGAGGACGTCGATCTGACGACGTTCACCAACTTCCTCGACCTCGACGGCATCCGGCTCGCCGGCCGTGCGAGCGGACGGAATCTGCTCGAATGGCCGCTCGGCCGCTTTGCCGAGCACCGCGGCGACGGCGCCATCCGCGTCGAGCCGCCTGACGGCGTCGGGACGGTCGCGCGCGAGCTGACCGCGGCCGAGGCGCGGGAGGCGGCCGCACGCGCCGTGCGGTGGGGACCGTTCGATGCCGACCTGCCGCGCGGACCGGTGCCGATCCGCGCCGTCGTGACCTACAACTACGGGCCGGAATGGGTGGATCTCGCGCCGAGCTCCGTCGCCACCGCGGACACGTACGTCGCGTTCGAGGGGCGCACCGCCTACGGCGATCGCTCGCGCATCGCCTTCCACGTGACGAGCGCCGACTGGCAGGAGAGCGACCGGATGTTTGCGGGTGTCCTCACCGCATTCGGGTCGCGCACGCGCGTCATTGAAATCGGCGGTTCCGGCACCTTCGACGGGGTGATGGTGAACAGCTTCCGCCGCCCGCGCATCGAGGGGACGTTCAACGGCGAGCGCATCCGCGCTTTCGACGTCGTCTGGGGCGAGGTCACCGGCCGCGCCACGATCGAGAACGCGTACGCCGATGTGGCGAGCGTCGTCGTGCGTGACGGCGGCTCGGAGATGCGCGTGGACGGCCGCTTCTCGCTCGGCTTCCCCCGCCGCGACGGCGGCGAGGAGATGAACGCACGCATCCGCGTCACGGCCCGGTCGCTCGCCGATCTCCGTCACGCGTTCGTCCTCGACGAGTACGACGTCGACGGCGCCTTCTCGGGCGAGTTCCACGCGTACGGCCCGTATCGCCGGCCGTTCGGCTTCGGGCAGATGACGATTGCCGACGGCGTCGCGTATGGCGAGTCGTTCGAGACCGCCTCGTCTGGCGTGCGTCTCGAAGGCGACGGCGTGCGGCTCGACTCGCTGCAGATCGCCAAAGCCGGCGGCCGCGCGACCGGCGCCGCCTACGTCGGCCTCGACGGGACCTATTCCTTCAACCTCGTCGGCCGCGGCGTGCCGGTCGAGCGTCTCGCCGTGGCGCGCATGGACCGGGTGCCGCCGCTGACCGGCCGCGTCGACTTCACGGCCGGCGGGAGCGGCACGTTCGAGCGCCCGCGCTACGACGTGCGCGTCACGGTCAGCGATCTCTTCGTGGGCGACGAGGGCGTCGGCCAGGTCGTCGGCGAGCTGAACATCAACGACGACATGATGACGGTGAAGCTCGAGGCCGCCTCGCCGCGACTGGCCGTCTCGGGCTTCGGCCGGGTGGCGCTGACGCCGGGGAAGGAGGCCGACCTGACGTTCAGCGTGGCCGACACGTCGCTCGACCCGTATCTCCGCGCGCTCAACCCGCGCTGGTCGCCGTACACGACGGCGATTGCCAGCGGGAGCCTCCGCGTCATCGGTCCGCTGGCCGACGTCGACGCGCTGCTCGTCGAGGCGGCGGTCGATCGGCTCGATCTGCGGTTCTACGATTACCGGCTCCGCAACGCGGCGCCCATTCGGGTCGCCCTCGACCGCCACACCATGCGCATCACCGACATGCGGCTCGTCGGCGAGGAGACGCAGCTCGACATCGAGGGCGACGTCAACCTGCACGACGAGCGCATCGCCGTGCGCCTGACGGGCGACGCCGGCCTGGGGCTCCTCCAGGGCTTTGCGCCCAACATCCGCAGCTCGGGGCGCGCCTCGCTCGAGGCGCGGCTGGAAGGCCCGATGCGCAATCCGCTGGTCATCGGGACGATGACGATCGAGAACGGGCGCATCCGGCACTTCGATCTGCCGCACGCGCTCGAGAACATCTCCGGTCCCGTGCGGTTCGACACGCGCAGCGTGCGGCTCGACGAGGTGACCGCGCGGCTTGGCGGCGGCCTCGTGCGCTTCGGCGGCCGCATCGACGTCGAGAGCTACCGGCCGATGCGCATCGACGTGACGATGGCGGGGCAGGGCATGCGCCTGCGGTTCCCGGAGGGCATGCGTTCGCTCGTCGACGCCGACCTCGCCGTCCAGGGCACGATCGACGCGCCGACGCTGGCGGGCACGGTCATGGTGCGCAACGCCGTCTACACGCGGCCGTTCGACGAGGACGGCGGCCTGTTCGACGTCACCGCGAATGCAGTCGCGACGAGCGGAGCGCCGCTGACGCGTTCGCGGCTGCCGCTGCGCTACGACGTGCGGATCGTCGCGCCCTCGACGCTCGAGATTCGGAACAGCGCCGCGCGCGTCTTCGCCAACGCCGATCTGCAGCTGCGGGGCACGTTCGACCGTCCGCTGCTCGTCGGCCGCGCCGAGGTCGACCGCGGCGAGTTCATGTTCGAAGGGCGCCGCTACCAGATCACGCGCGGCACGATCGACTTCAACAACCCGACGCGCATCCAGCCGTTCTTCGACATCGAGACCGAGACGCGCGTGCGCGTGCCGGGGCAGACCTACCGCATCCGCGCGCTGGCCGCGGGGACGCTCGACCGGCTGACGCCGGCGTTCGAGGCCGATCCGCCGCTGCCCGAGGTGGAGGTGCTGAGCCTGCTCTTCGGCGACGTGGTTCCCGGCCAGGACGTCGAGTTCCGCCAGTACAGCACCAACATCACGCCGCAGCAGCAGCTGCTGCGCGAGCGCGCCACGCGCGCGCTCACCGGGGCGTTCTCGTCCGAGGTGGGACGCGTCGTCGAGCAGACGTTCGGCGTCGATACGTTCCAGCTCACGCCGTCGCTCGTTGACCCGAACGCGCAGTCGTCGCGCCTCGATCCCGCGGCGCGCCTGACGATCGGCAAGCGGCTGTCGGAGCGGATCTATCTGACGTATTCGCGGAGCCTCTCCTCGTCGACGCGCGATCAGATCATCCTGCTGGAGTACGACCAGACGGATCGGTTCTCGTGGATCCTCTCCCGCAACGAGGACCGGACCTACGCGCTGGATGTCCGAGTACGTCACGCATTTTGATGACGGGTACGTCCCTCCGTCTGCTGCTCCTCGTCTTCGGCGTCCTGACCTGCGCCGGCGCCGCGTCGGCGCAGGACGCGCCGCTCATCGCTGACGTTCGCGTCGAGCAGGAAGGACGGCTCGTCGACGACCGGCTGATCGCGCGCCTGATCGAGACGCGGGCGGGCGAACCTCTGTCGATGCAGGACGTGCGCGAGACGCTCGCGCACCTGACGAGCCTCAACCGGTTCGAGGACGTCCAGGTGCTCCAGGAGCCGACCGCGAACGGCGTCAGGCTCCGCTACGTGCTGGTGCCGCTGCACCCCGTGGACCGGATCGAGTTTCGCGGCGCCCTCGGCCTGCCCGAGCGCGAGATCCGTCGCGTGATCACGGAGCGTTTCGGCGCCGCGCCGCCGGCCAGCCGGATCGACGAGGTGGCCCAGGCGCTGCGGAGCCTCTATGCCGAGCGCGGGTATGCGGCCGCGCGCCTCACGCCGCGGGTCGAGGAAACGCACCAGCCCGACCGCGCGACCATGGTGTTCGAGATTGCCGCCGGCACACGGGCAGCGATCGGACGGATCGACGTGGACGAGATTGATGCCGCCGATCGACGCACGGCACCCGGTGACATCGGTATTCGAGTGGGCGACCCGTACGACAACGCCGTCATCGTGCAGGCGCTCGACCGCTATACCTCAGCCCTGCGTGCCCGTGGGTTCTACGAGGCGCGCGCGGTGCATACGCCGACGTTCGAGCCCGACGGGATCGCGACGGTGCGCGTGACGATCGACCGCGGACCGCTCGTGGACGTGGCGTTCGCCGGCGATCCGCTGCCCGAGGCCGATCGCGATCGGCTTGTTCCGGTGCGCGCGGAAGGTTCGGCCGACGAAGATCTGCTCGAGGATGCGACGTTCGCGATCGAGGAGTATCTGGAGGCGCGGGGGTATCGGGACGCCGCCGTGGAGTACTCGCGCGAGGAACGCGACGGCCGTCTCACCATCACGTTCACGGTCAAGCGCGGCCCACGGTACGTCGTCGACAGCGTCGGGATCGCCGGCAACGTGTCGGTGCCGCTCGCCGACCTGGAGAAGCTGGCGGCCATCGAGCGCGGACAGCCGTACGTCCAGGCGGCCGCCACCAAGACCGCTGCGGCGATCCGCGACGCCTACCGGGCGCGCGGGTTCACGCGCACGACCGTGCAGATCGCCGTAACCGAGCTCGCGCCGGCGGGGGGCGATCGTCCGGTCGGCGTCCGGTTCAACGTGGCGGAAGGGCCGCGCACGGTCGTGGCGTCAATCGGCTTTCAGGGCAACCAGGTACTCGCCGAGGCACAGCTGCACGCGGTGATGACGACGGCCCCGGGCCGGCCCTACTCCGAGGCGGACATCGTGGCGGCGCGCGATCGCGTCGACCTCGAGTACCGCAACCGCGGCTACGAGAACGTGGTGGTCGATCCGGTGATCACGCTCGCGGACAACGGCACCCGCGTCGACATCCGCTTCGACATCACCGAAGGGCCGCAGGTGATCGTCGACGACGTGATCATCGTCGGCAACCAGCGGACGAGCACGGAGACGATCGAGCGGGAGCTGCTGTTGAAGCCCGGTCAGCCGCTCGGCTTCTCGGCGCGCATCGAGAGCCAGCAGCGGCTCGCGGCGCTCGGTCTGTTCCGGCGGGTCGTCATCGAGGAGCTGCGGCAGGGCGGCGAGCCGCGGCGCGACGTGCTCGTGCAGGTGGAGGAGGCGCCGCCCACGACGATCGATTACGGCGGCGGCGTCGAAGGCGGCACGCGGCTGCGGCCCACCGGCGAAAGCGGCCAGGCGGAGGAGCGCTTCGAGCTGGCGCCGCGCGGCTTCTTTCAGGTCGGCCGCCGCAACCTGGGGGGCAAGAATCGCGCGGTCAACCTGTTCACGCGCGTCAGCCTCCGCTCGCGCGACAACGTCGTGTCCGACGGCGGACTGCTCGTCGATCGCGCCTTCGAGGGGAGCTACGGCTTCAACGAGTACCGCGTGCTGGCGACCTACCGCGAGCCGCGGGCGTTCGACACGCCCGCCGACGTCCTCGTGACCGGCATCCTCGATCAGGCGATCCGATCGAGCTTCAACTTCATCACGCGCGAGGCGCGCGCGGAAGCGGGCCTCCGCGTCGGCCCGCGGTACACGCTCGCCGGCCGGTACTCCTACGAGCACACGCGCCTCTTCAACGAGCGCTTCAGCGACGCGGAGAAGCCGCTCATCGACCGCGTGTTCCCGCAGGTGCGGCTCTCCAAGTTTTCCGGCACGCTGATTCGCGACAGTCGCAACGACGTCATCGACGCCGATCGCGGCGCGTTCCTCATTGCGGACACCGAGCTCGCCGCGCGGATGGTCGGCTCCGAGGTCGGTTTCGTCAAGACGTTCGTCCAGGGGTTCACCTACCATCGGCTGCCGACGGCCAGGCGCACCGTGCTGGCGCTCGGGGCGCGCGTCGGCGCGGCGCACGGCTTCCGGCGTTCGGTGCCGCGCATCGCGCGTGACGGCCAGCCGATCCTCGATGACGAGGGGCAGCCCATCGTCGACGTGGTGCAGGACCTGCCGGCGAGCGAGCGCTTCTTCGCCGGCGGCGACACGACGGTCCGCGGCTTCTCGCTCGACCGGCTCGGCACGGATGCCACGATCAGCCCGACCGGGTTCCCGACCGGCGGCAATGGCCTGATCGTCCTCAACGGCGAGCTGCGCGTGGCGCTCTTCGGCGGCCTCGGCGCCGTCGGGTTCCTCGATGCGGGCAACGTCTTCCTGCGCGCCACCGATCTCGATCTGGGCACGCTGCGGGCTGCGGCGGGCTTCGGGTTCTTCTACCGCTCGCCGATTGGCCCGATCCGGCTGGATCTCGGGTTCAAGCTCGATCGCCGCGAGCTGGCGCCGGGGCGGCTGGAGCGGCGCAGCGTGCTGCATATCTCGTTCGGGCAGGCCTTCTGATGCGAAGGCTGTTTACCTCCACGGAACACCGAGACACCGAGGCACCGAGCAGCTGCGGCTCTTCACGACGAATCCGCCACGAAGCGCACGAAGACCACAACCGTTTCGCTCTCACGGCCGTTCGACTGGATCGGCCTGCGGAGCAGGCCGGTCCGCACTACCCAAGAGGCCGCAGACAAACCAGGGTGGCAGGCGGAGCGTGGTTTGTCTGCGGTCTCTTGGGTCGCGCGGCCCGCCTTCGGCGGCCAGTCGAACGGCAATGCGCTCTTCGTGAGCTTCGTGACACTAACGCGCCAGAGTTTGTTTTTGTGGCAAAGAATTGCACGCGCGTTAGTGTCACGTTCGTGCCAGCGTTGGTCCTTCGTGGCCAAGTACGGCCTCGGTGTCTCGGTGCCTCGGTGTGTCGTGGGGGTGAACGGCGCTGGGTTGGCCTCGTTGCCGCGCTTTGTGTGGGGTGGCTGTCGTCGGTAAGCGCCCAACAACTCCTCGACCGAATCGTCGCGAGGGTGAACGGCTACGCGATCACGCTCTCCGACGTGAAAGCCGCGCTCGCGCTCGGGCTCGTCGACGTTCCGCCGGAGGCCGGCGAGCAGGCCGTCATCGATCGCCTGGTCGAGCGGCAGCTCGTGCTGAGGGAGGTCGCGCGCTTTGCGCCCCCCGAGCCGTCGGCGGCGGCGGTGGCGCGCGAGGTCGACGCGATCAAAGCGCGCACAGGCGGACGGCTGGCCGCGATTCTGGAGACGACCGGCCTCGACGACGCGCGCCTTCGCGACATCGCGCGCGACACGCTGCGCATCGACGCGTACCTCAATCAGCGGTTCGGCCCGACGGCCCAGCTGACCGAAGAGGAGGTGCTGCAGTACTACCGCATGCACCCGGACGAGTTCACCCGGCAGGGGCGCCTGATGCCGTTCGCGGAGGCAGACGACCTCGCGCGCGCGCGGGCGTCGGCAGAGCGGCGCGCGGCGACGATCGCCCAGTGGATGCGCGATCTCCGCGCCCGCGCCGACATCGTCATGCCCCGAACGCCGCCACCCGCAGCACCTCGAGCGAATTGAAGCCGGCGTGGCTGACGAGCGGGGCGATCGTGCTCCGCCGCCGCAGGTAGACCACGGCCCAGACCGCACCCAGGATGCCGGTCGTCACGACGGCGTCCCATCCCTGGACCACGTGGCCCAGGCCGAACCCGACGCTGAGCACGGCGACGCCGACCATGGCGCCGCCCAGGTGCCGCTCGAATCGCTGCAGCAGAAACGCGCGCTGGAGCTCCTCGCGCACCCCCCCGGCGAGGATCGCCACGACCGCGAACACCGCCGCCTCACCAGGCGTCGACGCAAGCTGCTCGAGCGGGTTGATGTCCACGTTGTGGAGCCACGGCGCCGTGACGCGCAGTACGTTGAGCAGCACGACGACGAGCAGGAAGACGGTGGGGATGAGGAGCGCGCCGAGGAGCGCCTCGCGGCCGATGGTCCGCGCGCCAAGCCACAGCGCCGCGACGCGCTCGCCGTGGGCGCGCGTGAGCGCGACCATCAGGCCGATGAGCAGCAACGTGTCGGCGACCGACAGGATGAGCACGAACGGCAGCGACAGCTGGCCGTCGCCCTCGAGCGGGGCCACACCTCCGATCCGGAGCAGGGCGCCGAGCAGAATCTGCGTCGGAATGCTCGAGCAGAGGAGAATTTCCGCGATGGCGGTGAGCCGCTGTCGAGCTTCGGTCAATGGCTGTGCTGGACCATGTAAAAATGACAGGGTAACATCGGGCCGAGCCTCGCGCGTCTCCTCCTCGCGCCGGTCCGACGCTCTTCATGACTGCCACGACGCCGCGCGACCGCGTGCTGATCGTCGAAGACGACCCGACCACTCGCCTGGGGCTCAGCGAGCTCGTGCGCACGTGGGGGTTTGCCACCGATGCGGCGGCCGACGGTCAAGAGGCGCTGCAGCGGATCACCGACTTCCGGCCCTCGATCATCATTACCGATCTCGTGATGCCGCGGATGGGCGGCCTGGAACTGCTGCGCGCGGTGCGCCAGGACGCCAGCGACGTGACCGTCGTCATTCTCACGGCGCAGGGGACGGTGGAAACCGCGGTCGAGGCGATCAAGGAAGGCGCCTACGACTATCTCACCAAGCCGATCGAACCGCCGCGGCTCAAGATCCTGCTCGACAAGATCGTCGAGCGGCAGGAGACGCGGCGTGAGGTGAAGGTGCTGCGGCGGCAGCTGCGCGACTCCGGCAGCTTCGGCCGCATGATCGGCGCGAGCCCGCAGGTGCGGAAGGTCTATCAGGTGATCGAGCAGGCCGCGCCGACCGCCGCGTCCGTCCTGATCTCCGGCGAGTCGGGCACAGGAAAGGAGCTCGTCGCGCAGACGATTCATCAGCTCTCGCCGCGCGCGCAGATGCCCTTTGTGCCGATCAACTGCGCGGCCATTCCGGAAACGCTGCTCGAGAGCGAGATCTTCGGCCACGAAAAAGGGGCGTTCACCGGCGCGCTGGAGCGGCGGGAAGGGTGCTTCGAGCTGGCGGACCGCGGAACGCTGTTTCTCGACGAGATTGCGGAGATGACGCCGGCCACGCAGGTCAAGCTGCTCCGCGTGCTGCAGGAGCGGCGCTTCCGCCGCCTTGGCGGCCGCAGCGAGCAGGCGGTCGACGTCCGCGTCATTGCCGCGACCAACGCGAACCCGGCCGAGGCGGTCAAGAGCGGCCGCCTGCGCGAGGACCTCTACTACCGCCTCAACGTGTTCGCGATCGAGCTGCCGCCGCTGCGCCAGCGGAAGGACGATCTGCCGCTGCTCATCCAGTCGTTTCTCTCGGAGTTCAACGCGCGCAACGGGAAGAGCGTGACTGCCGTCGATCCGGCCGCCATGCGCGTGCTCGAGCAGTACCACTGGCCGGGCAACGTCCGCGAGCTGCGCAACGTCATCGAGCGCGCGGTGATCCTGAGCTCCGGCGAGTTCATCGAGACGAAGCACCTCCCACCGCTCATCGCCGGCGCTCCCGAAGCGGGGGCGCCGACCGTGTCGCTCAAGCCGGGCATGACGGTCGATGAAGCGGAGCGGGAGCTGATCCTGCTGACGCTCGAGCACACGCGCGACAACAAGACGCGCGCGGCCGAGATTCTCGGCATCAGCCTCAAGACGCTGCACAACAAGCTGAATCGCCTGCGCGGACGCACCTCGGGCAAGCAGGAAGTGCCGAGTGCGTAGAGTGCGTCTGGGGATCAAAGGCAAGCAGATCGCCGGCGTCACCGCGATCGTCGGGGTCGCGGTCGTGGCGCTGAGCGGGTTGTACGTGACGCGCCTGACGCGCGTCGTACTGCACGAGGCGCACGCGCGCGCCCAGCTCCTCTCCAACACGATTCTGCACCGCGCCCGCGAGGTGGTGACCGGCGCGCCCGAGCCGTACGCGGCGCTGCAGGACGATGCGGGCCTGCGCGCCATTCTGGAGTCGAGTCTCTACGGCGAGAGCGTGACCGGCGCCGCCATTCTCGACACGCTCGGGATTGTCATCGCGAGCAGCGATCCGACGCGGCTCGGGCTGCGGCTGGACGACCGGCCGGATCTCGCCGCGCTCGCCGACGCGAGCGGGCTCGAACAGCTCCGCCTCATCTACTCGCCTGAAGGCCGGACGCTCGAGCTGCGGCAGCCGATGGTGCTCGGCGACGAAGCGTTCGGGTCGATCCGGATTGGCGTGTCGACGCTGCTGATGCGGCAGGAGGTGAACGCCGCGCTCCGTCCCGCGCTGCTGACCGGCGCGGTCGCGCTGGCCATTGCCGTGATCGTTGCCGCATTGCTGGCGCAGCTGCTGCTCCGCCCGATTCACGTCATTCGAAGCGGACTGACGCGCCTCGGCAAAGGGGAGCTCGGCGTGACGCTCGACCTGCCGCCGGACGACGAGTTCGGCGAGCTGGGGCAGTTCTTCAACGTCGTCAGCCAGCAGCTCTCGGCCGACCGCGCGGCGCAGGCGGATCAGAAGACGGAGCAGGTCGTCGCGTACTCGCGCAAGCTGGTGGCGCTGTGGCGACTCACGGCGGGCATTGCGCACGAGGTGAAGAACCCGCTCAACGCGATGATGATTCACCTGGAGCTGCTGCGGACGAAGATCAGGAGCGGCGTGCTCGAGACGGCGCCGCAGCCGGTCGCTGCATCGGGCGGGGGGCTGGGGCTCTCGGCGCCGGAGCAGCGGACGATGAATCCCGCGCTCGAGGGAGCGCTCGAGCACGTGCAGGTGATCGAGAGCGAGATCCGACGGCTCGACGAGGTGGTGCAGGGCTTTCTCAAGTTCACGAGGCCCGAGGATCTGCGGCTGCAGCCGGTCCGCGTGGCCACGCTGTTCGAGGAGATCCTGCCGGTGATCGAGCCCGAGGCGCAGGCGAACCGTGTCAAGGTGGTCGTCGAGGCGCCAGTCACGGTGCCGGACGTGCACGGCGATGCCGCCATGCTGCGCCAGGCGTTCATGAACCTCGCGATCAACGCGTGTCAGGCGATGCCGGATGGCGGCACGCTCCGGCTGGTGGCTGCGGCCGGGCCGCGTGGAATGGTCGAGGTGCGCGTCGAGGACACGGGCGTCGGCATCCCGCCGGAGAACCTCGGAAAGATCTTCGACCTGTACTACACTACGAAGAATCATGGGACGGGCATCGGTCTCTCGATGGTCTATCGCATCGTCCAGATGCACGACGGCGAGCTCGAGGTGCAGTCGACGCCGGGCAGCGGCACGACGTTCCGTCTGCTGCTGCCGCGCGTGAACAAGACACAGGCATGATCGTCAACTCCCAACTCCGTCCCTCCACTCACGCTCGGGACGCCCTGAGCAACGTCGAAGGGCGCAACTCCCAACTCCCAATGCGTGGGCGTGTGCTGAGGACGATTGTCTTCTTGGGAGTTGGTGTCTTGGGCGTTGGGAGTGTTGTCGGCTGTGCCAAGGCACGCGCAGCGAGCGTCCCCGACGGTCCACCGCTGCAGATGCCTGAGCCGCCGCAGCGGGTGCTCGCGCCGGTCGAGGAGCCGCCCGTTGCCGCCACGCCGGCCGAGCCGGAGCCGCCCGTGGCCGCCGCGCCGCCGGCGCGCGTGACGCCGCCGGCACGCCCGGCGCCTGAGCCGAAGCCGCAGCCAGCCTCGCCGCCAGCGGCCGCCGCCCCGCCCCTGCGCGCCCCGGTCGAGACGCGGGAACTGCGTCCGGCGTCACCCGCCTCGACTGCGACGGAGCGGAGCGTGCGCGATCTGCTGGCGCGCGCCGCGCGCGACCTCGGCCGCGTCGACTACGCACGGCTGAGCGCCGACGGCCGCGCGCAGTACGAGCAGTCGAAGCGCTTCAGCACGCAGGCAGAACAGGCACTGCGGGAGCGCAACCTCGTCTTTGCCGCGACGCTCGCCGACAAGGCCGCGACGCTCGCGGCCGAGCTCCTTCAGCGGTAATCCGTTACCCACCCTTCAGCGAACGGCTCAGCTCGTTCACGGCTGACCGTCGGAAACCCGAGCGTTTTCTGCGAAGGCGAGCGAGGCGCCGACTGGCATGCCGCCTGCACTGTCGGGGGCAGTTCGAAAGTTGCCTCGCCCCGCAGCGAAAGTGGCGGGGCTTTCCCGCAAGTTACCCTGCCTGTGCACCTGGGGGAGGCGCCGGAAGGCGCTTCCCTCCTACCTGCTGTGGGACAATAGATATTGCGCGTGCCCTAACGAAGGCGCGCTAGATGTTGTGGTTTTCGCCTTGACAAAGGCGATCTGCGAGGCGCATATTGACGCTCGCGCTTGAGCGAGGTGAGAGGCCGGATCCTCCCAGCTTCTGGTCGAGAACGCCTCGGGTCGTCCGAAGCGCAACTTCACAACAAGCCCGGATGCGTTCTCAGGGGTGAAGGCATCCGTCGTTCGGAGGAACCATTCATGGAAAGAGGCCCTGCCCGCGAAGCTGCCCCTTCAGGTCAGGTAGCACAGGCCGGAGGGGCGACGCATGCGTCGCCCCTACAGGCCGATCCGGCGGCTCGCGCGCGCAAGGGCGCCAGCGAGCCGCGCAGCGGCGAGCCAAAAGATGCTGGCCAGGCGGCGCCAACGGCGCCAGGAATCGAGTTCCCGCGGTACTTCACGCTGCCGGACATCGATCCGTTCGACGACATCGAATGGGAGATCCGCTCGGCGGTCATCGGGAACGAAAAGGGCAAGGTCGTCTTCGAGCAGCGCGACGTCGAGATTCCGCGCTTCTGGTCGCAGCAGGCGACCAACATCGTCGTCTCGAAGTATTTCCGCGGTCAGATCGGGACGGCCGGGCGCGAACGCAGCGTCAAGCAGCTCATCGGCCGCGTGGTCGACGCGATCACCGGCTGGGCGCGCACGCACAAGTACTTCGCGAGCGAGGAGGCGCTCCAGGCCTTCTCCGCCGAGCTGAAGCACCTGCTCGTCTACCAGAAGGCGGCATTCAACAGCCCCGTCTGGTTCAACTGCGGCTTCGAGAAGGCGCCGCAGTGCTCGGCCTGCTTCATCAACGCCGTCGATGACACGATGGACTCGATCCTCACGCTCGCCAAGACGGAGGGGATGCTCTTCAAGTTCGGCTCGGGGACGGGGAGCAACCTGTCGACGATCCGGTCGTCGCGGGAGCTGCTGGCCGGCGGCGGCACGGCGAGCGGGCCGGTGTCGTTCATGAAGGGCTACGACGCGTTCGCGGGCGTCATCAAGTCGGGCGGCAAGACGCGCCGCGCGGCGAAGATGGTCATCCTCAACGCCGACCATCCCGACATCCTCGAGTTCATCAACTGCAAAGTGGAGGAAGAGAAGAAGGCGTGGGCGCTCATCGATGCCGGCTACGACGGCTCGTTCACGGGCGTCGCCTACAACTCGATCTTCTTCCAGAACTCGAACAACAGCGTGCGGGTCACCGACGACTTCATGCGTGCCGTACTGGACGATGGCGAGTGGCAGACGCATGCGGTCAGGACCGGCGAGGTGATGGACACCTACAAGGCGCGCGACCTGATGCGGATGATCGCCGAGGGCACCTGGGTCTGCGGCGATCCCGGCATGCAGTTCGACACCACGGTCAACGAGTGGCACACGTGCCCCGAGACCGGGCGCATCAACGCGAGCAACCCGTGCTCGGAGTACATGTTCCTGGACGACTCGGCGTGCAACCTGGCGTCGATCAACCTGATGAAGTTCGTGCGCGAGGACGGCGAGTTCGACGTCGCCGCCTTCCGTGCCGCGTGCCGTACGTTGATCACCGCGCAGGAGATCATCGTCCCGAATTCGAGCTATCCGACCAAGGCGATCGAGAAGAACAGCCACGAGTACCGGCCGCTCGGCCTGGGCTACGCGAATCTCGGCGCGCTGCTGATGTCGCGCGGGCTTCCGTACGACAGCGACGAGGGGCGGGCGTTCGCGGGCGCGATCACCGCCATCATGACCGGTGACGCGTACGCGCAGTCGGCGCGGATCGCGCGCGACCACGGCGGCCCGTGTGCCGGCTACGAGAAGAACCGCGAATCGTTCCTGCGCGTGATGCGGAAGCACCGCGACGCGGTGAGCGAGATCAACGCGAAGCTCGTCCCGCCGGATCTCCTGGGCGCCGCGAAGCAGGCGTGGGACGAGGCGGTGGCGCTCGGCGAGCAGCACGGCTACCGCAACGCCCAGGCGACGGTGCTCGCGCCGACCGGGACGATCGGCTTCATGATGGACTGCGACACGACCGGCGTCGAGCCCGACATCGCGCTCGTCAAGTACAAGAAGCTCGTCGGCGGCGGGCTGATGAAGATCGTCAACGGCACGGTGCCGATGGCGCTCAAGCGGCTCGGCTACACCGAACCCGAGATCGAGGCGATCGTCCACTACATCGACGAGCACGAGACGATCGAGGGGGCGCCGTTCCTCAGGGAGGAGCACCTGCCGGTGTTCGACTGCGCGTTCAAGCCGGCCAAGGGCGAGCGGTCGATCCACTACATGGGGCACATCCGGATGATGGGCGCCGCGCAGCCGTTCATCTCGGGCGCCATCAGCAAGACGGTCAACGTGCCGCGCGAGGCGACGGTCGAGGAGATCGAGAAGGCGTACATCGAGTCGTGGCGGCTCGGCGCCAAGGCCATCTCGATCTACCGCGACGGCAGCAAGCGGACGCAGCCGCTCAACACCTCGAAGGCGCAGGTCGCCGACACGCGCCACGTCGGCGGAGATGTGGCGGCCGGCTTCAGCCGGCCTACGGAGATCGTCAAGGAGGTCGTCAAGATTGTCGAGCGGCCGACGCGGCGGAAGCTCCCCGACGAGCGGCCGTCGATCACGCACAAGTTCGACATCGCGGGCCACGAGGGGTACATCACGGTGGGCCTCTTCGAGGACGGCCAGCCGGGCGAGATCTTCCTGACGATGGCGAAGGAGGGGTCGACGATTTCGGGCTTCGCCGACGCCTTCGCGCAGGCGATCTCGTATGCGCTGCAGTACGGCGTGCCGCTGCAGGTGCTGGTCGACAAGTTCAGCCACGCGCGGTTCGAGCCGTCGGGGATGACGAAGAACCCCGAGGTGCGCTTCGCCAAGTCGATCGTCGACTACATCTTCCGCTGGATGGCGACGAAGTTCCTCTCGCCGGAGGCGCAGTTCAGGGCCGGCGTGAATCTGAAGGAGGAGCCGGGATCCGGGCCAGGATCCGGGATCGGGGATCCGGGATCCGGGGGCCGGGGTTCTTCGTCATCCGTAGCGTCCGGCTTCCCTGGCTCGCCGAAGCTCGGAACGAGCGAAGGCGGCAGCCGGACCGAGGCCTCCGATGCGCGTCGAGGCGGACCTTCAGGTCTGCCTGAACCCTCCGGTTCGAAGCCGGTGGAGTTCGCCGCCATCAGGGCGCAGGAGGACGCGCCGCCGTGCTCGACGTGCGGCTCGCTGATGATCCGCAGCGGCTCGTGCTACAAGTGCG
>JACPCS010000155.1 GCA_016184455.1 Acidobacteriota bacterium
AGGGCGTCCGGCGCCAGCACCCTGGCGTCCGCGTCATCGTGCATCCGGAGGTGCCGTGGGAGGTGGCGCAGGCGGCCGACGAGATGGGCAGCACGGAGTACATCATCAAGACCGTCACCAACAGCCCGGCCGGCTCCGTCTGGGCGGTCGGCACCGAGGTGCATCTCGTCAACCGCTTGGCCCAGGCGCTGGCACCCGAGCGCACCGTGCTCTCGCTCGACCGGTTCGGCTGCCTCTGTTCCACCATGTTCCGCGTCTCTCCGAACCACCTCCTCTGGATCCTGGAAGAGCTGGTCGAAGGGCGCGTCCACAACCGGATCGTCGTCCCCGACGACCAGAAGCACTGGACGAAGGTGGCGCTCGATCGCATGTTGTCTATCCAGTAGCGACGCGAGTACGATTGGCGTCCACACCTCCGAGGAGGATGCATGGCGCACGAACTCCCCAAGCTCCCGTACGACTTTGCTGCGCTCGAGCCGCACATCGACGCGCAGACGATGCAGATTCATCACGGGAAGCACCATCAGGCGTACGTCAACAATCTGAACGCGGCGCTGGAGAAGCATTCCGGCCTGCAGTCGAAGAGCGTCGAGGACCTCTGCCGCGGCATCAACAGCGTGCCCGAGGACATTCGCACCGCGGTGCGCAACAACGGCGGCGGCCACTGGAATCACAGCCGCTTCTGGACCTGGATGGCCCCGAACGCGGGCGGCGTGCCGACGGGGAAGATCGCCGACGCGATCAACGCGTCCTTCGGCAGCTTCGACGCGTTCAAGGATCAGTTCGCGAAGGCCGCGGTCGGGCGGTTCGGGAGCGGCTGGGCGTGGGTCGTCAAGGACGGGACGAAGCTCTCAATCGTCAGCACGCCGAACCAGGACAACCCGCTCATGGACGGCAAGACGCCGATCCTCGGCCTCGACGTCTGGGAGCACGCGTACTACCTGAAATATCAGAACCGCCGGCCCGACTACATCGCGGCGTGGTGGAACGTCGTGAACTGGGCGGAGGTGAATAAGGTGCTGTAGCGCCGGGTCTGCGGCGGCTCGATTCTGCCCGCCGCGAGACCCGGCCTAGTGCGTGGCCACGCCGGCGCCGGCCGCTGCGGGTGCCGCGGCCGCGACCTGCGGCGGGACGGCCGGCGCAGCGGGCTTGTGCCCGGCGGGAGCCGGCATCCGCTCCTTCAGCAGCAGCTCGGCGTGGGCGAAGAAGTGCTCCTTCGAGATCTTGCCCGCGTCGACGTCGGCGAGCAGCGCGCGCTGCGCCTTGTACTCGCGGTTCTCGATCCCCGCCTTGCTCTGGATCATGCGCCACGCCTTGCGGCGCTCTACGCAGAACAGCACGAGCTGGCGTGAGATCGCGCGGTACTCCGTCGCGCCGTTCACCCCCTGCACGCGGATGTAGACGCCGAAGTCGGGCACGTAGGCCCGGTGCTCGGGCCGCAGGTACCGGCGATAGACGACATCCTGCTGGGTGATGCGCACCAGCATGTTCTCCAGCGGGATCAGCTTCTCGGCCTCTTCCTTCTTGATCTTCTTCAGGTGATTCCGGAAGCGCGCCTCGGTCGCGCACCAGTGGGCCACCGTGTAGCGATACGGCTCGTTGGTCGCCTTGAACTTCGTTTCGTACCAGTCCATGTCGATCGACGGATTGCCCTTGATGTCGAGCGCCTCCTGGTACGACTCGCCGAGCCGCGGGTTGAAGACGAACTCCGGCGCACCGCGCGAGTCGCGCACGCGCTGCGCCTGGATGAGCGCCAGGTCGTCGGCGACGCCGTGCTCGGGCTGGCACGTGGTGAAGCACTGGAAGAACGCGGTGCCGCGGTACTCGAGGGCGTCGAGGATCGCGCGGTACAGCTTCGGCGCGTTCGCAATCGATACCTGGGCGACGAACGGCGAGCCGTGGCCGGCCAGGAACGTCTCGGCGACCGTCTTCTTCTCGTGGCTCTTGCCCTGCGTCGCCGCGCCGAACACGTTCATGTCGTTGCCGCCGAGCATCGGCGTCGAATCGGAGTTCTGGCCGCCGGTGTTCGAGTAGACCTGCGTGTCGAGCATCACGCCCTTGATGTTCGGCCGGTTCTGCAGGATGACCTTCGAGACGTTCTGATAGCCGATGTCGCCCATGCCGCCGTCGCCGCCGACCACCCAGACCTTCGGCAGCTCGGTGATCTCCTGGTCGGTCATGAGCGCGTCGCTGAAGTGGACGAACTCGTAGTACTCGCGCGGCGTGATGACGTCCGACTCGCGCTCCATGAGCGCGTCGGCGAGCCGCTCCGGAATCACCGACCGCCGGCCGTGGTCCATGATGAAGCTCTCGCCCATCAGCCAGCCGATCGTCATGCCGTCCTGGAAGAGCGAGTTCATCCACGGGTAGGGATGCGGGTTGTTCGGAGGAGTGGAGCCGTAGACCGTGTTGCAGCCGGTGTGCGCCGCCATCGCCATGACCGACATGCCGTTGGGGGTCCGGCCGTCGATCGCCTGGAGGTTCTTGTGGATGAACGCCTCATGGCGCATGACGGCGGCGATCGCGTCGACCAGCTCGCGGTCCGAGATCGGGCCGTGCGCGGCGATGCGCGCCCTCGTGTCCGTGTCGTCCTCGCCGCCGAGCCCCATGAGCATGTGCGCGACCGCCTGCCGCAGCAGCTCGTACTCCTGCGGGTTCCGCTCCTGCAGCGCCGCGAGCTTCGCCACGCCGTCCGTGTCGAGCCGGTCGGCCTTGGCGCGCAGCCGGTCGGCCTTGGCGTGGTAGATCGGGCGCATGAACGCCTCGGTGACCGCGGCCACCGAACGGAGGATGCTCTTTTCGCCGCAGCCGGCGCAGGCGCCGTCGCCCGAGACGAGCGCGTCGTAGTTGCGGCGCACCATCAGCATGTTCCGGAGCGTCGCCGTCTTCGAGTCCTGCGGGCGCACGTCGTTGTAGAGGCCCAGATACTTCGGCGCCGTATCGGGGAGGAGGTTCAGGAAGGCGGTGCCGGTTTCGTGCTCGGCGTTCACCTCCTCGGTTTCCTGCACCATCTTCAGCGCCTCGTGCTCGCCGCAGGCGGTCACGCAGGCCGCGCACCCCTTGCAGAGATCGGAGACGAAGATCGAGAAGACACCGCCGGCGCCGGGGTTCCGCTTCTCGGGCGTCGCGAAAATGGCGTTGGCCTTCTGGTACGCCATCGGGACGCGGCGGATGATCTCGAAGAACTGCGCCTTGGCCTCGGGCGCGACGAACCCGTCGACCTCCAGCGTCACCGACTGGATGATGTCGGCGAGTGGCCGCCCCTCCTTGCCGGCCAGCGACTCGCGCATGATGGCCCGGGTCCGCTGCTCGATCTCGGGCATCAGGGCGAGCAGCTTCTGCCGCTCGCCCGCATCGCGCACGTAGTTGGTAACCGCAGTCCGGAGGATCGTCTCGAGGTCCTGCGAGCAGTTGGGGAGCGCGGTGTCGGGGCAGACCGCGATGCACTCCATGCACTGCGTGCAGTTCTCGGGGATATAGAGCGGCGTCTCGCGGCGCGCCACGTACTTCGATGCCGTATCGCCGCTCCCGGCGGCCATGATGCCGAGCGCCGCGTACTCGTTCGCGGGCTGGTTGTAGCCGTACTTGGATCGGAACAGACGATCGAACTCGGCGATCCGCGTGAGCGGCGTCCGCTCCGGCTGGTCCGGCGGCGGCGGCAGCGTGCGGCAGCCCGTGCCGCAGCCCTCGGTCGCGGCGATGCTCTGCGGCATGACGACCGGCAGCAGCGCCTTGCCGCGCAGCGTCGACCGATCGGGCGCTTCGAGCTCGCCCACGTTGATCTCGCGGATCAGCTCGAACCCCTTGGTCATCACCTGCATGTTCGACTGGACGACCGCGTCGCCGAGCTTGCCGAACTTCTTGACGTACTGCTTGTGGACGGCGTCGCGGAACTGCTCCTGCGTGATGCCGAACTCGTGGAGCATCGGCGAGACGGCGAAGAACCCGCCGAGGAAGGCGTTGCCCTGCATGCGCAGCTGCAGGTCGCCGCGATCGGTCGCTTCGCGCGCGATCTTGAAGCCGGGCAGCGTGAACACCCGGATCTTCTTTTCGATGATCTCCTTCCGGGCCCACAGCGGCAGCCGCTCCCATGCCTGTTTGCCCTCTTCCTCCGACTCCCACACCAGACAGCCGCCCTCGGACATGCCGTCGAGCGGGTTGGTGTGCGTGAACGCCTTCGGGTCGCAGCAGAGGACGACGTTGACGTGCCGCAGGTCGCAGTTGACGCGGATGCGCTCCGGCGCGGCAATCATGAAGTACGACGTCGGCGCGCCCTTCTTCTCGGACCCGTACTTCGGGTTGGCGCTGACGTGGATGATCTCCTTGGGATTGCCGAACTCGTCGACGACCTTGTCGCGCTCGTAGAGCAAATCGTTGAGGTCGCCGATGATGGCGCCGAGGTTCTTGCCGGTCGTGATCGCGCCCCAGCCGCCGACGGAATGGAACCGGACGGCAATCGCGCCTTCCGGCAGCAGCGACGGCGTGTCATCCGACTTCACTTCGTACGGATGGTCCACGCCGAGCACGATGAACGAGGCGCCGTCGGACACCTTCTTGCCGTCCCTGCGGGTCCGCTGTCCGGTGGCGAACTCCCATGCGCCGATGACGTGCTCCGGGCGGAAGTCGCGCGAGCCGAGCCCGTAGACGCCGCCGATGAGACGCGGCATCTGGTCCGGCGTGATCGCCGGCAGCCCCTCGACGCCCTGCAGCGCCTTGTTCAGCGCCGTGCGGGTATCGCGCCCCATCGGGTTGTCGCCCGCCATCGGCTCGTCGGTGCGCTCGAGGATGATGACGTTCTTCTTGCCGGCCAGCGCCCGGATGATCGCGGCCTCGGGAAAGGGACGGAACACGTTGGGGTGAATCGAGCCGACCTTCGCCCCGCGCGTCGCGCGCAGGTAATCGACGGCTGCCTCGATGTTCTCGGCCGCCGACCCCAGCGACACGAAGACGGTATCGGCATCCTCGCACCTGTACTGGCTGACGAGTCCGTAATAGCGCCCGGTCAGCGCCGCGAAGTCGCGGTAGGCCGCCTCGAAGAAGTCGAGGATCGGCTCGACGAAGTTGTCGCGGCGGGCGACGACTCCCTGCATGTAGTGCTCCTGGTTCTGGACGGGGCCCAGGAGCACGGGGTTCGTCAGGTCGATCATCTTTGGCACGCGGCGGCGCCGCGGGCCGAACAGCTTCCGCTGGCTCTCCGTCGGGCAGTCGATGATGTCGTCGGGCGCCCCGAGGTACTCGCGAATCAGCTCCGCTTCGTGCTTGTAGAACGTCCGCTCGAGGTGCGTCGTCAGGAAGCCGTCCATGACGTTCATCCCCGGCGTCAGGCTCGTCTCGGTGACCCGCCGCAGGATCAGTGACTGGTCGGCCGCCTGCTGCGCGTCCTTGCCGAACACGATGATCCAGCCGGTGTCGAGCGCGCCGTAGACGTCATCGTGGCCGCAGTGGACGTTGAGTGCGTGCTTGGTGAGGGCGCGCGCGCCCACCTCCAGCACCATCGTCGAGCACTTGCCGGGCGCGTGGTAGTACTGCTCGACGCCGTAGACCACGCCCTGGCCCGACGTGTAGTTGACCACCCGCTTGCCGCAGACCGAGTGGGCGATGGCGCCGCCCTGCGCGGCGTGCTCGCCCTCGGCTTCAATCGCGATCGTGTTCTGGCCGAACACGTTGACCTTGCCCTCGGCATACGCCTGCTGGTACAGCTCGCCGCCTTCGGTCGACGGAGTGATGGGATAAAAGACGCCCGCGTCCGCGATGCGGGCCTCCGTATGGTAAGAAACCAGCTGGTTACCGTTGGCGGTCACCCGGATTCCCGGGTAACGAGGTCTTTCCTTCATCAGACGGCCTCCCCGACTCGGCTCGGCGCGAAATTTTCCGCAGATACCCCAAGCATAACGCCTCTCCAGGCCAGACCGGGAGGCGCCTCATTCTAGCGCGAAAAGAAGTGTGGACGCCGGGGGCCTGCCGTGCTATTTACCGAGTAAAATCGGCTCTTTTTTCTTATCGACGGGGGAGCGCCGTGGCGTTACTTGCGTGTCTGGCCGACGCACTGAAACGGGAACGGATGCCGTACGTGGTCTTCCGCCACCCGCCCGCCTACACGGCCCAGGAGACCGCCGCCATCGCGCACGTGCCCGGGCACTCCGCCGTCAAGGTGGTGATCTGCGTGGCCGACGGCCAGCCGCTCCAGGCCGTGGTGCCGGCGCACTACCTGGTGGATCTCGAGCGGCTCCGCCTGCTCGCCGGCGCTCAGACGCTCCGCCTCGCCAGCGAAACCGAGATTGGCGCGCTGTATCCGGACTTCGAGGTGGGCGCCATCCCGCCGTTCGGGACGCTGTACGGGCACCGGGTATTCGTCGAGCAGTGCTTCGTCGGCGAGCCGGAGATGGTGTTCAACGCCGGCACGCACACCGAGTCGATCTGCATGCATTACGCGGACCTCGCCGAGATGGTCAAGCCGGTCGTCGGCGCGTTCGGCGTGATGCCGCGGCGTCGGGTCGTGGAGTCGTAATCAGCGCGTCGCCGGCACGCGCGGCACATCTCCCAGCGCGAAGGCAATCAGATTCGTGCCCGCCGGCACGAGCACGTGCTGCCGCCCATCCAGCATGAACGTGGTGGCGGACGTGCCGTGCAGCGCCGATCCCATCGGGAAGCGCCAGAGCAGCTTGCCGCTGTGGGAATCGAGCGCCAGGACGTTCCCTTCCGCGTCGCCGCTGAAGATGAGGCCCGACGCCGTCGACAGCAGGCCCGAGGTCGACGGCGAAATGTACTCGAACTCCCACTTCCGCTCGCCCGTGGTCGGGTCGATCGCGCGCAGCGCGCCGTACGCGCGGAAGTCGGGGCCCTTGGCGCGCTGGCCGGCGCCGCCCGTGTAGCGCTCGCCCGGCACGTATTCCTGCTTCCACGCGTAGTAGGTGGCGCACACTTCGCGGGCGTTGACGAAGAACAGGCGCTGCGACGGATCGTAGGTCGTCGGCCAGAAGTTCGTGCCACCCGTGACGTCGGGGCACGTGGTGGAGCCCTGCTCGTCCGGCACGTGGCCCGGCAGCATGACGGGGCGACCGTCTGGCCCGATTTCCTTCGCCCACGTCGTGACGACGAACGGCTTGGCGACGATCACCTTCCCGGTGGCGCGGTCGAGCGTGTAGTAGAAGCCGTTGCGGTTGGCCGTCATCAGCACGTTACGGGGCTGTCCGCCAATCGTCAGGTCGGCGAGGATCGACACCTCGGTCGCGTCCCAGTCGTGCAGGTCGTGCGGCGTGAACTGGTAGTGCCAGCGCAGCTTTCCGGTGTCTGCATCGAGCGCGACCACCGAGTCGCTGTACAGGTTGTCGCCCTTGCGGCTCTCGCTGTGATAGTCGGGACCGGGATTCCCAATCCCGTAGTAGACCAGATTGAGCTCGGGATCGTAGGCGCCGGTGACCCACACGCTCGCGCCGCCGCGCTGCCACGAGTCGCCCGCCCACGTCTCGTTGCCCGGTTCACCCGGGCCTGGAATCGTGTAGAAGCGCCACGCGCGCTTCCCGGTGTTCACCTCATACGCATCGATGAAGCCGCGGATGCCGAACTCGCCGCCGGCCACGCCGACGATCACCTTGTCCTTGACGACGAGGGGCGCGATCGTCGAGGCGTAGCCCTTGCGGAAGTCCTCCAGCGTGGCGTCCCAGACCACGCCGCCCGTCTTGATGTCGAGCGCAAGCAGGTGCGCATCGAGCGTCGTCATGAACAGCTTGTCGCCGAGCACGCCGAAGCCCTTGTTCACGAGGCCGCAGCACGCCGTCAGCGAGCCGGTCGGCGGGAGCTCCCGGACATAGCGCCAGATCTCGCGCCCCGTGCGCGCGTCGATCGCCCACGCCTTGTTGAGCGGCCCGGTCACGTACAGCACGTTGTCGCGCAGAAGCGGTGTCGTCTCGAAGCGGCCGAGCGTGTCGTTCTGGAAGATCCACTGCGGCACCAGCCGGCTGACGTTCTGCGGCGTGATCTGCGTCAGCGGGCTGTGCCGGTGGTTGCTGTAGTCGCCGCCGAAGGTGAGCCACTTCGAGCCGTCGGGCCTGAGGCCTTCGAGCAGCTCCTGGTTGTTGACGAGCGGCGGGGGAGCGCCCTGGGCGGCCAGCGATGCGGCCAGCGCGCCGGCGGCCACCGCGACGACAGCGAGACGAACGATCGTTCGAGACATATGCGCTCCTATCGATTCTCGTTGGCGGGCTGCGGCTCCACCCCCTGCAGCGCCGCGAGATAGGCGAGCAGGTCGTCGAGGTCCGCGTCGCTCAGCTTGTCGCGGCCGAAGGTCGGCATGGCCGAGATCTTGGCGTTCGCGACGCCTTTGAGGTCCTCGCGGAGGTATCCCTGAATGCGCTCGCGCGTGTCCATGATCTGCACGGAGAAGAGGTCCTCGTTCTTCTTCACGCCCTGGATCTGCTGCCCGCCCGGCGTGGTCAGCATCACGGGCTCGTAGCCGGTGCGGAAGTCGGGCACCTCGCCGCGAATCTGCCGGGTCATGTGCGCGCGCGTGCGGGCGACGCCGATGCGCGAGAGGTCGGGGCCGAGCCGTCCGCCGCGGCCGTTCACGCGGTGGCAGGCCATGCAGTTGGTCTCGAAGACGCGCGTGCCCGCCACGCCGTTGCCCCGTGGGGTGTCAGTGATCGGTGTGGCGATCGTCTTCAGATAGGCGAGGATCCGCCAGATGTCCATGTCCGAGGTGCGCGGCGCCGGATGTGCCGGCATCTCCGTGTTCGGCACGCCGTTCCGGATCGTCGAGAACAGCGCGTCGTCGGTGCGGCCTCGCCCCCACACCTGCGTGATGTCGGGCCCGCGAATGCCGCGCGCGTCCATGCCGTGGCAATCGGCGCAGCGCACGCGATAGGCGCCCATCCCGGCCTTGATCGCGTCCGGATCCCCTTCGAGCGGGTTCTTGCTCGGCACATCGGTGGGGATTCGCAGGTAGAGCTCCTGCTGCGACTGTGCCTGCGGCGGCTGCTGCGCGGCCGTGTGTGCGGCGGCGCCCAGGATCAGGACGGTCAACGCCAGAGGGATCCATTTCATGGCTGTGTCCTCGCGGCGCGGATTATAGCGCCGTTTACTCCTCTCGCACGGGCGCGCGCGGCGCCGGCGGTTCCCTGTCGACGATCGCGGGGAAGAGCGGCTGCAGGTCGCCGTCGGCCGTCCGGTGCACGACGCCGCGGCTGCGCGTGTGCGCCGACGCGATCGCCTCGTCCAGCTCCAGCACCGGCGCAAAGCAGCAGTCCGCCGGCCCAAATCGCTGTTCGCACCGGGCGAGCGTCAGGGCCCGGAACATCGATGCCACCTCGGCGATCAGCGCGCGTTGCGGAAGGGGATCGTCGCGGCGGGGTTCCCAGTCCGGCCGGCCGGCTGCCGTGCAGAACGCCCGCCAGAACTTCACCTCGATGGCCCCAAGCGTCACTCGACGCCCGTCGGCCGTGTCGTAGACGTGATAGGAGGCCGCCCCGCCGTTCAGAAGACCCTCGCCCGGGGCCGCCGGCGCACCCATCGCCCCGAGCGCGGCCAGCGGCAGGATCTGCAGCGGCACCACGGCGTCGGCGAGCGCGAGATCCAGATGGCACCCGCGGCCGTCCCTCGCGCGCCCGTGCAGCGCGCCGACGATCGCGAGCGCGGCGAACAGGCCGCCCGCGCAGTCGGCGAGCGGCGTGTCGGGAAGACTGCCGTCCGCCCCGACCGGAGGGAGCGCGCCGGCGAGCGCGACGTAATTCAGATCGTGCGCCGCCCTGGATGAGAGCGGTCCTGTGCAGCCGAACCCGTTCAGTGAACAGTAGATGAGCCGCGAGTTGACGGCCTTCAGCGTCTCGTAGCCCACGCCGAGCCGGGCCATCACATCCGGCCGGAACGACTCGATGAGTACATCGGCGGTCCGCACGAGATCGAGAAAGGCGGCGCGCTCGTCGAGCCGCTTCAGGTCCATGCGGCGCGTCGTCTTGCCCGCGTTGACGGCGGTGAAGTACGCGGAGCGGCCATCGGCGCGGCGCGGGCCCATGTCGCGCATGCCGTCGCCGTCGGGAGGTTCGATCTTGAGCACGTCGGCGCCCATGTCGGCGAGCAGCAGCGCCGCCAGCGGACCGGGCAGGTGCCGCGTGAGATCGAGCACGCGCACGCCGTGGAGGAACCCGTTAAGCCGGGACATCGTCTTCGAAGTATTCGGCAGGGGCTCGCTCGCCGCGCGCGCGGCGCTCGGCCTCGAGCGCGCGCAGCTCGACGCGGCGGATCTTTCCGGAGATCGTCTTGGGCAGCGCGGCGAACTCGAGCCGCCGGATGCGCTTGTACGGCGCGAGCGACCGCCGCAGGAATGCGAAGATCTCACGGGCGAGATCGGGACCCGGCTCGTACCCGGGCGCGAGCGTCACGAACGCTTTCGGCACCGCGTGCCGGATCGGATCCGGGCTCGGCACGACGGCCGCTTCCGCGACGGCCGGGTGCTCGATGAGCGCGCTCTCCAGCTCGAACGGGCTGAGGCGATAATCGGATGCCTTGAAGACGTCGTCGGTGCGTCCGACGAACGTCAGATAACCGTCGTCATCACGGCACGCGATGTCGCCGGTGTGGTAGTACCCGCCGCGCATCGCGTCCGCGGTGGTGGCGTCGTCATCTGCGTAGCCCGAGGTCAGGCCGACGGGACGCCTCGAGAGGTCGAGGCAGATCTCGCCTTCGTCACCAGGCTGGCCGTCGAGGTCGAGCAGGGCGACGGTATAGCCCGGCATCGGCCGCCCCATCGATCCAGGTCTGACCGGCTGTCCCGGGCTGTTGCCGATCTGGGCGGTCGTTTCCGTCTGGCCGTAGCCGTCGCGGATGGTGAGGCCCCACGCCTTCTTCACCTGCTCGATCACTTCGGGATTGAGCGGCTCGCCGGCCGACATGCCCTCGCGGAGCGCGACGCGGTACTGCGGCAGCGGCTCCTGGACGAGCATCCGCCAGACCGTCGGTGGCGCGCAGAGCGTCGTCACCTCGTGCCTCACAAGCGCCTCGAGCACCGCCTTCGCCTGAAAGCGGCTGTAGTTGTAGATGAAGACGGTCGCCGCCGCGTTCCATGGCGCGAACACGCAGCTCCAGGCGTGCTTGGCCCACCCCGGCGAGCTGATGTTCCAGTGCCGATCGCCCGGCTGAAGGCCGAGCCAGAACATCGTCGAGAGATGCCCGACCGGGTAGCTCTGGTGCGTGTGTACGACCAGCTTCGGCTTCGCTGTCGTCCCCGAGGTGAAGTACAGGAGCAGCGGATCCGTCGCTCGCGTGTCGCCGTCAGGTAGGAACGCCGGTCCGATGCGCGCGTGGTCCTCGTAGCGGTGCCAGCCTGCGACGTCGCCACCGACCGACACTGTGATTGCGTCACCAGCGCCGGCGAACTTGTCCGCACTGGCGGCGTCCGCGACGACGAGGCGGATGCGTCCACGGCTGATCCGGTCGGCCACGTCGGCCGGCGTCAGGAGCGTCGTCGCGGGACTCACCACGACGCCGAGCTTCATCGCGGCGAGGAGCGTCACCCAGAGCGGAAGCTGATTGCCCAGCATCAGCATCAGACGATCGCCGCGCCGGGCCCCGAGCGACCGCAGGTAGCTGGCGACCTGGTTCGATGCCGCGGCCATCTCCGCGAACGAGCGCACCGTCTCCGCGCCGTCTTCCTCGACGATGTGGAGCGCGGGGTGCGCGTTGCCGGCCGCCATCTGGTCGAAGTAGTCGAGCGCCCAGTTGAAGCGATTCAGGGCCGGCCACTCGAAGTCGCGGACGGCGGCGTCGAAGTTGGTCCGGTTTCGGAGCAGGAAGTCGCGGGCGGCGAGAAACGACGGAGCTGAGGCGGGTCGAGTGACCTGGGACATGCGCTCTCCGGCGGGGCCGCTCGCGGACCCCGCCCTACTTCCGCAGTTCTTCCTCGATGACCTTCTGGAAGGTCGAGAACGGATGCGCGCCGACGAGCGCGCGGCCGTTGATGAAGAAGACCGGCGTGCCGTTCATGCCGATGTCGGCGCCGTCCTTGTAGTCCTTCTGGACCTCCGCCTTGTAGCGCTCGGAATCGAGGCACGCATTGAACGCCGCCGCCTCGAGCCCGATCTCCATCGCCCACCGCTTCACGTCCGCGGCGCCGTAGCGGACGATGTCGCGGCCGCGGCGGTCCTGCTCGCGGAACGCCTGGTCGTGGAACTCCCAGTACTTGCCCTGGTCGTCCGCGCATTCGGCGGCCATGGCCGTCATCAGCGCTTCGGGATGCACGTCCTGCGCGAAGTCGCGGAACACGATGCGGACGCGGCCCGTATCGACGTACTCCTTCTTGATGCGCGGCAGCGTCTCGCGCCAGAAGGCGCGGCAGAACGGACACTGGAAGTCGCCGAACTCGATGATCGTGACCTTCGCGTCCGCCTTCCCGAGCTGCGGGTCGTCGTCGATGCCGATGAACTTCGCCTGCGCCGCTGCGACCGACGGCAGCGCCGCGACCGCGAGGAGAGCGAGCAGCGTCCTCATGGCCCCGGATTATACGTGTTCAGAATTGCCGTGCCGTTCGCGGGTCAGCGTGGCAGAGACTGCGTACTTCAGACCGCGATCGGGTGGTTTTCCTCGGAATTCGCGCCGGCATGTCGCTCGCTTCAGCATGGACCAGGAGTGACGATGGGAGGCGCTCCGGGGGTCCGGCTCAAGCCGGACACCACGTACGAAGGGTGCCTGCGTACGAATGGGCTACGAGAACAGCGTCGACGCGACGCGCTGGGCGAGCGTGACCCACGGGCCCGGATAGAGTCCCATCCCGACCACCCCAATCACACAGGCGGTAATTGCGATGCCGAGCAGGCCTGGCACCCGCACGGGTTCCGCGCGCTCGGGTGCCTCGATGTACATCCGGCGCGCGACGAGCAGGTAGTAGTAGAGCGCGACGACGGTGAGGATGGCGCCGAGAAAGACGAGGCCGTACATCCCGCGCTCGACGGCGGCCCAGAAGACATAGAGCTTGGCCCAGAACCCCGCCACGAACGGGATCCCGCCGAGCGACAGCAGGAAGATGAGCATGGCGAGCGCGAGCAGCGGCGACCGCTGCGCGAGCCCGCGGTACGCCTCGATCCGGTCCGACTGCTCCGACTGCGCCACCGCCTGCACGACGAGGAACGCGCCCATGTTCCCGAAGGTGTACGCCACGAGATAGAAGAGCATCATCGCGACGCCGGAGCTCGAGAGCGCCGCGAGACCGACCAGCATGTACCCGATGTGCGCAATCCCCGAATAGGCGAGCAGCCGTTTGATGTTCTGCTGCGGGATCGCCATCAGGTTCCCCGTCACCATCGTCATGCCGGCCAGGACCGCAATGGCGGGCGCCCAGACGAGCGCCGCCGTGCCCACCCCGGCGAGGTAGAGCCGGATGATCACGACGAACCCCGCCGCTTTTGGGGCCACCGACAGCCACGCGACAAACGGCGTCGATGCCGCCTCGTACGTGTCGGGCGCCCACATGTGGAACGGGAAGGCGGCAATCTTGAAGCCGAGGCCCGCGAGCAGGAGCGCCATGCCGAGCATGAGGATCGGTGGGCCGTCGCGCAGTGCGGGCGGAATGTCCGACAGCATCGTGCTGCCCGCGGCGCCGTAGACGAACGACATCCCGTAGACGATCACGGCAGACGAGGCAGTGCCGACGAGGAAGAACTTGAGCGCCGCTTCCGGGGCCACGGCATCGCGCTTGAGGAACCCCGTCATCAGGAAGAGCGGGATCGACATCAGCTCGAACCCGACGAAGAGCAGGATCAGCTCGCGCGCCGAGGCGAGCACCGACATCCCGAGCACGGACGCGATGAGCGCGAAATGGTACTCGGCCGACCGGCGGCTGAACGCGCCCGTGCGCAGCGTCAGCGACCCGAGCACGCTCAGCACGGCCGACGCGATGAAGAGGCGCTTGGAGAAGAGCGCCAGGCCGTCCTGGACGAACGCGCCGTCGAGAATTGAGATGCCCTCGTCCACGAAGAACGTCAGCACGAACGTCGCGACGAGGCCAAGCAGGGTGATCCAGCCGGCGGGGCCGCCGCTCGCAGGTCTGGCGGGTCCGCTGCTCCCGTCGCTGAGCGGGACCCGCCCTCCGTACGCCGAGGAACGGATCGCGCCGACGAGCAGCACGACGACCGCCAGCGCGAAGAGCGCCAGTTCCGGCAGGAGCGGCATCAGCATCTCGTTCATTGGCCCGTCAACCGCAGCAGGAGCGGCCCCGTCGCCGTGTCGACCGGCGCGATCGCGATCGACGGCACGACGCCGAACAGCACCAGCACGAACACGAGGATGCCGAGCGCGGCCCATTCGGGGCCGCGCGCGTCAGGCAGGTGCTGGAAATGTGGATCGGGACTCTTGGGACCCCAGAAGATCTGGCCGGCCACGCGCAGCACGTAGATCGACGTCAGGAACGCACCAAGGACCGCCGGGAACAGCCACCACTGGAAGTCCGAGCTCCACGCGCCCAGGAAGGTCAGGAACTCGGCGACGAAGCCCGCCGTCGCCGGCAGCCCGAGCGAGGAGAGCCCGGCAACCGTGAAGGCCGTGGCAATGCCCGGCATCATCGTCCCGAAGCCGCCCATCGCAAAGATCGCGCGCGAGTGCGCCTTCTCGTACACCAGCCCGACGATCGCGAAGAAGAGGCCGGTCATGATGCCGTGCGCGAACATCTGGAAGACGGAGCCGTTGAGGCCGTTCGGGGTCAGCGTGGCCAGGCCCAGCATCACCACGCCCATGTGCGACACGGAGGAGTAGGCGATGACGTACTTCAAATCGGTCTGCGCCATCGCGCTGAGCGCGCCGTACACGATGTTGATGCAGCCGATCGTGCCGACGAGCCACGCCCAGTCGACCGCCGCATCCGGGAGCAGACCCATGCCGAGCCGCATGAAGCCGTAGGCGCCGAGCTTCATGAGCACGCCGGCGTGCAGCATCGACACGGCGGTCGGCGCCGACGCGTGGCCGTCGGGCGACCAGGTGTGGAGCGGCCAGATGCCGGCGAGGATGCCGAAGCCGATGTAGAAGGCCAGGAACACCCACGTCTGAAGCTGTGGGTCGAACGTCATCGTCTGCAGCTGGAGGAACGAGAACGTCCGCGACCCGGTGGCAACGTACAGCGCGAGCATGCCGACCAGGATGAACGCCGACCCGAAGAGCAAGTACAGCGTCAGCTTCATCGCCGCGTATTCCTTGGTGCCGACGCCCGTGCGCCCCATCGCCCAGCCGAAGATGCCCTGCGGCCGCACCTCGCCCGAGGAGCCCCAGATGCCGATGAGCAGGTACATCGGCAGCACGGCGATCTCGTAGAAGAGGAAGAGGATGAAGATGTCGAGCGTCACGAAGACGCCGTAGACGCCCGTCACCAGCACGAGCAGCAGCGCGTAGAACTCCTGGCTCCGCTCCTTCGTCGTCCACGAGGCGAAGACGCCCGCGAAGATGATGATCGAGGTCAGCAGCGCCATGAGCGCGCTGATGCCGTCGACCGCCATCAGGTACGAGATGCCGAGCGAAGGGACGAGCGCGAACTCCTCCTGGAACTGGAAGCCGGCCGCGGCGCGGTCGTACGCCCAGTAGACCCAGATCGAGGCGAGGAGCGAGATGCCGGTGCCGACGACCGAGGTCCACCGCACGAGCAGCGGCCGCCGGCGCGCGAAGAACATGATCACGAGCGCGCTGACGAACGGCGCCCACGTCATGATGGAGAGAACAGGAAGTCTGGTCATCAGCCGAACTGCACCCACAGAAGGAGGACGAGCAACCCGACCGCGACGCCGTACACGTAGTCCTGCGCGCGTCCAGACTGCATCGTCCGCAGGTCGTCGCCCGCGGTCACGGTCCAGGCGCTCAGCACGTTGAGCACACCGTCGACGAGGTAGCGATCGATCCAGCCGATCAGGCGCGAGAAGCCGAGGAGGACGACCAGGTACGCGCGCTCGAAGACGTCATCGATCCAGAAGCGCGCGAGCGCGCCGCGATAGATCGGGCCGAAGGCGGCGGCCAGGGTCGCCGCATCGATCGCGCGCCGCTGGTAGGTCGCCCACGCGAGCGCGATGCCCGCTACCGCCGAGCCGACGCCGAGCGGCATGAGCCACGCAGGGCTCTCGAACTCGGCCTCGGGATGCACGAACGTGAAGTAGACGCCGATCGCGACCGACAGCAGCGCCAGCAGCCAGAGCGACAGCAGCATCGACGCGGGCGGCTCATGCGCGTGCGGCGCTTCGTGCGCGTGCGCGCCTTCGGCCACCGTCTCGACGTGCGCCTCCGCGTGCGCGCCGCGCGCCACCGCCGCCGCGGGCGCCCCTGCACCGAAGAACGCCAGAAAGACGACGCGGAACATGTAGAAGGCGGTGAGGAACGCCACCAGGATCAGCATCGCGAACGGAACCTGGAAGCCGCCCGCGAGCACCGCGCCGAGGATCTCTTCCTTCGAGAGGAACCCCGCAAAGAGCGGCAGGCCCGCGAGCGACAAGGCGCCCACGGTGAAGACCGTCGCCGTGTGAGGCATGCGGCGGGCGAGCCGGCCCATATCGGTCAGATTGTTGCTGCCGACGGCGTGGATCACCGCGCCCGCGCCGAGGAAGAGCAGCGCCTTGAAGACGCCGTGCGTCAGCAGGTGCAGGAAGCCGGCGGCGGAAAAGCCCGCGCCGATCGCGGCCATCATGTAACTGAGCTGCGACACGGTGGAGTAGGCGAGCACGCGCTTGATGTCGTTCTGCACGCAGGCCAACACCGCGGCCAGCAGCGCCGTGAACGCGCCCACCCACGCGACGATCGCCAGCACCTCGGGTGTCAGGGCAAAGAGCCACGACGTCCGGTGCAGCATGTAGACGCCCGCGGTCACCATGGTGGCGGCGTGAATGAGGGCGGAGACCGGCGTCGGGCCCTCCATGGCGTCAGGCAACCAGATGTGCAGCGGGAACTGCGCCGACTTGCCGACCGCGCCGAGGTAGAGGCAGAACGTCATCACGGCGAGGCCGGCCAGCGGAATGGCGCCGTTCTCGGCCAGCACGCGCATCTCGGTGAGATCGAACGTCCCGGTGTGCCGCCAGAGCAGGACGATGCCGATGAGGAAGCCGACGTCGCCCGCCTTGGTGATCCAGAACGCCTTGAGCGCCGCGCGGGCGGCCGCGGGGCGCTGATACCAGAAGCCGATCAACAAGTACGAGCAGAGGCCGACGAGCTCCCAGCAGATGAAGAGCTGCAGGAAGTTCGGGGCGAGTACCAGCGCCATCATCGAAAAGGCGAAGAGCGACTGGTACGTGTAGTAGCGGCCGAGCGCCGGCGCGGACTCGTCGTGGAGATACCCGAGCGAGTACACCTGCACGAGGAGCGCCACGAGCGCCACCAGCACGAGCATCATCGTCGAGTCGGCATCGGCGAGGACGCCGACCGTGGCGAGCGTCCCCCCGTCGGACGGGAGCCAGGTCCAGACCAGCCGCGAAATCGTCTCGCCTGCGTGCGCGCGCGCCGACAGCAGGGCAGCCGCGAACGCGCCGGCCGCGCAGAGGATCGAGATGTACGCCGCCGGACGACCGAGCCGGCGCAACGGGAACGCGACCGACAGCACCAGAAACGCGAGCGCGTGAAGGAGCGGGGCGGCGAGCGCGAGGATCCCGTCGGCCGCCATCATCCCTTGAGCAGGTCCAGCTGATCCGCGGTCACGGTGCGGCGGATGCGGAAGAGCAGAATGACGATCGCCAGGCCGAGCGCGGCCTCGGTGACGGTGATGCAGATGGTGAACACCGTGAACACCATGCCCGTGACGTCGCCGCTATAGCGGGCGAACGCCACCAGGTTGATGTTCACCGAATTGAGCATCAGCTCGATGCCCAGCAGGATGCCGATCGTGTTGCGGCGCGTCATCACGCCGAACAACCCGATGCAGAACACCACCGCGGCGAGCGTCAGGTACGCTTGCAGCCCCATTCCGTATCCAGCGTGTTAGTCGTCGGGACGCGCGAAGTATATCGCGCCCATCAACCCGGCCAGCATCAGGACGGCGAGCAGCTCGAACGGCAGCACGAACCGCGTCAGCACCGTCTCGCCGATCGTTCGCGTCAGGTCGGCGGCCATCTCGGGGCGCGCGTCGGGCACGCGCTGCTGCGCGATCGTGCGCACGAGCATGAGAAGCAGGCCCGCGGCCACGACGGCGCCCGCGCCGATCCGCCGGCTCGTCTGCGAGATCCGCTCGCCCACGAGCCGTTCGGTGACGACGATGGCGAACACCACGATCGTGACGATGCCGCCGGCATAGAGCAGCAGCTGCACCGCGGCGAGGAACTCGGCGTCGAGCAGCAGGAAGACGCCCGCCGTGCCGGTCAGCGCCAGCGCGAGCCAGAGCACCGCGTGGAACAGGTTCTTCGTCAGCACGACGGCCAGCGCCGAGCCGACGAGCACGACCGCGAGCGACCAGAAGGCGAGCACGTCGGCGCTCATGCGCCCGCGGCCTCCTCCTTGGCGGCGTGTTCGGCGCGCGCCATCTTCGGCGGACCCTGCATGTCGCGGAGCTTGTTCCCAGTCGCCCAGGACTGCTCGAACTGCTTGCCGAGCGCGTGCAGCCTGTCCTTGTCGAGCAGGAGCTCGCGGCGGTCGGTCGTCGACAGGTCGAACGACTTCGTCATCACGATGGCGTCGGTCGGGCAGACCTGGACGCAGAGCTCGCAGAACTCGCAGGCGTAGAGCTCGAGCGTGAACGTCTTCGCGTAGTTCCGCTTCTCGGCCTTGAGCATCTCGACCTTGATGACCGCGGGCGGGCAGACGTACTCGCACAGGCGGCAGCCGATGCACGCCTCTTCGCCGGTCTCCTTGTCGTAGGTGAGCGCCAGCAGGCCGCGGTACCGATCGGGGTAGGCGCGCTGGCTGTCCGGGTAGTGGACCGTCACCGGCTTGCGGAACAGGTTCCGCAGCGTGATGCGCATCGCGCCGAGAATGGCGCGAACGATGACGCCCACCTCGGTCGCCGCGCGCGGCGTGGCGTCGCGGAGCGCACGGACGTCGGCGGCCGTCTGCACGTCAGACACCGGGAGTCCTCCAGACGACCACAACGGCGGTCCCGATCAACAACACGAGCGTCGCCGGAAGCAACGCCTTCCACGACAGCGCGAGCATCTGGTCGACGCGGATGCGCACGAAGCTCCAGCGCACCCAGGTCACGAGCAGGAAGACGACCATCGCCTTCAGCAGGAACCAGATCGGCCCCATCCATTCGGGCCCCGGCCCGGCCCACGCGCCGAAGAAGAGGAGCGCGCCCAGGAACGACGCGCCGATCACGTGCGCGTATTCGCCGAGCTGGATGATCGCGAACTTCATCCCCGAGTACTCGACGCGGAAGCCCGCCACGAGCTCCGACTCGGCCTCGAGGATGTCGAACGGCGCGCGGTTCTCGGCCGCCACCGTCGAGACGATGAACGCGACGAAGGCGAGCTGCCCGATCACCGGGTAGAAGACGAACCAGAGCCCCGCCTGCGCGGCGGCAATGTCGGAGAGCCGCAGCGAGCCGGCGAGCAGCACCGGCACCAGCGCCGCGAAGATGAACGGCAGGTCGTACGAGATCACCTGGTTGACGGCGCGCATGGCGGAGAGGAGCGCGTACTTGTTGTTCGACCCCCAGCCCGCCATGAACAGGCCGACGATCTCCATCGCCGACACCGCGAGGAAGAACAGGATGCCGATGTTCAGGTCCGCCACGCCGAGCCCTGGCGCGAACGGGATCGTCGCGAAGATCAGCATGCAGGGGATGAGGAAGACGATCGGCGCCAGGTTGTAGACCGGCCGGTCGGCCGCGTCCGGCACCACGTCTTCCTTCATCATCAGCTTGATGGCGTCGGCGATCGGCTGAAGGAGCCCGTGCGGGCCGACGCGGTACGGGCCGACGCGCGACTGCATCCGCGCGGCGAACTTCCGCTCGAGCAGCGTCACGTAGGTCACGATGCCGAGGATCGCGTTGAGCACGATGAAAGGCGCGATGAGAGAGACCACCCAGCCGGGCATCAGCGATCCACCTCCCCGAATACCGGGTCGACCGAGCCCATGATCGCGACAACGTCGGCGACCTTGTGACCGGGAATGATGTGCGGCAGGATGGCCAGGTTCGAGAACGAGGCGCCGCGCCATTTCATGCGGTACGGCTTCGGCCCGCCGTCCGCGATGAGGTAGCAGCCCACCTCGCCGCGCGCGCCTTCGACGCGCGCGTACGCCTCACCTTTGGGGATGCGGATCTGCGCCACCGACTTGAGCCCCGGGCGCGACGAGATCGGACCCTCGGGGAGCTTCTCGAGCGCCTGGCGCACGATCGTGAGCGACTCACGGAACTCGACCATCCGCACGCGGTACCGCGCGAAGCAGTCGCCGCCGGTCTCCACCGGCACGCGGAAGTCGAAGTCCTCGTACGACGAGTAGGGATCGGTGCGGCGGAGATCGTAGTTGACGCCCGAGCCGCGGACAAGGGGGCCGCTGAGGCCGACCTCCTGCGCCAGCTCGCGCGAGACCACCCCGACGCCCTGCGTGCGCACCAGGAAGAACGGGTTCTCCTCGAGCATCCGCTGGTACTCGTCGATGCGGCGGTCGATGAAATCGACCGTCTCGCGGCACGTGTCGGTCCAGCCCGGTGGCAGGTCGTAGCGGACGCCCCCCACCTGGTAGAAGCCGTAGAGGAGCCGCGCGCCGACGAGCGCCTCGAACAGGTCGAGGATGAACTCGCGCTCGCGGATGCAGTAGAGGAACACCGTGGCGCCCCCGCCGAGCGCGCCGCCCATGTCGAGGCACCACGTGCCGAGCCAGAGCAGGTGCGAGGCGACCCGCTGCAGCTCCGCCGCGATCACACGCAGGTACTGCGCGCGCTTCGGCACCTCGATCTTGCCGATCATCTCCGCCGCGCGGACGTAGGCGAACTCGCTCGTCATGGCGGCGACGTAGTCGGTCTTCGAGGCAATCGACGGGTACTGCGCGTAGGTCAGCGTCTCGGCGAGCTTCTCGTGGCAGCGATGCAGATACCCGATCATCGCGTCGATGCCCACGACCTCCTCGCCCTCGAGCGTGAGGATGGCGCGGAACACCCCGTGCGCGGACGGGTGCTGCGGCCCCATGTTCATCGTGAGCCGTTCGCTGCCCGTGTAATCGAGCTCGACGCGGGTAGAGGGGGCGACGGTGCTCATCTGAATGGGGGATGCGGCGTGTCCACGGCATACGACTTCAGGAGCGGATGGCCTTCCCAGTCGTCGCCGAGCAGGATCCGGCGCAGATCCGGATGGCCTTCGAAGCGGATGCCGAACATGTCGTAGCACTCCCGCTCCATCCAGTCGGCGCCCTTGTAGACGCCGGTCAGCGAGGGGCACGCCGACACGCCGGGGCCGAGCCGCGTCTTGAGCAGGAGCGACAGCTTCTCGTCGACGTTGTCGATCTTGGCGACGACCTCGAGGCCCTCTTCCTTCCAGTCGACGGCCGACAGAAAGGAGAAGAACCGGCAGCCGAGCGTCTCCTTCGCGAAGCGCGCGAACGGCACCCAGGCGTCCACCGGCACCGTGACGACCATTGGGGCATCGCCCGCCGTCTGTGCGCCGGGAAACCGTTCGGCGATGAGCGTGCGGGCCTGCGCGATCGTCACGGCCTCAGTCCGCCTTCGGGTTCGGTTCGGCGCGCGTGCCGGTGCGGTGGAAGTGCGCGATCTGATCCTGGAGCAGGAGCAGTCCGTTGAGGAGCGATTCGGGCGGCGGCGGACAGCCGGGCACGTAGACGTCGACAGGGATGACGCGGTCGACCCCTTTCACGACGTGGTAGCCGTGCCGGAAGGGGCCGCCCGAATTGGCGCAGGAACCCATCGACACTGCCCACTTCGGGTCGGGCATCTGGTCGTAGATCCGCTTGAGCATCGGCGCCATCTTGATGGTGACCGTACCCGACACGATCATCAGGTCTGCGTGGCGGGGCGAGGCCCACGGCACCATGCCGAGCCGCTCGACGTCGAAGCGCGAGGCGAAGGTCGCCATCATCTCGATCGCGCAACAGGCGAGGCCGAACGTCACCGGCCAGACCGACGACTTGCGCGCCCAGTTGAGGAACGTATCGGCGACCGTCGTCAGCGCGAAGCCGCCGGGGAAGTTGTGAATCCCTTCAGTGAGGCTGACGAAGAGATCGGAGTGCTTGTCGCCCTCGGGGCGCGTCTGGTGGAGCTGCTCCCACTCCTGCAGGTCCTTGAAGTTCCGCCAGACGGGCACGATCTGCGGTTCCTTCACTGCCATTCCAGCAACCCCTCCCGGTACGCGTAAAACCAGCCGAGCCCCAGAATCGCGAGGAAGACGACCATCGTGACGACGCCCGTCATGCCCAGCCCGCGGAGCGCGAGCACCCACGGGAACAGGAACACCGCGAGCGCGTCGAAGACGATGAAGAGCAGCGCCACGAGGTAGAAGCCGACGGGGAACTGCACCCATGCCTGGCCGAACGGCTCGGCGCCGCACTCGTAGGTCTGGAGCTTCGACGCGTACGGGCGGCTCGGGCTGAGCACGCGCGCCACCGCCAGCGAGACGATGGCGAACGCGACGATCATCAGGAAGTAGATGACGACGGAGGCGTAGCCGGTCACCCTGGGTCCCTACCGGAAGGTTTCCATAATTTCGTCGAGCACCGCCTTGCCCGGACGCGTCTTCGCTTCCGGGAGCGCCGCCAGCGGCTCGTCGGTGATGCCGAGCAGGTCGAGGAAGTCCTGCTTGTCGGGCTCGATGTAGAGAATGCCCGTCGCGTACTCCCCGCGCGTCATCGTCTCGTGGAGCAGGCGCAGCGCGCTCATCTTGTCGGTCGGCTGGTAGTCCTCGGCCATCTTCCGCAGCATGATCCTCGACCCGGTGTGGAGCGTCACCTCCGTGGTGGAGCCGGGATCATACTCGACGGTGACCTCTTCGAAATAGGGGATGAAGCTGACGTCGGCCAGCGGCTCGTCATGGTCCTTGACGTAGGAGTAGCTCTTGGTCGACCCCTCGTGGTCGTTGAAGGTCACGCAGGGCGAAATCACGTCGATCATGGCGGTGCCGCGGTGGCTGATGGCCGCCTTGAGGATCGCCTTGAGCTGCTTGGGGTCGCCCGAGAACGATCGCGCGACGAACGAGGCTCCGAGCTCGATGGCGAGCGCGCAGGTGTCGATCGGCGGCAGGTCGTTGACCACGCCGGTCTTGAGCGTCGACCCGAGGTCCGCCGTCGGCGAGAACTGCCCCTTCGTCAAGCCGTAGCAGCCGTTGTCCTCGATGATGTAGATCATCGGCAGGTTCCGGCGCATCAGGTGCACGAACTGGCCGATGCCGATCGCGCCCGTATCGCCGTCGCCGCTCACGCCGATGGCGATCATCTTCCGGTTGCCGACGACCGCGCCGGTGGCGACCGACGGCATCCGGCCGTGCACCGAGTTGAACCCGTGGGCGCTCGACAGGAAATAGGCGGGCGCCTTGCTCGAGCAGCCGATGCCCGAGAGCTTGATCACCTGCGTCGGGTCGATGCCGAGCTCGAAGAACGACTCGATGATGCGCTCGGTGATGCGATTGATCTTGCGGCCCGGGGCGGGCGGCTGAACCGTGGTCTCCGTGGACATTACCGGCCTTCTTCCTGTTTCAACAGCTCCATCGTCACCGAGCGGCCGTCGATCGGGAGCCCGATATAGTGCCGGATGCTGCGGAGCTTCGCAAACTGCACGGCCGAGCACTCCATCTTCAGCAGCGACAGCATCTGCGCGTCGCGGTTCTGCTCGACGAGGTAGACCCGGTCGCAGGCGTCGATGAAATCGGAGACCTCCTTCGTGAACGGGTACGCCCGCAGACGGAGGTACGAGACATCGATGCCGCGCTCGGCCTTCAACTGGTCGCGCGACTCGACGATGGCCCAGTGGGTGGTGCCGTAGCCGATGAATCCGACGCGCGCGCCGCGCACCAGATCGACCTCCGGCTTCGGCACCAGCGTCCGCGCCGTCTGGAACTTGCGCGCGAGGCGGTCGAGATTGTTGGCGTAGTCGTCGGCGCGCTCGCTGTACTGCGCCTTCTCGTTGTGGCCGGAGCCGCGTGCAAAGTAGGCCGGCATGCCGTCACCCGGCACCGTGCGGTACGGGATGCCGTCGCCGTCGACGTCGCGATAGCGCGCGAACTCGCCAATGCGCCTGAGCGTCGCCTCGTCGAGCCGCTTGCCGCGGTCGAGCGGCTTCTTCGGATACTCGAACGGGTACGACATCCAGGTGTTCATGCCGAGGTCGAGGTCCGACAGGACGAACACCGGCGTCTGCAGCCGCTCGGCCAGGTCGAACGCGTCCATCGCCATGGTGTAGCACTCGGAGGCCGACGAGGGGAGCAGCATCGGGTGCTGCGTGTCGCCGTGCGAGAGCACCGCCGCGGCGAGGACGTCCTGCTGTGCGGTGCGCGTCGGCAGCCCCGTCGAGGGCCCGACGCGCTGGATGTCGAAGATCACCGCCGGCACTTCCGTGTAGTAGCCGAGGCCGGTGAACTCCGCCATGAGCGAGATGCCCGGCCCGGCCGTCGACGTCATCGCGCGCGCGCCCACCCAGCTCGCGCCGATCACCATGCCGAGCGCCGCGATCTCGTCCTCCGCCTGGATCACCGCGTAGGTCGCCTTGCCGGTCTCTGGATCCTTCCGGTACTTCTTCAGGTAGTCGATCAGCGATTCGCAGAGCGAGGACGAGGGCGTGATCGGGTACCAGCTGACGAAGGTGACGCCAGCCATCATGCAGCCGATCGCGGCGGCGGCGTTCCCCTCGATGAGGAGCATGCCCTGCGTCTTGTTCATCGGTTCGATCACGAACGGATCGAGCTTCGGCAGGTTCGCCTCGGCGTACTCGTAGCCCGCCTTGAGCGCGCTCATGTTGAGCGCGATCGCCTTCTCCTTCTTCCCGAGCTGCTTGCGGAGCGCCTTCTCCATCTGCGCCATGTCGATGGAGAGCAGCTTCGAGAGCACGCCGTCGTAGATCATGTTGCGCACGAGGCGGCGCAGCTTGGCGTCGTGCGTGATCGGCGTGATGAGCTTGTCGAACGGAACGGGATAGAAGATGACGTCGCCGCGCAGGTCCTTCAGCCGGAGGGGCTCGTCGTAGACGGTGGCGGCGCCCGACGGGAGCGTCAGCACGTCTTCGCGCGCCGTCTCCGGGTTCATCGCGACGAGGAAGTCGACCTCTTTCTTGCGCCCGATATACCCCTTGGAGCTCGCCCGGATGGTGTACCAGGTGGGCAGGCCGGCGATGTTCGACGGGAACATGTTCTTGCCCGAGACGGGCACGCCCATCTGGAAGATCGAGCGGAGCAGCACCAGGTTGGCCGTCTGGCTGCCGGATCCGTTGACGGTGGCGACTTGAATGGCGAAATCGTTGGCGATGCGCGCGGAGCGCGCCTCCCGGATGGTGTCCTGAACGGCCGACGCGGTTACTGACATTCTTCTACCCAGCTCCGAGGCTCAACAGGGAACCTGCAGAGGAGATGGCGGTGGTAATAGGTCGGAAGCCTAACGGGCCTGCAGCCCGACAATTATATCTTTACTCTATCCCAGGGGGTCCAGCCCGCGGGCCTCAATTAAGTGTTCTACCACGAGGTGGCCGCCGATCAAGTGCTCCTGGATGATTCGCTCCAGGACGGGCGGGTCGCATGCCGCATACCAGGCGCCCTCGGGATAGACCACCGCAATCGGCCCCCCTTCACAGATCCGCAAACAGTTCGCCTTGGTGCGCAGGATGCCGCCCTGCTCGGAGAGCCCCAGTTCCTTGAGGCGCCGCTTCAGGAACTCCCAGGCTGCGAGCCCCCGCTCCTTCTCGCAGCACTTCGGCGTCGTCTGGTCGCAGCAGAGAAAGATGTGGCGGCGCGCCACGGGCACGCCGATCGAGGCGGCGACGTTCTTCTGTGAATCGGTCATCGTACGTGGCGTCCGGCTTCACCCCGATCTAAAACAGGTTCACCTCGACAATGGTCCCGGCCTCGAGGGCGTCGGTCTCGGCGGGAATCTCGATGTAGCCATCCGCCTGCGACATGCTCGTGATGTCGCCCGACGACTTGAACGCCGGCACGGCGGCGCCGTCCGCGATCGTGACCGTATAGATCTGATGCCGCCCCGGCGCGGACGTCACGCGGCGGCTGAGCGGCAGCCGCAGCGACCGCGTGGCGTGCGGCCGCAGCCGCGCCATCCGGCGCAGCGCCGGCACGAGCAGCACGTACGCGTTGGAGAGGCAGGATGTCGGATAGCCCGGCATGCCGAAGAAGAGCTTTCCGCCGATCCGGCCGAAAGCCGTCGGCTTGCCCGGCTTCACCGCGATGCCGTGGAAGATCAGCTCGCCGCGCGCGGCGAGGACGTCGAGAATCAGATCGCGTTCGCCCACGGAGCTCCCACCCGAGAACACGAGCATGTCGTCCTGAAGGCACTCGTCGACGGCGCGCGAGAGATCGGCGATCGTGTCCGACGCCGTGCGGTGCGGTACCGGGATGCCGCCGTGCCGCGCGACGACCGCCGCCAGCGTGAACCGGTTGATGTCGTAGATCTGCCCGGGGCCGAGCGGTGTGCCGGGATCGACAATCTCGTTGCCGGTGGAGAGGATCGCGACACGTGGCCGCGCGTACACCAGCACGTCGGTCCTGCCGAGCGCCGCGATGGCGCCAATCCGGCTCGGTGTCAGGACCGTATCGGGGTCGAGCACCTGCTGCCCGCGGCGGATGTCCGCACCTTGCGGACCGATGTTCTGCCCTGGAGTCACCGGTGAGAAGACCTGCACGCGTCCTGACGCCTCGCCGTCGGTCTCCTCGACGATCACCACGGCGTCGGCGCCCGCCGGCATCGGAGCGCCGGTAGCAATCTCGATGCACTCGCCCGGGCCGACCGGCCGCTCGGCGACCTGACCGGTGAACACGGTCGCCACGCGCGTGAGCGCGCGTGGTCGTCCGCGCGTGGACCCGGCGGTGTCTTCGGCGCGTACGGCGTAGCCGTCCATCGCGGCGCGCGCGAACGGCGGGACATCCGCCGCCGCGACGATCGGCTCTGCCAGCACGCGGCCGTCAGAGTGGGCCAGCGGCACCCGCTCGGTGCGATCGATCGCGCGTACGGCCGCATCGACGAGCGCCTTCGCCTCGTCCAGCGCGATCGTGCTGCGGATAGGCCGCATGTTGGTGGCCATGATCTAGCCGGTAGGCGGTAGCCGGTAGCCGGTAGAGTTCATCTGTTCAACGCCGCGTAGAGCTCGACGTACGACTCGGCGAGCATCTTCCCGATGCGATCCCAGTCGGGGCTCTCCGCCTGCCGGTCGCGAAGCGCCGCCGCCTCCGCGCGGAGCTGCGCGGCGCGCATCACGTTGTCGCGCGGCGTCTCGTAGAGGAGCGCGTACTCGTCGGCAATGAGGGCGCCGACCTGGTCGGGACGGTCCTTGCCCGGGATCCGCCGCGCGACCCACCACGCGAGCTCCGCGCGGGCCACCTCCGCCGGGTCGAAGCCCGCGCCGAGCCAGTCGCGCGCGGTCGTATAGGCCGACTCCAGATCCGGGAGCACGTTCTGATAGTTGGATCGCAGCTCCGCGAAGCTCGAGGCCGCGCGCGCCAGGTCGAATGCGGCTGAGACGGCGTTCAGCCAGGAATAGTCGTACTGCTCGCGGAGCGTGACGACGAGGAGGCGGAACAGACGGACCGTGTCGCGGTCGTAGTAGGCCTGCCACATCTGCAGCTCGAGGTCGGCAAGCCGGTACGGGTCGAACTCTGCGATCGACACCTCGTCGGATGGAGGCGTCGTCACGAAGTACCATCCGCCGCCGATCACGAGCGCCAGGACCAGCAGCGTCTTCTTCATCGCTTCAACTGCTGGACGACGTGTCCGAGCTCGGGAAGGATCAGGCGCGTCATCGCGAGCCGCACCGCGTGCGGGGAGCCGGGGAGCACGAAAATCGCCTTGCGCGCCGCGGTGCCTGCCGTGGCGCGGCTCATCATCGCGGCGGCGCCGATCTCCTGGAAGCTGAGCATGCGGAACAGCTCGCCGAAGCCGTCGAGCCGTTTCTCGAGCAGGCTGTCGATCGCTTCGAAAGTGCCGTCGCGCGACGTGATGCCCGTCCCGCCGGTCGTGATGATCACCTGCGTGCGCGGATCGGCGAGCTGCGCGCGCACGTGCGCGATCACGTCGGCGGGCTCGTCCTTCACAATGGCATGGCCGGTGACGGCGTGCCCCGCCTCCCCGAGCAGCTCGCGGATCGCGCGCCCGCCCGTGTCGGTGTCGGGCGTGCGCGAGTCGCTCACCGTCAGCACGTAGCAGCCAACCGAGGCCGGCGCGTGCGCCTTGTGCTCGACGACGCTCGCATCAGGGTGTTCGGCCCCGCTCGTACTGGGCCGCCCGGCCTGGCTCATACCCGGATTATAGTGGCCGCCCCCGGCGCCGTCCGCTACCGAGCGCGGCGCCTGCGCGAGGCGGCAGCAGCCGCTGGCTCGGGGCAGCGGGCGAGGTTGATCGTGCCGCCCACCTGCGCATCGAACGCGCCGTCATACATCACGAGCGTGCCGTCCGACAGCCGCAGCGCGTCACGGTCGTTGCCGAAGAAGAGGTCGTAGGTGTCCCGGTACCGCCCGTCCGCAAGTCCGATCACTGTCGGTCCCGTCGTTGCACTCACGGTCGTTCCTAAGAAGCCGGCGGCCTCCTGCGTGATGCGGAAGCCGTTCTCGATCGTGAAGGTCAGGCCGTCGGTGCTCACGGCCGATGTGATGCCGCCGCCGCTGCTGAAGAACAGCCGCCAGCCGCCCGATGGGTTCGCGACGATGCGCGGCATACCGGATCCGTCGGGCGGACGCGAGCCAGCTTCCGGCTCGAAGCTCGCGCCCTCGGCCGTCAGCGAGATCGCGCTCACGACGCCGCGGCCCTGGGCGTACGTGTACAGGCGCCCGCGGCCGTCCGGCAAGAGCGCCGCAGTCGCGTCCGCCACCGGTTGTCCGGCCGGGATGCCGAAGTCGTTCGGGCCGAGCAGCGGGCCGACAATCGTGCACGCGCCGGAGGGCGCCTCCGGCGGAGGCGCCTGCGCCCAGACCGCGCGCGGCACGAGGCACAGCGCGGCCAGCGCGAATCGGACTGCGGCGACGGACCTGCGTGTCGGGACCGGCGTGGAGGCAGTCGCGGGCCGCACGCTGACCGTTCACTACACAGGCTGGCTGTACGCGCCCACGCAGCCGGACCAGAAAGGGCAGCAGTTCGACAGCTCCGCCGGACGGGCGCCGTTTTCGTTCGTGCTGGGTGCGGGACGCGTGATTCAGGGATGGGAGCGGGGCGTGCCCGGTATGCGCGTCGGCGGGCTGCGGCGGCTCGTGATCCCGCCCGAGCTCGGCTACGGCGCGCAGGGCGCGCCGGGCATTCCGCCGAATTCGACGCTCGTCTTCGACGTGGAGCTGCTCGACGTGCAGTAGAGCGGTGCTATAGTTGAATTTTGCGCGTCCCGCGGGCGTTCGCGCCGGGGGACGCGCGCCACACGCTGCCCCCGCGCCCTTAGCTCAGCTGGATAGAGCGTCTGGCTACGAACCAGGAGGTCGCAGGTTCGAGTCCTGCAGGGCGCGCCAAATCAACAACTTACAGCCGTCCATATCTTGTTCGAAGCCCGTCCGTGAACAATT
>JACPCS010000105.1 GCA_016184455.1 Acidobacteriota bacterium
GGAGGCGCGGTCGCGGCCGGCGGCGGCGCCGCGGCTGGCGGCGGCACGGGCGTGGCGGCGGGTGGCTGCCGGCGCGCGCAGCCGGCGACCAGCGTCAGAGCCAGAATCGCGACCACCGAGGGCGCGGCTTTCCTCATCATCAATTCGACCATGACGGTGTGTAGTTGTTGCCGTCGCGCGTGATCTGCTTCACCCCGCGGCCATCGCGGCCGACCGTGAAGATCTGCGGGCGGCCCGTTCGCGTCGACGTGAACGCCAGATGCCGGCCGTTCGGCGCGTAGGCCGGACTCTCGTTGCTGCCCTCACCGAAGGTGATCTGCCGCGTGGTGCCCGTCGCGAGGTCATAGACCTTGATGTCGTAGCCGGGGCCCGTGCGCGCGGCGAAGGCGACCTCGTTGAACGGCGCCGGCGACCACGTGGGCCGGTCGGCGTACGACTCGGCCGTTGTCAGGCGCCGGAGGTTCAGACCGTCGGCGCCGACGATATAGATCTGCGGCGTACCGGCGCGGTCGGAGGTGAACGCGATCTGCGTGCCGGTGGGCGACCAGGTCGGCGAGGTGTCGATCGCGGGGTGGTTCGTCAGCCGCCGCACGCCCGAGCCGTCGCGATTCGTGATGTAGAGCTCCGGGTTGCCGTCGCGGCTCGAGGTGAACACGATGCGCGTGCCGTCGGGCGAGAACATGGGCAGCCAGTTCTGGGTCCCTCCTTTGGTCGGCTCCTGCTGCAGGCCCTGATAGATGAGCGCGATGAACAGATCCGGGTAGCCGCGTCGGTACGACGTGTAGGCGATCGCGCGCGCGTCGGGCGACCAGACCGGCGTGAGGTTGAGCTGGCGGTTCGTCGTGATCCGCCGCGCGTTCGCGCCGTCGTAGTCGGCGATGTAGACCTCCTTGACGTCGCGGTTTTCGACGGTTCCGACCATGCGCTCGCGGTTGCGATCGGAGGTGAACGCGAGCTTGGTCCGCGCCACGCCGCGCAGCGCCCGCTGCTGCTGGTGGATCTCGTCCGAGACGGTGTGCGCGTAGAGCCGCGGATTGTTCGCCGACCCGGTGTACTCCTTGCCGAAGACCGACTGACGCATCCGGACGTTGTACAGACGCACCTCGACCCGGACCATGTCGCCCGTGCGTGCGACGGTGCCGAAGACGACGGCATCGGCGCCCAGCTCGCGCCAGGCGGTGAACGGGATCTGATCCGGCGAGCGGGCCACCGGGATGGTCGCGTACGTGTCGCGCGGAATGAGATAGAACTCGCGCTCGAACGCGAGGTCGTCCCAGAGGACCTGCGCGACCGTCTTCGCGATCCCCCCGGCATCCGGGGTCAGCGCGATGAAGTCCGGCACGGCATACCGCGGCGGCGTTCCTGGGTCGCCCGTGATCACCACCGCCACCTCGGACGGTTGTTGCGCGGCGGGCGCGGCGGGCGGCTCCTGTCCGGAGGGCCGAAGCCCTCCGGCCATCACGATCATCGTGGCCAGAAGGTAGCAGGAGGGCTTGAGCCCTGCGGTCGAGAATCTTCGCATTGTCATCGCCGGTACTCGAAGGTCAGATGAACCGTGAGCGTCGGGTTCGGAAACTGCACCGGCAGCTCCGACAGCCGCGTCAGCAGCAGCGCCCGTTCTGCCGCCAGGTCGAGCGCGACGAAGCCGCTCGGCCGCTCGACCATGACTCCCTGGATCGATCCGCCGCGCGTGATCGTGAACTTCATCAGCGTCGATCCGGATACGCCTTGATTCGACTGCCAGTTGCGTTGAATGAGCGTGACCATCTGCTCGATGTATTCGGGACAGCAGAAGTTGGCGACGTCGAGCTGCACGCCGCTGCCCCCAGCCCCGCCCGTGGCCAACCCGAACCCCTGGCCACGCGCTCCGGTTTCGGTCCGCGTGACGCCCGGCTGCGGCTCTTCCTCGGGCGCGGGCTTCGGCTGCGGCTGCCGACGCCGCACCGGGGCGGTAGGGGCAGGCGTCGCCTTCGGTTTCGGCGGGGGCGGTGGCACCGCCCGCGGCTTCTCCGGTGTCGGCTGTGGGACGGCGCGGCCCCCCATCGGCGTCATGCCTCCGGCCCGCGGTCCCGGCGCGCCCGCGAGGCTGATCGTCATGACGGTGCGCGGCGGCTCTTCCGCGACGAGGTTCCAGTCGAACGGGCCAAAGAGGAGCAGCGCGATCACGCCGGCATGCGCGGCGACCGAGCACGCGACCATCGCGCCGAATTTCTCCGGGCGCTGGCGCCGCGCGGCGAGCACGTCGGTCACTTCGGTGAGCTGCATCTCACTGCTCGCCCGGTAGCCGCGAGATGATGCCGACGTTCTGGATGCCGGCTTCCTTGAGCCGGTCGAACACCTCCATCAGCTCCTGCAGGTTGACCTCGCCGTCGCCGCGCAGGTAGACGAGCTTGTCCGTCCGGTTGAGCATGAGCTGCGTCACGCGCTCGGCGAGGAAGTCGAGCCGGACCGGCTCCTTGTCGATGTAGACGCGGCGGTCTTCGCGATACGACACGGGAAGATCGACGAAGACCCGGTCGCTCGCAATCTCCTGCGACCGGCTCGCCACCGGCAGATTGACCTCGACGCCGCGCTGCAGCATCGGCGCCGCGACCATGAAGACGATGAGCAGCACGAGCATCACGTCGACGAGCGGCACGACGTTGATCTCGGAGAGAGTCGGGTTCACGCGCCGGCCGCGCTGATGGCGGCCGCCGGCGTTCGGGGCGGAAGCGATGACCTTCGGCATCTGCTGGGCCGTCTCACGTAAAGTTGCGCTCGGCAATATTCAGGAACTCGAGCGCGAAGTCGTCCATCGTCGCCGACAACTCCTTCACGCGGTGCGTGAAGGAGTTGTAGAAGACCAGCGCCGGAATCGCCGCGAAGAGCCCCGCCGCGGTGGCGATGAGCGCCTCGCTGATGCCGGGCGCCACCACAGCCAGGTTCGTCGACCCGGTGGCGCCGATGCGCTGGAACGCAATCATGATTCCGACCACCGTCCCGAAGAGCCCGATGAACGGCGTGACGCTCGCCGTCGTGGCGAGAAAAGTCATGCGGCGCTCGAGCTTGGCAATCTCGTTCGTGGCCGCGCGGATGAGCGCGCGATCCACGCCGTCGAGGCTCTTCAACGTAGGACGCGCCGCCCCGGTCGATGGACTGGACGGCGCGGGGTTGCCACCGCCGGCCGCGCGGAACTGGGCATTCATCTCCGCGTAGCCGGCCTGAAACACGCCGACGAGCGGTGTCGCCGTGAGCGACGGACAGGCGGCCTGCACCTCGGAGAACTTGGTGCTGCGGCGGAAGACGTCGAGGAACCGCGACGTGTCACGCGCGGACGCGCGAAACGACCAGAGCTTCTGCAGAATGATGGCCCACGACGCAATGGAGAAGATGATCAGAACGGCGAGGACCGCCTGATTGATCGGCGTTGTGTCGGCGATAAGACGAATGAGGTCGCCGCTCCCGGCAAAAGGGGTTCCGTCACCCTGCACCTGCAGGGCGAGGAGAAGGGAGCCACGCGTGTGCAACGAAGCCTCCGAAACATCGGACGGGCGCCGCTCTGGAGGGCGCGACGGGTCAGACTAGCATGCGCCCAAAGTGCTGTCAAACATATGATACGATGAGAGTTCCGCGCACGCATGCTCCGCTTCCTCCGCATCCGCAGCCTTGCGGTGATTGAAGCCGTCGAGGTGGAGTTCGAACCGGGGTTCAATGTGCTGACGGGGGAAACCGGCGCGGGCAAGTCGATTGTCGTCGAGGCCGTCGGGCTCCTGCTCGGCGCGCGCGCCTCGGCCGATCTCGTCCGCACGGGCGAGGCGCAGGCCTCCATCGAGGCCATCTTCGAAGATCTCTCGCTCGCGACGGGCCGCGCGGCGGGCGAGATCGTCGTGCGCCGCGAGATCACGAACCAGGGCCGCAGCCGGTCGTTCATCAACGGCGCGCTGGCGACGGCGGGCGCGCTGCGCGATCTCGCCGCGCGGCTCGTCGAGCTGCACGGCCAGCACGAGCACCAGGCGCTCCTCGATCCGCAGATGCATCTGCCGCTCCTCGATGAGTACGCGGAGCTCGAGGATCGAGTGGCGCGCGTCGCCGAGGCGTGGGGCACCGTTCACGATCTGCGCGAGCAGCTGGAGCGGTCGCGGATGAACGAGCGCGAGAAGGCGGCGCGGCTCGACCTGATAGCCTTTCAACTCGGCGAGATCGAGAAGGCGGCGCCCGCGGTCGGCGAAGATGAGGCGCTCGCCGCCACGCGGCTGGTGCTGGCGAGCGCCGAGCGGATCGAGCGGCTGTGCGAGGAAGGGTATGCCGCGCTGTACGAGAGCGACGGCGCGGTGCTGGCCGGGCTCGCCGGGGTCTGGAAGCGCGTCGGCGAGCTCGCCACGATCGACCCGCAGTTTGCGCCGTACGTCGAGGCGCGCGACGACATCAAGGGGCAGCTCGAGGACCTTGCGTTCTTCCTGCGGCGCTACGCCGACCTCGTCGACGCCTCGCCGCGGCGTCTGCAGGAGGTGGAGGATCGGCTGGCGCTGCTCGAGCGGCTGAAGCGGAAGTACGGCCCGACGCTCGATGACGTGATCGCGCGCGGGCGGACGCTGGCGCACGAACGCGAGCTGCTGACCGGCGCCGGGGAACAGGCGGAGGCGCTGCAGGGGAAGCTGAGCGACGCCACGGATCGCTATCTCGATGTCGCGCGCGATCTCTCGCGCCGGCGGCGGGACGCGGCCGGACGGTTCGCCCGCGCCGTCGAGACGCTGGTCGCCGAGCTGGCGATGCCGCAGACGCGGTTCGACGTCCGCTTCAACGCCGCGGCGCTCGGCCCGGACGAGTGGTCCGAGCAGGGGATCGACCGCGCGGAGTTCTACGTCTCGCCGAATCCGGGCGAGCAGCTGCGGCCGCTGGCGCGCATCGTGTCGGGCGGCGAGCTGTCACGCATCATGCTGGCGCTGAAGACGATGGCCGCGGAAAAAGGGGTCGGCGGTCATTTTTCGAGGACAGCGGTTCTTGCTTCGTCTCCGCTGTCCTCGAAAAATGACCACCGACCCCTTACGCTCATCTTCGACGAGGTCGACGCCGGCATCGGCGGGCGCGTCGCCGAGGTGGTGGGCACTCGCCTCCGGGCGCTCGGCGATCGGTTCCAGGTGCTCTGCATTACCCACCTGCCGCAGATCGCCGCGCACGGGACGACGCACTTCCGCATCGAGAAGGCTGTGCGGGGAGGACGGACGGTGACCTCGGTCGAGCGGCTGAGCGACGGGGGCCGCGTCGAGGAGCTGGCGCGGATGATCGGCGGGGCCGTCGTGACCGATCAGGCGCGGGGCACCGCGCAGGAGATGCTCGCGGCGGGGGCGAAAGGCGAAAGCGAAAGGCGAAAGAGACGGTAGGTGGCGAAGAAATACCTCATCGAGACGTTCGGCTGTCAGATGAACGTGCACGACTCCGAGCGCCTGGCCGGTCTGCTCGAGCAGGCCGGCTACGAGCCGACGGACGACGAGCGCGACGCCGACGTCGTCGTCATCAACACGTGCAGCGTGCGCGAGCACGCCGAGGAGAAGCTCTACACCCGGCTGGGCGAGCTGCGCGTGCTCGAGGAGGAAACCGGCCGGCGGCCGCTCGTCGCGGTGGCCGGATGCGTGGCGCAGCAGGAAGGCGCGGCGCTCGTGCGGAAGACGAACGGGCATGTCATCGACGTCGTGCTCGGCACGCAGCGGCTCAAGATGCTGCCGATGCTGGTGCAACAGGCCACGGGGACACGGAGACGCGGAGACCGGTTCAGGCTTCTCCGTGATTCCGCGTGGTCCGTCATCGACGTGGCGCCGTGGGACGACATGGGCTTTCCGCTCGGCGTCGCGCGGCGCGGCGACCCGGTGAAGGCGTACGTGACGATCATCGAGGGGTGCAACGACTACTGCGCCTTCTGCGTCGTCCCGTATACCCGCGGCCACGAGCGGATGCGCCCGAAGGCCGACATCCTCGCCGAAGTGCGCCAGGCGGCCGAGACCGGCCGGCGCGAGATTCAGCTCCTCGGCCAGATTGTGAATCACTATCAGGCGCCGGACGATCCGCGGTGCGACTTTGCGACGCTGCTCGAGGCGGTGCACGAAGTGCCGGGCGTCGAGCGGATCCGTTTCGCCAGCCCGCACCCGCGCCACACGGGCGCGCGCCTCATCGAGGCGGTACGCGACCTGCCGAAGGTGTGCAAGCACCTGCACCTGCCGGTGCAGTCGGGCTCGACGCGCGTGCTGCAGGCGATGCGCCGCCGGCACTCCCGTGAGGACTACCTCGACCTGGTCGCGCGGATTCGGGCGGCCATTCCGAACGTCGCGCTATCGACCGATATGATCGTTGGCTTCCCGGGCGAGACGAGGGAGGACTTCGACGAGACGCTGTCGCTCGTGGAGGCGGTGCAGTATCACAGCATCTTCTCGTTCAAGTACTCCGCCCGGCCGAACACGCTCGCGTCGAAGCGGATGCCGGACGACGTGAGCGAGGAGGAGAAGACAGCCCGGATCGTGGCGCTCCAGGCGCGGCAGCGGGAGATTCAGACCCGCCTGTACGTGCAGGCGGTCGGCCGCACGGTCGAGGTGCTCGTCGACGCCGTGAGCCGCCGCCGCGACGGCGAGATGTCGGGGCGGACGACCGGGAATACAGTGGTGAATTTTCCGATCCCGGCGTGCGGGTCGGATTCCGAATCTCGCATCGCGGCTCCCGACTCCGGCGCCTGGCTTGGCCGCACCGTCCCGGTTACGATCTGGCGGGCCGGTCCGAACAGTCTCTGGGGCGAGGTCGCGGGCGTGCCCGCCGTCGCGCGAGCGGAGGCGGGCGTGGGACTTGCGTAAGTCGGCCGGCCGACATGAGCGGGCGTCCGGAGGGTCGCGGGAGAGGGCGATGCTGATAGAGATGACGATCAAGGGGTTGATGGTCGACCCGATCACCAACATGCCGATTGTGATCCTGAAGGACAAGGGGGGTGAGCGGGTGCTGCCGATCTGGGTCGGCATCTTCGAGGCCAACGCGATCGCGTTGCAGATGGAGAACATCACGACGCCCCGCCCGATGACGCACGACCTGCTGCGGAACATCATCACCGACCTCGACGGCCAGGTCGATCAGGTGATCGTCTCCGACCTGCGGGACAACACCTTCTACGCCATCATCCACCTCACCGTGAAAGGGGAGCGCGTGGTCGTCGACGCGCGGCCGAGCGATGCGATCGCGCTGGCGCTCCGGACGCGCTCGCCGATCCTCGTCGAGGAGGCGGTAATCGACAACGCCAAGACGATCGACTTCGCCTCCGAACGCGCCGACAGCGACCGCCTGCAGAAGTGGCTCGAGAGCCTCGATCCCGAGGAGCTTGGCAAGTACAAGATGTAGTCAGTTGGTAGTCGGTAGCAGGTTCCAGGTTCTTGCTACCAGCTACCGCCCACCAGCTCCCGGCTAGCCATGTCGGCCGGCCGACATTTCTCAACTCCCAGCCCTCCCAACGCCAAAGTGAGCAGATTCGACCTGCTGCAATGTGGGAGTTGGTGTTTTGGGATTTGACTGATCTCTCCACTATCCCTAGAATGGCCGCGGCGTTTCGCCACAAGATATCGGCTCAGCTCGATGATCGTCGCCATCGCCAATCAGAAAGGCGGGGTGGGCAAGACCACCACAGCCGTGAACCTCGCCGCCGCGCTGGCGATGCGCGGCCGCCGGACGCTGCTCGTCGATCTCGATCCGCAGGCGAATAGCAGCATCTCCTTCCTGCACCACGACGCGATCACCCGCAGCACCTACGACGCGATCGCCGACCCGTCGTGCGCGCTCGCCGACGTCATCCAGCCGACGCCGGTGCCCAACCTCGACATCGCGCCGGCACGCATCAGCCTGGCGAAGCTGGAGGCGCGGCTCATCGGCGAGCTCGACGCGCACTTCAAGCTGAAGGACAAGATCAGCCAGCTGAACGGGGAGTACGCGCACATCGTCATCGACTGCCCGCCGGCGCTCGGTCTGCTGACGGTAAACGCGCTCGTCGCGGCGACGCACCTGCTGATTCCGATTCAGTCGTCGTACTTCGCGCTCGAGGGGACCGATGACCTCCTCGAGACGATCGAGAAGGTGCGCCAGCGGCCGAATCCGGCGCTCCGGATCCTCGGGGTCGTCATCACGATGCACGACAAGCGGACGGCGCTGGCGCGCGACATCCGCGAGCAGATCCAGAAGGTGTTCGGCGGCACGGTGTTCAAGACGGTGATTACCAAGAGCGTGCGGCTCGAGGAAAGCCCGGCCTACAAGGAATCGATCTTCACCTTCGCGCCGGACTCGACCGGCGCCACCGACTATTACAGCCTGTGCGAGGAGGTCATCGAACGTGTCGAAGCGCGGACTGCCTAACACGCTCCGGATGCGGCACGACGAGCACTATGTCGAGGCGCTCGCCGCCTCGGCCGGAGCGCCCGTCGGCCGCATGCTGCCGATCGATCTCCTCGACCCGAACCCCGACCAGCCGCGCCAGGTGATGGGCGATCTCTCCGAGCTGATGGCGTCGATTGCCGAGAAAGGGGTCATCGAGCCGCTCATCGTGCGGCCGCGCGGCAGCCGGTTCCAGATCATTGCCGGGGAGCGCCGCTACCACGCCGCCGTGCAGGTCGGGCTGCGCGAGTTGCCGATCATCGAGCGCCACGCCGACGATGCCGAGGTGATGGAGCTGGCGCTCATCGAGAACCTCCAGCGGAAGGACCTGACGCCGTTCGAGGAGGCGGAGGCGCTGCTGCAGCTCGCGCAGAGGTGCCGCTACACGCACGAGGACATGGCGCGGAAGCTCGGCAAGTCGCGCACGTCGATTACCGAGACGCTCGCGCTCAACCAGATGCCCGACGACGTCCGCAACCTGTGCCGGCTGGCCGATGTCACCTCGAAGTCGACGCTGCTGCAGATCGTGCGTCAGGCGACGCCGCAGAAGATGCTGGCGCTCGTCGAGAAGATGGTCGCGCAGGGTGCGGTGACGCGGAAGGGCGTGCGCGCGGAGACGACCAGGGGACGGCCGGCGCGTCCCAAGCCGTATGTGTTTGCCTTCCGTGCGCCGACCAGGACGTTCCGCCTGCGTCTGAGCTTCACGAAGAGCCGCGTGGAGAAGGCGGAGATCATCGAGGCGCTCGAGAACATTCTCCGAGAGCTGCGATCGTCGAAGTGAGCGGCCGTGTCCTGCCGCGGTCATTAGTTAACATAACGCCTATTATGCGACGTAAGGCGGTTGCGGCGGAAAAACGACGACCGGCTACCGCCGAACGGCGACCGGCTACCAGCCAGGTTCACGCCGTCCAGTTGCGCGACGGAAAGCGCGCGTCCGGCACGTCGAGCTCGATCGGCCCGTGGCGCGGATGGAGCTCCAGCTCCGCGCCCTCCCGCGTCACCGACACCAGGAACGCCACGCGACCGTGTGCGGCGGCGCCAAGGCATGCAAAGGGGATTCGCGCCTCGAGAATCCGGCCGACCGCAGCCGCCAGCCCCGCACAGCTGCGCAGGCGCCACTCCGGGCTCGCCGAGGAGCGCTCCTCCAGCCGCGCCTCGGCACCGTCGCCCGTCGGCCGCACCACCACGCGGAGCCCTGCCGGCTGGAGGAAGCGGATGCGGATGTCGATGTCGGACTGGAGCAGGTCGCGGATCGCCATCGCGCCGTCGATGCGCACGAAGAGGTGTCGCAGGTCGAAGCCGAACTCGACGAGCGTGACCATCGGCGGCCGGTCGCCCGCCTGCTGCATCGTGCCCGCCGCCCGTCCCGCGTCGACGCAGCCCGCGCCGATCCACTCGAAGTAGTTCGTCACGGCGCCGTCGATCGCCGGGTCGATGAAGCCCGTCGGCGGTTCGATCGGGAGCGGCGGCGGCTCGGTCGTGATGTTGGTGACGAAGAGCTCCTCCGGCACCGGACGCTCGAGCGCGCGGTAGACGTTCCGGAGGTGGCGTCGGAACAGATCGTCGAAGGCGAGGTCGTGCTCGGACGAATGGTCGTCGCCGTACCACCAGAACCAGTCGCTCCCCTCGGCGATCAGCATCTCCTCCCGCGCCCGCGCCAGCGCCGCGGGCGTCGCTGCCGCGGCGGCCGCCTCCAGCGCCAGGCGGGCGTCACCGAGCTGGCTCCACGCGCGATGGTCGTCGGGGTGCCCGATCCAGATGTAGAAGTCGCCGTTGATCCACGATCCGGGTGCGATCGACGCCAGCGTGTCGGTCGGTGCCGCGCACGCCTCGCTCATCGTCACCGTCCGGATCTCGGGATGCGCCGCCAGGCGGCTGTAGAGCGCCCGCAGGAACGGCCGTCCCTGGGCCTCGTAGTGCTCCCAGGCGTTCTCCCCGTCGAGGATGATGAAGACGGTTGCCTCTTCCCCGCCTGTGCGCGCGGCGTACCGGCGTCCGGCGGTCACGAGCCGGTGGATGAAATCGTCGGCGGCCCGGTCAGCGGACCACGACGCATACGTGAACCCAATCAGATCGGACAACGTGTGGTCGCGGAAGCCGCACGCGACCTGGCCGACGCCGTACGGCCGGTAGAGGCGCTCGGGCTGATCGAGATGGCCGTCACCGCTGCGCGCGAACGCGATCCCGAGCGTGCGCGCGAGGATCTCCTCGTCGGTCGCCATCCAGCGAAAGCCGGCCTGCGCGACGAGCGGCACCATCGCGTCGGAGACCGATCCCTCCGACGGCCAGAGGCCGCGCGGGCGCTCGCCGAACAGCCGCTCGTGCAGCGCGGCCGCGCGCGCCAGCTGCTCCGCGGCGTCCTCCGGATGCCGGAAGGGCTGGCGCGGCGCGCGCGCGTGCGGATGCATCCGCAGATACACGTCGGTGTCGCACAGCAGCGGCAGGATGGGGTGATAGAAGGGCGAGGTCGAGAGCTCGATCTGCCCGCGCGCGGCGGCCGCCGCGTACTCGGGAATGACCGCGCGCAGGACCTCCAGCTCGACCGCGCGCAGCGTCGCCTTGTCGTCTTCGGTGAACGCGCGGCCTTTGCGGAGGAGCGCCTGGATGCGCGCGTCGTGGTCGTGGTACCACATGTCGATCCAGACGAGCTTGTGCCACACCTGCAGGTCGCGCAGGTCGTCGGCCGAGAACTGCGATGTCTGGGTGCGCGCGCTCAGTTCTCCCCCGCCACCGCGCAGCGCGAGCAGCTCGCGGTAGCGTGGGTACGGCTCGATCATCCGCGGCCGGTGTGCGTGGAAGAACTGCTCGACCGAGAACGCGCGCTCCTCCTCCGTGAGCTGGGCAGCCGGCTTGAGGCCCAGCTCGAGGTGCCGGTCGCGTGCTTCCTCGCGCGCGAACGCCTCGAGCTGCACGAGCAGCGACGGCACCAGGTTGAACGTGACCCGCACGTCGGGAAACTCGCGCAGGAGCGCGACCATGCCCCAGTAGTCCTTCAGCGCGTGCAGCCGCACCCACGGCAGGACGTGCTCCCGCGTGAGCAGGTCCTCGTAGAACGGCTGGTGCATGTGCCACAGGAGCGCGACGCGGGTCATAATGAAAAGGCCTCAGGCCTCAGGCCCCAGGCCCGAGGCCTCAGAATGCGCATCATCGACCGCTACGTGATCCGTGAAGTGCTGTGGCCCTTGGTCATCGGGCTGCTCGTCTTCACGTTCATGTTAATCATCCCGTATCTCATCGAGTACGCCGAGAGCTTCATCTCGAAGGGCGTGCCCGTGCCGGTCGTGCTGCGCGTGATGGCCACGCTCCTCCCGATGGCGCTGGCGCTCACCATCCCGATGTCGCTGCTGCTGGGCTTGCTGGTCGCCTTCGGCCGGCTCTCCGCGGATCGTGAGTTCGTCGCGCTCCAGGCGTGCGGGGTCAGCCTGTTCCGCCTGATGCGGCCCGTCGGCGTCCTGTCGGTGTGTGCCTGGATCGTCACCTCGTACGTCCTGCTCGTCGCGGTCCCCGATGCGAACCAGCGCTTCCGCGAAATCACCTTCGGGATCGTCGCGGAGCGTGCGGAAGGCGAAGTGCGCCCGCGCGTCTTCTTCGAGGATTTCCCCGACGTCGTGCTGTACGTGCGCGAGCTGGCGCCGGGCGGCGCCGGCTGGACCGACGTCTTCATGGCCGACAACCGCACGGGTCAGACGCCGGCGGTCTATCTCGCCCGCGGCGGCCGCGTGGTGATCGATCGCGAGCAGCGGACGGTCGAGATGGTGCTGCAGGACGCGGTCCGCCACACGGCCGACGAGGAGGGCAAGTACGAGGTGGTCCACTTCGACCGCCTGCTCCTCAGTCTCAACCCGGACACGGTGTTCCCGCGGCAGGGGCCGCCGCTCGGCGCGCACGAGATGTCGATTCCGCAGCTCCGCGCCCGTGCCGCCGAGCTCGAAGCGGAGGGGATCTATCCGCACAGCGAGCTGTTCGAGATCCAGAAGAAGTTCTCGATTCCGTTTGCCTGCCTCATCTTCGGGCTGATCGGCCTGGCGCTCGGCGTCACCAATCGGCGCGACGGCAAGCTCGCGAGCTTCGTCATCGGTCTCGGCGTCATCTTCATCTATTACGTCGTCCTGTGGCTCGGGCAGTCGCTCGTGCGCGGCCACATCGTGCCGCCGTGGCTGGCGGCCTGGGGCCCGAACATCGTGCTGGGCGTCCTCGGCCTGCTGCTCTTCCACTGGCGCGACCGGGGGTTCGATCGGCCGCTGCGGCTGCCGACGCTCCGTGCCAGCGCCATTCCACCGCTTCGACTCCCGATGCTCGGCATCCTCGACCGCTACGTCGCCACGACGTACGCGCGCATCGCGCTGCTGTCGGCGCTGGCGATGGCAGGCATCTTCTACATCTCCGGCTTCCTCGACCTGTCGGACAAGGTGTTCCGCGGTCAGGCGACCTGGGCGATGCTCGGCGCGTACTTCTGGTACGCGACGCCGCAGTACGTGTATTACATCCTGCCGCTTGCGGTGCTCCTCGGCGCGCTCGTCACCGTCGGCCTGCTCACGAAGAACAGTGAGCTCGTGGTGATGAAGGCGTGCGGTATCAGCCTCTACCGGGTCGCGGTGCCGATGCTCGCCGGCGCGCTCGTCGCCGGCGGCGTCCTGTTCCTGCTCGAGGAGACCGTGCTCGGGCCGTCGAACCGCCGCGCCGAGGCGCTCCGCCATGTAATCCGCGGCGGATCCCCGCAGACCTTCGACGTGCTGCACCGGCAGTGGGTCGCCGGCAGCGACGGCGAGATCTACCATTTCGACTACTACGACCCGCGCGCGCGGCAGCTCATGGGCCTGTCCGTCTACGAGTTCGGCGAGCGGATGCAGATCCTCGCCCGCCGGCTCTATGCCGAGCGGGCCGTCTACGCGGGAGCGGCGCCGGATGACGAGCGGGATCGCTGGAAGGCCGAACAGGGATGGACGCGCGAGCTCGATCCGAACGGCGAGACGCGGACGTTCACGCCGTTTGCCGCGTCGGAGATCGAGCTCGAGCCCGCCTCGTACTTCGGTACGGAGCCGCCCGACGAGCGGTTCATGAGCTACTCGCAGCTGCGCGACTACACGTCCCGGCTGCGAGCGACCGGCTTCGACGTCAGCGCACAGCTCGTCGCGCTCGAGCGCAAGGTCTCCTTTCCGTTCGTCACGATCGTGATGACGCTGCTGGCCGTTCCCTTCGCGGTGACGACCGGGCGGCGCGGGGCGATGTACGGGATCGGAGTCGGGATCGTGCTCGCCATCGCCTACTGGGTGGCGATCAGCGTCTTCGCCGCGCTCGGCACCGGCGGCCTCGTCACGCCGGCGCTTGCCGCCTGGGCGCCGAATCTCCTCTTTGGCGCCGGCGCCGGGTACCTCCTCCTGACCGTCCGGACGTAGCGGTATACTCCACGCCGGGTCTGCGGCGCGCGGAACCTATCGCGCCGCCAGACCCGGCTACGTACCGTCCCGGGTACGTAGGCGGTACGTCGGTACGTAGGGCGGGGCTCGCCGAGCGGACGACCGCAGGCGAGGCAGCCCCGCCGGGAGGATCTGATGCGCCGTGTCGTTATCGCCGCGCTTGCCGCGCTCGTCGTCGCGCCGTTTCTCGCCCAGCCCGCGGCACAAACGCGCCAGACGGCGCCCTACTTCCCTCCCCCGCATCAGTGGGAGCGCCGCGCGCCCGCGGAGGTCGGGCTCGACCCGGCGCTGCTCGACGCCGCGGTCGCGTTCGCGACAGCGAACGAGACGCCGCGCTTCAAGGATCTGCTGCTCGATCAGGCGACGACGTTCGGGGCGCGCGAGCCGTTCGATACGCCGATCGGACCGATGAAGGAGCGCGGGCCGGTGAGCGGCCTGATCATCCGCAACGGCTATCTCGTGGCACAGTGGGGCGACCCCGACCGCGTCGACATGACGCACAGCGTGACCAAGACGTTCCTGTCGACCGTCGCGAGCCTCGCGTTCGAGCGGGGTCTGATCAAGGACGTCAACGATCGCGCGCGCGGCTACATGCCGCCCGGCGTGGATCTCTTCGACGCGCCGCACAATCAGCCGATCACCTGGGATCACCTGCTGCGGCAGACGAGCGACTGGCAAGGCACGATGTGGGGCAAACCCGACTGGGCCGACCGTCCCGAGGGTGAGCCGTCGCAGTGGCCGAACCGCAAGCTGTACGAGCCGGGCGTCCGCTACAAGTACAACGACGCACGCGTCAACGCCTTCGCCCTGGCGCTGCTCCACGTCTTCCGCCGTCCGCTGCCCGACGTACTCCGCGAGGCGATCATGGAGCCGATTGGCGCCTCGTCCACGTGGCAGTGGCACGGATACGAGAATTCGTGGGTGAACATCAACGGCCAGCGCGTGCAGTCGGTCTCGGGCGGTGGCCACTGGGGCGGCGGCATGTTCATCAACGCCTGGGACATGGCGCGCTTCGGATACCTCTTCCTCCGCAACGGCCGCTGGAAGGACCGGCAGCTCGTCTCCGAGCACTGGATCAGGCAGGCGCGCACGCCGACCAAGCCCAACGACCAGTACGGCTACATGAATTGGTATCTGAACACCGGCCGCAAGTCGATGCCGGCGACGCCCGAATCGAGCGTGCGCTTCGTCGGCAACGGGCCGAACAACGTCTACATCGACTGGGAGAACGACCTGGTCGTGGTCATCCGCTGGATCCGCGACGATCAGCTCAACGAGTTCTACGGGAAGGTGCTGGCGGCGCTGCGGCAGGCGCGGCCCACGGCGTAGTCGTTCCGAGCCGTGTGTCCTCGGCCCGATCGACCACGCCCATCCCGCCGCCGCCGACCTGCTCCAGGATGCGATAGTGGGAAACGGTCTCGCCCGCCTGCATCGATGCGATGCCTCCTCGGGGCTGGCGCAGATTGTTCCGGAATCCGCGAGGAGGATATCCCGTCTTTGAAGCGAATGTAAAGGGATCGCGCCGGTTACGACCGCGTTGCGGCCGGTGTACGCGGAGCTGGCGTGCCCCGCAGCAGGCCCTCCGTGCTCAGGTCTTCGTCGATATCGGGCCAGTGGATACCGAAGCCTGCGCCTGCAATCTTCCAGTTGGCGCGCTGTTCGGGCGTGGCGTGCAGCAGCCGGGGATACCACGCCAGGGGGACCGTAATCGTCCGTCCATCCATCAGATCGACGCTGAGCGCGTCGTTGCTACAGCGAACATCCTTCACGCGTTCGCCTGGCTTAGGTTGAATGGCGGACATGCCATGCCTCCAATAGCTCTGCGCGATGCTCCACTATGAGCTTCTCGATTCGATTCAGCTCGTGGGGCGCAAATCCGAAGTTCCATACGAGCGCGACCGGGTCGAGCCAGAACTTCGCGGACTCGTCGTCTCGGTCGACGGGTGGATGTGGGGCGGCTCGTTCGGCTCATGACTGTGGAAATACAGGCGATACGGGCCACTGCGAAGTATCGTCGGCACGATGTCAGGGAGCCGCGGCGCATCCCGATCTTCAGTATACCGTCCTCGCGATCCGCACGATTCCGCACGGTCCGCGCCGAACGGTGCGAACGCCCCGAACGATCCGAACGAGAGTTACCGCGCGTACCTCACATCGTCAATCCAGATCCGCCCGCTGCCGCCGAGCGGCGTGTTGACCGTATCGAGAACGAACAGGATCGTGTTGACGTTCTCAAGCATGGGGCGCTCGGGCGCCGTGGCGCTGATGGCGCGGAGCTCATCGAAGTACACGACGATCTCGCGCGATTCGGTGTCGAGATAGACCGACCGCTGCCACCGGTGGTCGGCCTGTCCCGTCGACGCGCGCAGCTGGACAGACAAGCGCATCGGACGATCCGCGCGCGCTCGAAACATCAGGCGATCCGCCTTCGCGAGCTGCGGGCCCGGCTCGAGCGCAAACGCCGCGAACGGACTCGACGACGCTGCGCCACCTACCGCATACCGCAGCGCGAGCTCCGTGCCGCCTACGCCGCCGACGACGTCGAGCGCGGCGAGCGAGGCGGGACTGGTCTCCACCGTCCAGCCCGCGGCGGGCCCGTTGGTATACCGCGGCATCACCGCTGAGACCGCACGTGGCGCGGGTACTCCACGGCCGACGATCGGCTGGCGGCCGACGTAAATCGGATTGGACACGATCCACGGCACCGGCGGCTCTCCCGGCGCGTCCGGCCGGAAGACTTCGACGCGGTAGGCCCCTGGCCCGTCCGCCGGTTGCTCCAGCGTGGCGCCGCGGCCGCTGGCGACCATGGCGCCGTCCTTCCACAGCTCGATGCGGGCGTCCGGGGCGCCTTGCCCGTCCAGCCCGGCGCGCAGCACGACGCCGTCGGCTGCCGGCACGATCTCCCCCGCGCCGGCGTGCGCCTTCCCGTCGACGGCCGCAAACGTCAACGCGGTTGCGCCGCCGAGCGCATCGATCCGCGAGTAGGCGCGTCCGGCCCGAATCGCGGTGAGCACCGCGCGCGCATCCGCAGCCGGACACGACGCGCCGGTCGCGCGCGACCGCGTCCCAGCGGCGCAGCGCCTCCGCCGGCCGGTCGAGCAGCGACGCCAGCGTCTCGACCCGCCGTGCCGGGTACGTGAAGAGCGCCCAGGCGAGCGACCAGGTCGACTCGTCGCGCCATTCGCTGTCCCCGTTCAGCCATTCCACGCCGTCGACCGGCACACTCCAGTCGCGCCAGTCGAGCTCCGCCTTGTTCGAGACCGGGTGTGCCGCGACGGCGAAGCCGCCCAGGCGCGCCACGTCCTCGACGACGTCGCGCGCGTCGCCGCCCAGGGGGTACGGCGCCTGCGGGAGCCCGAGCGCGAGCACATGCCCATCGCGCGTGCTGATCTCGACGGCGTCGATGCAGAGCACCCCATCCCGATATTGAGGGCGGTTGGGCTGCCGTGTGCCGTCGCCGTGGTCGGTCAGAATCACGAAATCGAGGCCGGCCCTCGCGGCGGCGGCCGCAACCTCCTCGACGGTGCCGGTGCCGTCCGACCGGTTGGTGTGGACATGGATCGCACCGCGAAGCTCCCGCGCGGATCCGCTCGCCGCAGCCTCCTGCGCCGGCGCTCGAGGCGGCAGTGCCAGGTACCACGCGGCGCCGAGGCCAGCGAGCAGGAGCAGGACGATCGCACGTCGCATCTGCACCTACGCCCGTGGATGGAATCTGTCGTAGACCGCGCGCATGCGGCGCTCGAGGACGTGCGTGTAGATCTGCGTCGTCGAGAGATCCGCGTGGCCGAGCATCATCTGGATCGCGCGCAGGTCGGCGCCGCGCTCGAGCAGATGCGTGGCGAACGAATGCCTGAGGACGTGCGGGCTGATCGCGGCCTTCAGGCCGGCCAGCCGCGCGTAGGCCTTGAGGATCTTCCAGAAGCCGACCCGCGTCAGCCCCGCGCCGCCGCCCCGTGCGTTGACGAACAGCCGCGGGCTGCGGCGCGTGCGGAGCAGCGCGGGACGGCCGTCGCGGAGATACCGTCGAACCCACGCCGCCGCTTCGTCGCCAATCGGGACGATGCGCTGCTTGTCGCCCTTGCCGGTGCAGGTCAGGTACGACGCATCGAGATCCACGTCGCCGGGACGCAGGCCGACGAGCTCCGACACGCGCATCCCGGTGGCGTACAGGAGCTCCAGCAGCGCACGATCGCGGATGCCGCGAGGCGTCGCGACGTCGGGCTGCGCGAGCAGACGATCGACCTCGTCGGTCGACAGATACCGCGGCAGCGCCTTCCACGCGCGGGGCGGGCGCAGGTCGTCGGCCGGGCTCACCGTCACGCGCCCCTCGATCGCCAGAAACCGATAGAACCCGCGGCAGCAGGCGACGGCGCGCGCGACCGACCGCGGCGATCGGCCGTCGGACATGAGGTCGCGCACGAAGCCTTCGAGGTCCTGCCGGGTCAGCGCGTCGAGCCGCCGGCCCCGACGGGCCGCGAACCCGGCAAGCAGCCGCAGGTCGCGCTCGTAGCTCGCCACGGAGTTGGCCGCCAGCCGCCGCTCGACCGTGAGATGTGTCAGATACGCGCTCACAGGAGTCGATCGCGCTCCAGGCACCTCAGGCACCCCAGGCACGTCAGGCACGCAGACTACGTTGACGCATGCGGTGAATCGGTAGAATTGTACGTGATGCGCTCGAAATGGCAGTCTCTTCCGACCGAGGCCATCAACCCTTCCTCTCTCGGCATCGACAAGCTCTCCGAAGGCGAAATCGTCGACCTGATGCTCAACGAAGACCGCAGGATGCTGGCGGCCGTCCAGCGCGAGAAGGAGCGGATCGCCGTGGGCATCGAGATGGTCGCGATCGCGCTGCGCAAGGGCGGCCGGATCGTCTTCGTCGGCGCCGGCACGAGCGGACGGCTCGGTGTGCTCGAGTCGGCGGAGATGCCGCCGACGTTCAGCACCGATCCGGCGCTCGTCCAGGCACTCATGGCGGGTGGCCAAAAGGCGACGTTTGCCGCGAAGGAAGGCGTGGAGGACGACTACGAGGAAGGCGCACGCGCGATCACGCGCCTGCACCCGACCAAGAAGGACATCGTCGTCGGCGTCTCGGCCAGCGGCATGACGCAGTTCGTCCGCGGCGCGCTGACGCGGGCGCGCAAGGCGGGGGCCCGCAGCATCTTCATCACGTGCGATCCGGGGACCGAGCTGCAGACGTTCGTCGATCTGACGATCGCGCCCGACGTGGGTGCCGAGGTGATCGCCGGCTCCACGCGCCTCAAGGCCGGCACCGCCACGAAGCTCGTGCTCAATATGTTGACGACGGGCGCGATGGTGCGCATCGGGAAGACCTACGGCAACCTGATGGTCGACGTGCAGACCGGCTCCGAGAAGCTCAAGGACCGCGCCCGCCGCATCGTGAACATCGTCACCGGACTCGACTACGACGAGGCCGACAAGCTGCTCAAGAAGGCGCACTGGAACGTCAAGGCCGCCATCGTCATGCAGAAGACAGGGCTGTCCTATCTCAAGGCGCTCTCGCGCCTCCGGCGCGCGCACGATTCGATGCGCGAGGCGCTCGGCGAGGACATCGAGCCGCGGCTGCGGGGCATGCTCCAGGGGCACGCCGAGGGCGCCTCGACGAGGAGCTAGCTGGGGGCAGCAGGGCTAGAGTGCGGTGGCCGCCGCGCGGTCGAGATAGAGCTCCACGTGCCGGTGCAGCTGCAGGAATGATGCAGGCACGTGGGTCGAGACAGGGCCCCGCACCGCACGTTCCACGCACCGCGCTTTGCGCGCGCCGGTGGCGATGAGCACGATCGCGCCCGCCTCCAGAATCGTTCTCATCCCCATCGAGAGCGCCTCGCCTGGCACCGCGGACACATCGCCACCGAAGAGCGGCGCATTGTCGCGGCGCGTGGAGTCGGCGAGCCGCACCCGGTGCGTCCGGGCGGCCAGCGCGTCGGCAGGCTCGTTGAAGCCGATGTGGCCGTTGGCGCCGATGCCGGCCAGCAGCAGATCGATCCCGCCCGCCGCTTCGATCGCCGCTTCGTAGCGCTCGCATTCCGCGTCGAGATCGGGCGCGGCGCCGTCGAGGAACTGGATCCGCGACAGCGTCAGGTTGATTCCCTGGAACAGATGCCGCTCCATGAACGTGCGGAAGCTTCCGGGATGGGACGGCGGAATGCCGGCAAACTCGTCGAGGTTGAACGTGGTGGCGCGCGCGAAGTCGGCCTCCCCCGCCGCGTGGAGACGCCGGAGCTCGGCGTAGGTGGCGACCGGCGTCCGGCCGGTCGGGAGCGCGAGCACGAGCGAGGGTTTGTCGGCAAGCGCGCGTGCGACGCGGCGGGCCAGCGCAGCGGCCGTTTCCTCAGGCGTGTCAAAGACCCGAATATCCACTGCTCAGACGTACGTCGGCATCTGCACGGTGCCTCGGGCGGCGGCCAGTGCCAGCCGGACCGCACCGACCGCCGGCTCGACGTCGAGTAGGCGCACCGCGCTTCGCGGCGCCGCTTCCGAGAGCCGCGCCTGCACGTCGCGCGTCAGCCACGACACGCCTCGGAACATCCCTCCGGCGAGAATCGTCGGGAAGGCCTCGCCGCGCATCCCGAGTCGGCTGATGACCGATGCCGCCGCCGACGCCAGCTCGGCGCCGGCACGCGCGAGGATCTCGGCCGCGACCGCATCACCGGCATCGGTCGCCTGCTGCACGACACGCGCCAGCCCGGCAATCGCCTGCCGATGAACGTCGCGGTAGTAGATCGCGTGAATCAGCTCCGTCGGGTTCGACAGCCCCAGATGCGCGAGGACGAGCTGCGTGAGGCGGGTCGTGGGTCCGCGTCCGTCGAACTGCCGGACCGCCGCCGAGAGCGCCGCCCGGCCGATCCAGAATCCACCGCCCTCGTCACCGAGCAGGTAACCCCACCCGCCGCTGCGCGCCGCCTGACCGGTGCTGTTCCGGCCGTACGCGATCGATCCGGTCCCCGCCACGAGAACGACGCCCGGCTCGTCGTCCGCTCCGGCCACGAGCGCGACGAGCGCGTCGTTGACGACGAGCGTCTGCGCCTTGAAGCCGATGCGCTTCATGATCGCGCGCACGGCCTCCGCGTCCGCGGGCCGATCGACGCCTGCGATACCCAGGCAGATCGCCTCGGGACGCATGTCGTGGCGCGCGAGCGCCGACTCCATGACGCCGTACAGGACCTTTTCGACCTCGAGCTCGCCGACCGACTGCAGGTTGGCCCCTCCACCGCGCGCCTCGGCGAGCACGCGGCCGTCGCCGTCGGCGAGCAGGCAGACGGTCTTGGTGCCGCCGGCGTCGATGCCGAGGACGTGCATCTTTCTATGGTAGTTGGTCGTGACCAGTTGGTAGTGGGGAGCCGGTAGCTGGTAGCTTCTTAGGCGATGCAGCCGGTTCAGGTGGTCCGGTCCGGGCGGTTCGACGGCGCCGCGCGTGTCGTCGCCGAGGCGGTCGAGGCGAAAGCCTTCCCCGCCGCCGTGGTCGAGGTGGGCGACGCGACGCGGCCCGTGTGGCGCGAGGCGTTTGGACGGCTCACGTACGACGCCGACGCGCGGCCGGCCGCCGAGGACACCGTCTTCGACCTCGCGTCGCTGACCAAGGTGCTCGCCACCGTGCCGATCGCGATGCAGCAGGTCGAGCGCGGCGCGATCGGCCTCGACGATCTCGTGCGCGACCATGTTGCCGGCTGGACGAATCCGGATCGCGCGCAGGTGACGGTGCGCGACTTGCTGGCCCATTCGAGCGGCCTCGCCGGCCATGCGCCGCTGTACGAATCGTGCCGCACACGGGCCGAGTTCGAGGATGCGATCTGCCGCAGCCCGCTCGCGCATCCACCGCGCACGAAGTCCATCTACAGCGATCTCGGCTTCATGTTGCTCGGCTTCCTGCTCGAACGCGGCGGCACGCTCGCCGCGCGATTCGACGTGCTGCGCGCACAGATGGCGGTTGTCGAGGATCTGCAGTTCCATCCGCCGCGACCATGGCTGCCGCGCATCGCGCCGACCGAATTCGACCGGTGGCGCGGGCACCTGCTCGTCGGCGAGGTCCACGACGAAAACGCCTGGGCGCTCGGCGGTGCAGCGGCTCACGCCGGGCTGTTCGGCACCGCAGCCGCCGTCGGACAGTGCGCGCGCCATTGGCTGCAGGTGCTCGATGGCCGCACCGGCGCGTTCACCCGCGCGACCGCCGAGACGTTCATCCGCCGCGCGGATGTCCCCGACGGCTCGCGGGCGCTCGGGTGGGACACGATGCGGCCGACCTCGTCGTGCGGCCGCCGCATGTCGCCGCGCGCATTCGGGCACACGGGATTTACCGGTACGTCACTGTGGATTGATCCCGATCGGGCAGTCTACGTGGTCCTGCTGACGAACCGCATCCACCCGAGCCGCGACAACGAGGCCATCCGGCAGGTTCGCCCCACGTTCCACGACGCGGTGATGGAGGCTCTCGACATTTCCGATTAGCGATTCGTGATTCCGCGATCTCGAATCACACATCATCAATCGCAGGTCGCAATTGGCTACAGCCGTCCGCGGCCGGGCGTGGACGGCGACGGGGCGCCGCCCGGGCCGCCTGGACGTCCGAACGGCGACGGTTGGAAGCCGCCAGGACCGCGCCCGGGAGGCCCAGGACGGTCGAACGGGGTCCGGCCGGGAACGTCGCCGCGGCCGCGTCCGCCCCGTCCGGGCACGCCTTGATCGGCGCCCCTCCCCCGCCCGCCGGGCGCGACGCCAGGAAGGCCGGGAGCCCCGGCTCCAGCCGGTATGCCGGGTTGCTGCGTCGCGGCCGTGCTGACGAACATCCATTCGTTGTAGCGCCCGCGGCCGTTATAGAGGCGCATCGACTCGGCGGTGCTGCGGCTGACCACGCCGACGATCGGCCCGGCGCCCGTTGGCCCGGCCTGGCCTGGCGTTCCACCGGGCAGCTGGCCGGCGCGACCGGCGGGCGCGGCCGGGAACGGACTGGCCGACGGGAAGCCTGTTGGGCCTGGCTGGCCCGCACGCCCGAACGGCTGCGCGGCAGGTGGTGTGGCGCCGGCTCCGGTCCCAGGTGCGGCCGGCGCGCCGCCGCGGCCGGTGACCGGCGGCGTCAGGGCACCAATCTGGCCCAGATACACCGGCTGAAAGTCGCCGTTGGTGATCGGGTCTTTATAGAGCTTGCGGATGTAGCGGCCGTCGCGCAGCGCGTCGAGCGTGGTGGGAAACCCGCCGGTCCGGCGCGAGAAGAGCGAGATCGCCTGGGCGTACTGCTCGCCGCGGAAGACCAGCTCCGCCTCGCGCTCGCGCTGGACGAATGTGCGCCACGCCGGCAGCGCCATGCCGAGCATGATCGACATCACGCTCAGCGCCACGAGCAGCGCCGCCATCGCGTAGCCGCGTTCGCTGCCCCACCTCACGGCTTACAGGTCCGGGTTCGCAGAAACGACGATCTCGGTTCGGCCGTCCGCCGTACGGCCGTCCGGTGTGCGCACCTTGACCGTCACGGTGTATCGCCGCACGTCCACTTCGGTGTTGTACACGTGCGAGGTCTTGTTGCCAGACGTGGTCGCTTCGTTGCCGTCGCCGAAATCCCACCGGTACGATTCGATCGCCGCGGTTGCGGTTCCCTCGGCGCCGCCGGTGACGTTAGACTGCGGCGGCACAAGTGGCATCGATGGTGACGCTGATCGGCGTGATGGTCGCTTTGGGCGTGATGATGACCGTCGCCGCCGCCGACGATGATTCCCCGTTGATGTCAGTGGCCTGGACCGTGGCGCTGTACGTACGGGCAGTGGAGCCAGACGGTCCGGTGTACGTATGTGTGATCGTCGCGTCACCGGCCAGATTGCCCAGCGCCTGCGAGGATCCGTCGCCGAAATCGAGCGTCGACGTGCGGAGCGTGCTGCTGCCGCTCACCTTCTTCACGGTGAAGAGCACCGAGGCAGTGTTGTTCGTGGTGCTCGCCTGGAGGGCGGAGCAGTTGCCGGTGCCCGATGTCGGCGCGCACGAGATCGAGACGCCCGGGCCCGAGCGCAGATCGACCGTCACGTTGCTGCTGGTCTTGATCCCGGCCGTCGCGGTCACCGTCGCCTTCTGCGTGGTCGTGAGCGTCGTCCGCGCCTGGCCCATGGAGTCGGTCGTCGCGGCGGTGGCCGACAACGTGCCCTGGTCCGTATTGAACGTGACCATCAGACCAGGGAGTGCCTGCCCGTTCTCCCCCACCACGGTTGCGATGAGCTCCACCGTGCCGCCGAACGGGCTGACGCTGCCCGGGCTGGCGCGAAGCGTCACGGTGTTGACCGCCGCTGCACCAATAGTGATGTCCACCTGGTTCGTGTCGTCGTCTCCGCCGGAGGCCGCACCCGATATCGCGCGCACGCGCGCCACGCCGGAATTGGTGTCGGCGAAGAAGGTGGTGATCGCAATGCCATTTCGCGTCTGCACTTCCACCGGGCTCACGCGTCCCAGCGTGGCGGTGAACCGCACGGTCGTGCCGTTCTGCACGGGCGTGCCCGCCTCCTCGGTGACCACGGCCGTCACTTCGGTGTTCCCGCCGGGTGGCAGCAGCCGCGTCGCCGCGACAATGGTGATCGTCGACTTCGTCGGTGCGAGCAACTGCGCCTTCTCGCACGCGGCGGCCGTCAACGCCGCCAGGACGATCAGACCGGCCGCCGTGCGATTCATGCCGCGAGCTCCACCTGCCATGCTCTGCCTTACCATTCCGAGTACGGTGTGCCGTCGAGCGCCGTGCGATCGGTCCCGCTCTTGACGTCGTAGACGCCGGGCGTGGCCGCCGGATTCGCGGGGTCGATCTCCGACATGATGGTCTGCCACGTCGACGCCGAATTCGTGAACGGGTCGACCGGAATGGCGCGCAGGTACTTCGCGGTGACGAGGTCCTCGAGCGCCGGTGGGTACTCGTTCTTGTCCGCGTGGTACTGGTCGATGGCGTCGCGCATCCGGAACAGATTTTCCTTGAGCACCGCCTCCCTCGCGCGCGTCTGGCTGTTGGCGTGCACGGCCAGGCTGATGCTCGCGAGGACGACGATGAGCGCCATCACGACCATCACCTCGATGAGCGTGAAGCCCCGGTCCGCCTGAAGGCGGACACCACGTACTCCTATCCTCATTACCAATCCTGATATTTCGTGCCGTCGAGCCCCGTGCCGTTGTATCTCGTGTAGACGTCGAAGACGTTCTGACCGCCCCACGTGGTCGACGTCGGTGAATCCTGGTACGAGCGCAGCCCCCACTCCGTCGACTGTGTCATCGGATCGATCGGGATTCGCCGCAGGAACTTCAGCTTGCGTCCCGTTGCATCATTGGCCGCGGAGATGCCTTCGACGAGCGTCTCGAGATCCGGCGGATAACCTTCGTTCTCGGGCTCGAGCTCGGTCGTCGGGATGCGGCCCTGCTCGACGGCGTTCTTGAACTGGTCGATTGCCGTCCGCAGCTCGCGGAGCGACCGACGGAACTCGGCCTCCCGCTGCCGCTGCGAGGCGACCTGTGCGAGCGGCATGACGGCCGACGCCAGGATCAGCAGGATCGTCGTGACGACGAGCAGCTCGATGAAGGTGTAGCCGCCTTCCCTTTTCATTTCACCACCACCATCGGCAGGGGCGCGAACTGCAGCGGAACCGGCGTCCCGCGCGGACCGGCAGCGGCGCCGGTCACGGCGAGATTGGCCGTGCCGCCTCCCACCGCATCGAACACCACGGCCGCGAGCAGCCCCGTGCCGGCCACACGCGCCGTCGACCTGCTGCGTGAACGTCACCGCCGCGCCGCCGGTTCGCATGAAGCTGCCTTCCTGAATCGCGCGGACGCGCAGCGCGGCCGGATTGAACGTGATCGTCAGGGTGAGGCTCGACAGCTGCGACGCGCCGGAGATCGACACGGGCACGGTGTACGGGCCCGCGCCCACGCGGAACTCGGGCCCGGGCGGCGAGAGCAGGAGCTGGCCGCCCACTGCGGCGCCGGGGACCGCGACGGGCGGCGTCCCTGCGGCGGGCGCGACCGGCGCGGTTCCCGCCGGGGCGCCGCCCGGCGGCGGAGCCGGTGTCGGCTGCGCGGGGGCGGCCGGAAGCGTCGTGGTGCCTGGAATCGGTGAGCTGCCCGGGGGGACGACTGGCACACCGGCGGCGCCCGGTGCGCCCGGCTGACCCGGTGCCGGGACCGCCGGCGGAAGGGTCGGCGCGGGTGCGGCCGGCGGCGCCGGCTCGGTTCCCGCGGGCGGCGCAATCAGCGGCGGCGGCCCGCCGAGGCCGAGGCTCTGCTGCGACCCGATGAAGATCGGGCTGACGTCGCGCGTCGTCAGTTCCTGCGTGCGCACGATGCGCGGCGTCAGCAGCATCACGATGTCGGTCTGCTCGATGCGGTTGTCGTTCGATGCGAACAGGCTCCGCAGCACCGGCAGGCGCAACAGGCCCGGGATGCCGCGCATCACGCGGCGATCCTCCTCGCGGAGGAGGCCGGCCAGCAGGTTCGACTCGCCGTCGCGGAGGCGCAGCCGCGTCTGGACGCGGCGCGATCCGAACGACGGCAGATCCTGCCCCGCGATGTTGATCGAGGCGCCGAGCGTGCTGTTCTCCACCATCAGGTCGAGGATGATGTCGCCTTCGATCGTGACGCGCGGCGTCATCTGGACGTTGACGCCGACGTCCTTGTAGTTGAAGGAGGTCAGCGGATTGAAATTCGCGCCGCCCTGCGCGACCGGCGTGAACACGGTGGCCGGCACCGGGATCTGGTCGCCGAGGTTCAGATTGATCTGCTGCCCTTCCGCGCCGCGCAGCTGCGGCTTGGCGATGAGCCGCGTCTCCGAGTCGGTCTCGAGGAAACGCACGATGGCCGCCGGCACCGACAGATAGAAGTCGGCGGTCGAGATGCCGCGCGTGATCGTGTTCAGGTTGAACGGCTGCGGCACCAGCCCGTCGTCGGTGCGCGGATCGGTCTCGGGCGAGAAGGCCGCGGTGATGGCGAACTCGCTGAGGTCGATCCCGAACTCGCGCGTCCGGCGGCGGTTGACCTCGAGGATCTGGACGTCGATGACGATCTCGGCCTTCGGGTTGTCGTTCTGTTCGACGATGCGCTCGATGATCTGGACGATGTTGGCGGTGGCGCGCACGGTGATCGTATTGTTCGTCTTGTTCGCGACGATCTGCGGCGCGACGGCGAGCGCCGGAATCCGGATCACCCCGTTCAGGATCTGCGTGAGCTCGATGGCGTCGGCGTGTGAGACGAAGAACGTGCGGATGACCTGCTCCTCGTACAGCGCCCGCTTCTGGGCGTTGTCGGGGATGACCATGATGGTCCGCTCGTTGATCACCTTGTAGAAGAACTGGTTCGCCGCCAGGATCTGGTTGAGCGCCTGCTCGAAGGTGACGCCGCGCAGCTGAACGCTGTAGCTGCGGTCCTGATAGTCGCGCTCGTAGGTGACGTTGATGCCCGCCGACATCCCCATCGAATTGAGAATGTCGCGGAGGCTCGCGTTGTTGAAGACGACGTCGATCGGCTCGCGCGAGGCCGGGTTGAGGAGCGGCTCCGGCGACTGGCGCGCCGCCTGCTGCAGCTGCTGCAGCGTGGGCGAGGGTCGCGCAGCCTCGGCGAGATCGCGGAGCCGGCGCTCCATCTCGAGCGCCTTGCCCGCAATCTGCCGGTTGGTCGGGTCGTACTCGCTGGCCCGGCGGTACTCCCGCAGCGCGTCCTCGATCTGCCCGCGCGCCTCGAACACGCGCGCCTGATCGAGGTGCCGGATCGACGCATTGATCATCGCGCGCTCGAGCGCGATCTGATAGTCGGGGCGACCCGGGTTCGCCTGGACCGCCGCGCGGTAGTGCTCCACGGCGGCGTCCCAGTCGCCGCCGCGTGCGGCGTTGTCGCCGCGGCCGAACGCGCGGCTGGCGGCGCAGCCGCTGGCAGCGATGGCGAGGGCAATGATGACTGCGGAGAGCGCGCGTCGACGCATCATTGTCCTGTCAGGCGGATCACCTGGCGTCCGCGGCCGTCGCTGTACGACAACTCGAGGGAGTCGGTCGTCACGCGTCCGACGCGGTATCGGCCATCGATGATATCGCCTTCTTTCCCTTGAAAGACGTTGCCGCGGCCGTCGCTCATGATCGCCACGCGCCCCGCCTGGCCGGGCGCATCGAACAATCCGATGAACCGGAGCGGAATCGGCGGAGGCCCAGTCGGAACCGGCGGAGCCGCCGGCCGGGGCGCTACCGCCGCCGCGGCGTCAGGGGCGGGCGCGGCCGAGGCGCGAGGGGGCGACGGCGCGGGACGCGGCCGGAACCGGAACGGGTTGCGTTCGGGCGCCCCCAGCTCGGGACGCGTCTGCTCGAGCAGCTCGAGGTGCACATCCGTCATCGGAATCGAGGCCGTTGCTTCGACCGGCGCCTGGCGCGACGCCCTGGCGGCCGCGGCCGTCGCGGCGCTCGTCGAGCCCGCGCGCGTGAAGAAGATCACGGCCATGAGCGCCGCACCGCCGAGCGCCCCTGCAAGCACGACCTGCCGTCCGGGCCACGTCATGGCGTCGTGTTCCTGAAGTAGGTGGAGAGATCGAGCGTCACCACGAGCGACCCGCTCTCGTCGGCGCCCTCCGCCAGGTGGACGTTGTCGATGACGACGAACTCCGGGGCGGTCTCGAGCTGATAGATGAAATCGCGCATGTCGGGGTACGTACCCGAAAGCACGAGCTGAATGTGCAGCCGGGTCAGCGTGCTGCCGGTCTCGACGACGGGCGCGTACGTCGCACGCTCGTAGTCGAGGCCCGACTCGCGGGCCAGCCGGGCGAGCCGCAGGTACGTCAGCCGCCGTGCACCGGCCAGATCCTGCGGCAGGACGTCCTTGTAGAAGGTCCCCAGCTCCGTGGCGGCGCGCGACTTGCCGGTCAGCGTCCCCGACGCCTGGTCGTGCTCGGTCTTCGCTTCGGCCAGCGTCCGCTCTGCCGTCCGCTCGCGCTCGGTGACGTTCGCCACACGCTGCGAGAGCGGATAGACGACAAACGCGTAGACGAGCGCGTTCACCACGATCGCGGCGCCGAGCCCGAGGACGATCCGGCGATGCTCGGCAATGGCCCGGCGGACGAGCGCGCGCCCGTGTATCCCGTCCATTACCGGCCGCCCCCCGTGCCAGCCGCCGCACGCGGCGGCGCCGTATAGTTCCCCTGAACGATCGCCTGAATCAGTCCCGCGTCGTTCGTTTCCTCCGAGATCGACAGCACGTTGCGGAAGCTTCCCTCCGTCTCGAGCGCCTCGATGAAGGCATCGAGGTCCTCCGCGCGCCGCGCCTCGACGCCGATGGCGACCACGAACGCGCGATCCTTGTCGAGGCGTGGCTGCACGGTCGTGATCCGGACGTCGGGAGGCAGCGTCGCCTCGAACTGGGTGAGCAGATCGGTCCACGAGAACGCGCGCTGATCGATGATGGCGTTCGCCTCGCGCGCCGCGTTGGCGACGACTGCAAGCTCCTGCGGGTTGATCTGCCCGCGGATGCGCGCCGCCTCCGCCCGCAGCCGGGCGGCTTCGCGCTCGGCCTCGGCGGCGCGCGCTCCGAGCGTGTACTGGCTGGCGGTGAGGCGCACCAGCTGGACGGCGTTGAAGAGCGTGAACGCGGCGGCGATGAGTGCCACGGCCGCCAGCAGCGCCCGGACCGCGCGGAGGTTGTAGAACGGCCGCATCGACAGATTCGTGCGCAGCATCAGACGCCCACCGCCTCGCGCTTCGCGCGCAGGAGAATGCCGGCCAGCGGCGCCAGCCCGTCATCGAAGGTCGAGGAGGCGCCGACGCGGTCCGGCAGCCCGGCCCCGACGCCCGGATCGATCGGCTCGACGGAGGTGCCGAGCCGTTCCTGGAGCTCCTGCCGCGCCTGGTCGAACGCGCCGGCGGAGCGTCCACGACCGCCGAGCAGCACGCGGCCGAACCCCTGCCCCGCCAGCCGATCCTGGTAGTACATCGCCGTCTGGTGCACCACGTCGGTCAACGACTCTTCGTCGCCCTCGGGGCGGTTGCGGAAGAAGATGAGATCGCCCTCGCGCAGGATGCCGATCGACGTGTATTCCGGCCGCATGTGGACGACGAGCCAGTCCGCGGTTGCGTTGCCGCTGCCGGCCAGCGTCAAGTTCAGGACGGAGAACGTCGCCAGGTCGACCAGCCCGGCGTGCGCGCCGGCGGCCGTACACACATCCTCGTATTCGCTCACGACGTCGTGCCGGGCGGCCACGACGATGAACTCGCTGCCATCCGGACCGTGGCGGCCGGCGGTGTGGGTCACCGACGCGTCCTCGATCGGGAACGGCAGCGACTTGCGAATCTGCCACCGCACGAGCTGCTCCAGATCGTCGCGGCGCGGCGGCACGCGCTCGAATCGCACGATGGAGACCTTGCCCGCCAGGTCGGGAATGACGAGCGCCACGCGCGCCGCCCGCGTGCCGAGCCGGCCGAATACCGCACGGACCGCCCCGACGACCGCGTCGCGGTCGACAATGTTGTGCGCGCCGAGCCCGGCAGCCACGGCACCGGGCGGCAGCGGCTCCGACGCGTAGGCGTGCACGCGCGGCGCGCCGCCGCGCGCGGCCAGTGTGGCCGCGGAGACGCGATCCGGCGCGATTTCCACCGCCGCGTCGGGCAGCGGACTGGCGAGCCACGAGGTGAGAAAGCTCATTCGACGAACGTCACCTTGTTGATTTCGCGCAGCGTCGACTGGCCGAGCAGGACTTTCTCGACCGCCGATTCACGCAGGAAGCGCATCCCCTCCTCGTGCGCCATCTTCTTGACCTCGGAGGTGGGACGCCGCTCGAGGATCATTTCGCGGATGGGATCGGAGAGGTCGAGCAGTTCGCAGATCGCGGTGCGTCCCTTGAACCCGGTGCCGCCGCACTCGATGCACCCGGCGCCCTCGTAGAACCGCTGCGTCTCGGCGAGGGCGGGGTCGAGCCCCGACTCCTCGAGCAGCCGGCGATCCACGCGCACCGGCCGCTTGCAGTGGTTGCAGATCAGGCGCACGAGCCGCTGCGCCATCACGCAGTTGAGCGCCGACACGAACTGGTACGGCTCGACGCCCATGTTGAGGAAGCGGCCCAGCACGTCCACCACGTTGTTGGCGTGGACGGTGGTGAAGACGAGGTGGCCGGTGAGCGCCGACTGAATCGCGATCTGCGCGGTCTCCGGGTCGCGGATCTCGCCCACCATGATCTTGTCGGGGTCGTGCCGTAGAATCGACCGCAGTCCGCGCGCGAACGTCAGCCCCTTCTTCTCGTTGATCGGGATCTGCGTGATCCCGCTCAACTGGTACTCGACCGGATCCTCGATCGTGATGATCTTGTCTTCGACCGAGCGGATCTCCGACAGCGCGGCGTAGAGCGTCGTCGTCTTGCCGGAGCCGGTCGGGCCGGTCACGAGCACCATGCCGTACGGCTCGCGGATGTACTTGCGGAATCGCGTCAGCTCCTTCTCCGGAAAGCCGAGGATGTCGAGCTTCAGCTCGGTGAACTGCTCGCTGATCGATTCCTTGTCGAGAATACGGATGACCGCGTCCTCGCCGTGGACGCTCGGCATGATCGAGACACGGAAGTCGATCGTCTTGCCGGGCATCCGGACCTTGAAGCGTCCGTCCTGCGGGACGCGTTTTTCGGCGATATCCAGCTCCGCCATCACCTTCACGCGCGAGATGATCGAGCTGTGGAACTGCTTGGCGATCGGCCGCATCGCCGGCTGCAGCACGCCGTCGATTCGGTACTTCACGTGCACGGCGTCGTCGCCCGTCTCGATGTGGATGTCGCTCGCGCGCCGCTGAATGGCGGTATAGATCGTCGAATCGACGAGCCGGATGATCGGGCTGATGTCGCTCGTCAGCCGCTCGACCGTGAGGCTCTCTTCGCCGCTCTCGTCGTCCTTGAGGACCTGCAGCTCGAAGCCCTCGGTCGCCTCCTCGAGGACGCGCTGGGAGCTCTCGCTCTTCTTCAGAATCGCCTGAATGGCGGACGGCGCGCCCACCGACACCTTGATGGGCGTGCCGAGAATGACGCCCAGCTCGTCGATCATCGGGATGTCGGTCGGATCCGACACGACGATCACCAGGAACCGCCCCTCACGCCGGTACGGCACGAAGCCGTACCGCAGCATCAGGTCGGCCGGAATCGTGCGGAACAGCTCCTGATCGATGCGGAAGTCCTCCATGTCGACGAACTCGAGCCGATACCGCTCCGCGAGCGACCGCGCGCGCGCGACTTCGGCCGAGTACTCCTCGGCGGTCTGGACGAGATTGGTGGGATCGACCGTCGCCATCCTGCTATCCACCTACCAGCGAGCTCAGCTCGAACAGCGGCATGTAGAGCGCCAGCACGACGGCGGCGATCACCACGCCCATGATGACGAGGATGACCGGCTCGATCAGCGTGACGAACCGGCCGACCTCCGTCTCAATCTCTTCGTCGTAGAAATCCGACAGGCTGTTCAGCATCTCCTGCAGCGCGCCCGTCGACTCGCCGACTTCGACCATCTTCACCGCCACGTCGGGAAACACGCCGCGCGCCCGCAGCGCCGCGGCGAAGCCGTCGCCCTCACGCACGCGCCGCGTCACTTCGTGGAGCTCGGCGCCCAGATAGCGGTTCGTCATCGCGGTGCCGGCGACCTCGAGCGCGTTGACGAGCGGAATGCCGCCGCCGAGGAGCGTGGCCAGCGTGCGCGCCAGCTGCGAGGTCGCAAACTTCCGGACCGTCTCGCCCGCCCAGGGCAGCTCCATCACGAGGTGATCGGCGCGCGCGCGCTGCCCCGGCTGCCGCAGCCACACGATGACCGCGGCGACGCCGCCGACGACGGCCAGGGCAATCAGCCAGAAGTTGGCGACGAACGTATTCGAGATGCCGACGATGATGCGCGTCGACAGCGGCAGCTCGCGGTCGAACGTCGCATAAAACCCGGCAAACGCCGGCACGACCCGGAGCACGATGATGCCGATGAGCCCGAACATCAGCACCACGAGAATCGCCGGATAGATCAGCGCCGAGATCGTCCGCCGCCGCACCGTGCCGAGGACCTTCTCGTAGGTGACGTATCGGCGAATCACGGCGTCGAGGTTGCCGCTCCGCTCCCCCGCCATCAACGACGCCGGATAGACGGCCGGAAACAGACTCGTGTGCGCCGAGAACGCCTCCGACAGCGACGCTCCCGACTTCACCTTTTCATACACGTCGTCGAGGACCGCCTTGAACGTCGCGTTCGTGACGCGCTGGCGCAGGATGTCGAGCGACTGCACCAGCGGCATGCCCGCCTTGAGCAGCGTCGCCAGCTCCTGGTTGAAAACGAGGAACTCCTGTCGGGAGATCCGCCGGCGCGGGGCGAACGGAAGCGCCAGGCCCCGGACGCTGCCGCGCTGCTGGAGGGAGAGGACGTACAACCCCTTTTCTTCCAGCTCCCTGCGCAGGCGCGACTCGCTGTCGGCGACGTAAATCCCTTCGACGACGTCGCCGCTGGGCGTGCCGAGCCTACAGCGAAATTCCATCGTAACAGTGTGGCATATCGATTCCGCCTACTGCTTAGACCGTCCTGAGCCGTCCGTAGCCGGCCAGTATGCAGAATCGTGAAATGCCACTTACCGCCTGCTGCCGACCGCCCACCGCCTGTTAGATCGGCTGCACGAACGCCCGGAACACGCGCAGACCGAGCTCTCGGGGGTCCGAGCTCTTCAATTCCGGCACCTCCGCGGGGACAAATGTCTTATCGACCGATAACGTCATTTCCACCGTCTCCCCGGCGCCGAGGCGGTCCGCCCGGATATCGACCCGCCGAATCAGGCTGGCGCCGCTCGTCGGTACCGGGAAGGCATCGACGACCGTGTCGCCGATCCGCAGCTCGACGCGCTGGGGGTCGCCGAAGGCCGCGGCACCGGGCTGGTCGGCCTCCAGATAGAACCGCACGTCGCGTCTGGGGTTGCGGAACGCGAACGTCGCCTGCGTGCGCGACCACTGCCATTCGCGGCCGGAGCCGGCGCCGCCCACCTCCGCGTCGTACCAGCCGTCCCGGAAGATGACGAACAGGTTGTCGGTCTGCAGGCGCATCTTGAAGGTCGCGACCCGGTACGCCCGCTGCCCCTCCGTCTCGCCGGCGAGCGGGAGCCGCTCGTTGGTCGCGGGCGAGAACAGGCCGACCTCGACACGCGTCTCGCCGACGTACGGAAACTTCGGCACGAACATCGTGCGCTCGTACTCGATCGTGGATCCCGCCTTCCACTGCCGCGTCGGCGTCGGCGGCTGGTGATCATCGGTCCACATCAGCTCGCCGTTGCTGTCGATGAAATGGACGAAGACCCAGTAGTCGTCGGCAAACGCCGGCGCGTTGGAGGCGACGGCGAACCGGTACGTCATCTCGATGGGGCTGCCGATCGCCACGTCGCGCTGGCTGAGCACCACGGTCGGCGTGGCCACTGGAGGCGCGTCGTCGACGCGCGAGCAGGCCGCTGCCAGGGCAGTCAGAACAACCGCAAGCCAGATTCTCATAGGGAGCGATTCAAGGTTACCACTTCCATGCTAGAGTGCATGCGGATACATGGCTGCAGACGCGCTGGGCATGGTGGAGACCAAGGGGCTCATCGGCTCGATCGAGGCCGCCGATGCGATGGTGAAAACGGCCAACGTGGTGCTGGTCGGCAAGGAGTACATCGGAGCCGGCTACGTGACCGTGCTGGTTCGCGGCGACGTCGGCGCGGTCAAGGCGGCCACCGACGCCGGCGCCGCGGCGGCGCGCCGGGTAGGCGAGCTCGTGTCGGTCCACGTCATCCCGCGGCCGCACGCCGACGTCGAACGCATCCTCCCCAAACAGTAGGCAGTGGCCGCTGAGGACCGCCCGTCGGTATCCGACAAAGATCTGGCGTCGATTGCGGAAGCGCGCACGCTCGCGCGGGCTGCCCGCCAGGCCCAGAGCCGCCTCGCCGAGCTCTCCCAGGAGCAGATCGACGGAATCGTCGCCGCCATGGCCGAGGCGGTGACGCCGCACGCCGAGGCGCTGGCGCGGCTGGCGGTCGAGGAGACCGGCTACGGAGTCGTCGCCGACAAGATCCAGAAGAACCTGTTCGGCTCCGAGCGCGTATACGAGTTCATCCGTCCGATGCGCACCGTCGGCGTGATCAACCGGATCGAGGAGAGGAAGATCGTCGAAATTGCCGAGCCGTTCGGCGTGGTCGCGGCGATCATCCCGTCGACCAATCCCACCTCGACCGCCATCTACAAGGTACTCATCGCGCTCAAGGCGCGCTGCGCGATCGTGATCAGTCCGCATCCGGCCGCCGTCCGGTGCATCAGCCGCACGGTGGAGATCATGGCCGAGGCGGCAGCGCGCGCCGGGGCTCCAGGCGGCAGCATCGGCCTGATGAAGACGGTGACGCTCGAAGGCACCCAGGAGCTGATGAAGCACCGGGAGGTCGCCGTGATTCTCGCCACGGGCGGCATGGGACTCGTACGCGCGGCCTACAGCGCCGGCAAGCCGGCGTACGGCGTCGGACCGGGGAACGCGCCCGCCTATATCGAGCGGACCGCCGACCTGCGTAAGGCCGTTCGCGACATCCTCACGGGCAAGACGTTCGACAACGGTGTGCTCTGCTCGTCGGAAAACTCAGTCGTCGTCGACGAAGCGATTGCCGAAGACGCGCGACGGGAGTTCCAGGCCCTGGGGGGCTACTTCATGAACCCGGCCGAGATCGATACGCTCGGCAAGGCGTTCGTCTCGCCTCAGCGGCTCCCGAACCCCTCCCTGGTCGGCAAGTCGGCCACCTTTATCGCCGCGCAGGTGGGGATGACGGTTCCGGACGGCACGCGGGTCTTGATTGCGCCGCTCGCCGGTGTCGGCCGGGACTACCCGCTCTCCATTGAAAAGCTGGCGCCCATCCTGTCGTGGTACGTCGTGAAGGACTGGCAGGAGGCGTGTGAGCGCTGCATCCAGATTCTTCGGTACGGCGGCATGGGCCACACCATGTCGATTCACTCGCGGAACGAAGAGGTCATTCTCCAGTTCGGCCTCAAGAAGCCGGCGTTCCGGATCTGTGTCAACACTCCCACGGCACACGGCTCAATCGGGTTGACCACCGGACTCGATCCCGCCATGACGCTCGGGTGCGGCGGCTGGGGCGGCAACATCACGTCCGACAACATCTCCCCGCGCCACCTGCTCAACATCAAGCGGCTCGCCTACGAAGTGCGGCCAGCGGCCGCCGCGGGCGAGGCGAAGCCGGCCACGGCTTCCGCGGCGGTGAGCGGTGGTCGCCCGCTTCCGCAGCGGCCGGTTCGCCCCGTCGTCGAGGGAGGGATACCAGCCGACCTGCTCGCCGCCCGGATCGACCGGTTTCTGGCGTCGCGAGGCGTTGTGGGACGACCGCTCTCGGGTTCTCCCAGCGGACCTGAAACGGTCCGACCAGCCCCGCAGGAGACGACCGCTCCCGTTGCGTTCATCTGCGAAGACGACGTCCGGGAGGCGATCAAGGCTGGCCGCAAGCTCCTGGTCGGCGAGAAGACCATCATCACGCCGGCCGCCCGCGACCTCGGGGAATCGCATCAGATTTTCGTGCAGGCGGGTTGGCCCGCGTAGCATTCTGACGAGCTCTTTTGCCTCCGGATCAGCTATAAATGCTGACTCAGCTGGACTTATTGTTGACCGGCGATCTTCAGGAATGCTAGAGTAACTCCCGATGCTGAGGCCAGGTCCCGCACAGGCGGGGATGATTGGCGCGTTGAGCGTAGTCCTCGCAGGGTGCGCGACCAGGGTTCCGACCCCGTCCCAGACCCCGGCACCGCCGGTCACGATCGTCGCGCCGGCGCCGGTCGCGCCGACTCCAGCCCCCGTTTCTCCGGTCGATCCGATCGTCGAGCTGATCGCCGTGTCGACGCTCCACTTCGAGGCCGGTGAGCGCGAGCTGCAACTGGGGCATTTGACATCCGCGAAGGCGGAGTTCAACCGGGCGCTCGAGATACTGCTGGAGTCGCCGCCTGGCGGCCGCACCGAGCCGCGGCTCCGTGCGCACTTCGACCGCCTGGTGGAGCGTATTAGCGCCTACGAGGTCGCGGCCCTGGCTGAGGGCGACGGCTTCGTCGAACAACGCCAGGAAACCTCGGGTCTCGACGAAATCCTGGCGATTACCACGTTCGATGTCCCCGCGCCGACCGCGCAGACCGCCCAGGCGGTCGCTGCCGACCTCGAGGCGATCGTCCACGACATCGACATCCCGCTGAACGCGAAGGTGCTCTCGTTTGTCGAGCTCTTCACCGGCCGGCTCAAGTCGTTCCTCGAGGAGGGGCTCAGCCGGGGCGTGCAGTACCTGCCGATGATCCAGAGCATCTTCAGGGCGGAGGGGCTGCCGCTCGACCTGGCGTACGTGCCGCTCGTGGAAAGTGCCTTCAAGCCGACGGCGCTCTCGAGGGCCAAGGCCAAGGGCATCTGGCAGTTCATGCGCGGGACGGCGCTCGAGAACGGGCTCAGGCACGACTGGTACATCGACGAGCGGGCCGAGCCCGAAAAGGCGACCCGGGCGGCGGCCAAGTACCTCAAGACCCTTCACGAGATGTTCGACGGCGATTGGCACCTCGCGCTCGCCTCGTATAACGGGGGGCCGGGACGGGTCCAGCGGGCCATCAAGCGATCGGGCCGTACGGATTTCTGGAAGCTCGCCGCGACGAGCCGTTACCTGCCGCGCGAGACGCGCGACTATGTGCCGCTCATCCTTGCGGCGATCGTGATTGCGCGGAACCCGGCGATGTACGGGTTCGAGATCCAGCCGGTCGAACCGCTCCGGTACGAGACGGTGGCGCTGGCGCGGGCCATCGACCTCCGTCGCGTCGCGGAATGGGTGGGGATGCCGGTCCAGACGATTCAGGAGCTCAACCCGGAGCTCCGGCGGTGGACGACTCCGGTTCACGCCACCGAATACGAATTGAAAGTCCCATCCGGCACGGCGGACATCGTCCAGGCGCGCCTGACGCAGGCGGACCCCGCCGAGCTGGCGCCGCTCAACTGGCACACGGTCAGGAAGGGCGAGACGCTGCTCTCCATTGCGAAGAAGCTCAAGGTGAGCCGGACCGATCTCGCCGAGGCGAATTACCTTTCGCCCCGCGCGATGCTGCGGGCCGGTCAGCGGCTGGTGATTCCACGCGCCCCTGCCCTGCTCGTCGCGACGCGCCCCGAGGCGCCGTCGCCGGTCGTTGTTGAAGCATCGACGGAGCCTGCGGCCGTCGTCGCGGTCAGCACGCCCGCGACGGAGGGCCCCAGACCGCAGCCGGTGCCGGTGACCTATCGCGTGAAGCGCGGCGACACGCTCTCGTCCATCGCGCGGCTCTACCGCACCACCGTCGCGGCGCTCAAGACCTGGAACCGCCTCCGGTCGAACTCGATTCAGGTGGGCCAGCGGCTGACAATCTTCACGACGCACGCCCAAACGGCCGCCACGAACTGATCGTACTCAGTTCTGAACCTCCCCCGCCGCTCTCAGGGCGGCAGATTCTGCGTACTCGGCCGGCCAACCGGGCGGAAATTCGCTTATTCCGGCTGATTCCGAGGGTGCACGCATGGCGCGCGTCCTTGCATGACGGGCGGCATGCTGGCCAGCCTGCGCAGCGCCGCCGTGTTCGGCGTCGACGCCTATCCCGTCCAGATCGAGGTGGACGTCTCCTTCGGTCTGCCGCACTTCACGATGGTGGGGCTGCCTGACGCCACGGTTCGCGAGAGCCGGGACCGCGTCCGCGCCGCCATCCGCAACTCGGGGTTCGTCTTCCCGCCGCACCGCATCATCGTCAATCTGGCGCCCGCTGACGTACGCAAGGCGGGCTCGTCGTTCGACCTCCCCATTGCGCTGGGACTGCTCGCCACGTCGGGTCAACTGACGCGCCGCGACGTCGACGACACCGTCGTCCTCGGCGAGTTGTCGCTCGACGGCGCCATCAACGGGATCCGCGGCGTGCTGCCGATCGCCATTGCGGCCCGCCGCCTTGGCCTGCGCCGGCTGCTGCTGCCGCCGCAGAATGCGGCGGAGGCGTCGGTCATCGAGGGGCTCGACGTCTGCGTGGCACGCTCGCTCCCGGAGGCGGTCGGCGCGCTGAACAATCCTGACGGGGCCGAGCGCGTGCAACGCGCACCGACCCCAGCCGCCTCCGCGGCGCCGGCCGACGGCGACCTTGCCGAAGTGCGGGGCCAGCTGCTCCCGCGGCGAGCGCTCGAAGTGGCGGCCGCCGGCGGCCACAATCTGCTGCTGAGTGGGCCGCCCGGCGCGGGCAAGACGATGCTGGCGCGGCGGCTCGGCGGGATTCTGCCGGGACTGACCTTCGACGAGGCACTCGAGTGCACGGCGATCCACTCGGTCGCGGGCGCGCTGCCGCCGGGCACCGGCCTGCTCACGACGCGCCCCTTTCGTGCGCCGCATCACACGATCTCCAACGTGGCGCTCGTCGGCGGTGGCGCGAGTCCCCGCCCCGGCGAGATCTCGCTCGCGCACAACGGCGTGCTTTTTCTCGACGAGATGCCCGAATTCGACCGCCGCGTGCTGGAGGTGCTGCGGCAGCCGCTCGAGGAGGGACTCGTCACCATTGCCCGCGCGGCGCGGACCGCGGTCTTCCCTGCCCGCTTCGTGCTGGTCGCCGCCATGAATCCGTGCCCGTGCGGCTTCCTCGGCGACGAGCGCCGTGAGTGCCGGTGTACGCCATCGCAGGTTGCGAAGTACCGCGGGCGCCTGTCCGGCCCGCTGCGCGATCGCATCGACCTCATCGTGAACGTACCAGCGGTGCCCGTCCAGGCGATCACCGACGCGCAGCCCGGCGAACCGAGCGCGGTGGTCCGTCAGCGCGTCTGGCTGGCACGAGGCACCCAGCGGCATCGTTTCGCCGGGTGCGGCGTTCGCACGAATGCCGATCTTCGCGGCGCGGTCGTGTCGCGGTTCTGCGCGCCCGATACGGCCGGACGGGCGCTCCTCGGTCGCGCCGTCGAACGCTTCGGCGTGAGCGCTCGCGGCTACGACCGCGTGCTCAAGGTCGCGCGCACGATTGCGGACCTGGCGGGATCAGACGCGGTGTGCGCCGAGCACGTCGCGGAGGCGCTGCAGTATCGACTGGTGGAGTGATGCCAAACGACTGGTGCCGGTGAAAGGATTCGTCGCCCTGACGCGCCTATCGACGAAGCCGCGCAGGAGGCAGACGGTTGAAGTAGAACTCCTTGTACTGGACCGGATTGCCGTTCGCGTCGAGGAACCCGAACGACTGCTGAAAGATGATCGGCGGCGCCGCATTGGCGGGCGCGGTCGCGTCGAGGATGTACAGACGATTCTCGTGCAGGTAGATGCCGACGTACGACTGGGTGCCATCCGGATTGGTCAGCTGCAGCTCGTGCCCCGTGACGCGCTCGATGTAGTGCCACGCGTCGTACGTCACCCTGACACCTGGCTTCTGGCGGTACCGCGTCGCCGCATAGTCGATCGACGCCATGATGTCGATCGTCCAGTACCCGGGACCGCCCCGATACGCGACGTGATTCAGTTCCGAGTGGATGCGCTCGGCATCCGAGTAGTCGATCACGGTGATCGAATACTGCGTGCCGCCCTGCGCCCAGCGGTACACTCGGCCGGGAAACGTCGCACCGTACTCGGACTCCCAGGTGATGGTCTCGATCTTCGGTTCGCCGGGAGCGGGGATGGTGAAGCGATCGACGCGATTCACGTATTCGGTCCAGTCCTGTGCCAGCGCCGGCTGCGCCAGCAGCACGCATGACGCCGCTATGAACCACCCGTGGCGCATACGCCCGTAACTTACCACAGGGTCAGGACAGCCTGGACTCGGACCGCATTTGCGCGGCACTGGCTGCGAGGATGACGGCGCCGCCAACCAGTGTCCATCCACCTGGCTGTTCACTCCGCACCAGCCAGGTCCATACGGGATTGAGCACCGGTTCAAGGAGGAGCAGCAGCGACGCGTCCAACGCCGGCAGCTCCCCTACCGCCGCCGTCAAGAGGATGTAGGCCATCCCGATCTGGAAGACACCGAGATACCCGAGCGTCGCCCATGCAGCGACCGGAGCTGCCGGGAGCGGCCACATCGCCGGGACGCCGACGAGGAACGCCAGCACGTTGCCGGTCGCGACCGCCGACACCGCCGTGCCCGGCTCACTCCGCTCCATCCACCGGAGGCCCAGCAGCGTGAGGCCCCAGGTCGCGCCGCACATCGCACCCAGGAGATTGCCCGTCGACGGATCCGGCGCCGTGGCTGTTGATTGGGCGCTTCCCGAGATGCAGAGCGCGAGGCCGACCGCCACCGCCACGAGCACGCCGATGTCGCGCCGCCGGAACCGTTCGCCGAGCAGCACGGGACCGACGAGCGCCACGTACAGCGGCGCCGTCGACTGCAGGAAGATCGCGCTTGCCGCCGTGGTCAGCTTCGTCGCCGCCACGAACAGCACGAGCGTCGCCGCATACACGACGCCGACGGCCGCCGCTCGGGGGGACCAGCGCAACTGACCACGAAACCAGAGGAGGAGCATCGCTGCGGCGATGCCGGATCGGATCGACGCCACCTGCATCGCGGAAAACGCGGCGGTTTTGATGGCCGCGCCGCCCGTCGAAAACAACAGGGCGGCTCCCGCGACCTGCAGGACCGCTTTGGTCTTTCTTCGCCCGGGGGTCATTTGTTTTGAAGAGCCGATAAGCCGTGTGGTAGCCTCATGACTCCGCGTCGAGAGATGGCTTCACGTCGTTTCACTATTCTTGCGGCCGATCGCAGCACCGGCGTGGTGCGCCGGGCGACGATCTCGCTCCGCGTCGTCACGGTCGCCGTCAGCATCGTACTCGCGACGCCCATCCTCATCGGCCTTGGCGCGGCCTGGAAGGGGTGGACCGACGTGGGCGCGCTGCGCGCCAGCCATCAGGAGCTCCTCATCGAGAACTCCAACTACCGCGAGGCGACCCAGGCGCTCGCCGGCCAAATCGAGTCGCTCCAGGCGGCCGTCAGCGATCTCAGCGCGCGCTCCGCGCTCGAGCCGAATCTCGCGCGCGCGATGAACCGCCTGCCGGCGATCGTGCGCTCCCGCGCGATGGGCGGCACGACGACGGGCGGCTCCCGCGACGATCTGTCCTATGCGCGGGCGCTCTCGGCGCTGACCACGCCGGAAGACACCTTCGGCATGCTCCGCACGCTGCTCGGAAGCCTGGAGGATCGCCTGAACGTCGTCGCGCGCACCGTGGAGCGGCGCAACGCGCTCGCCAACGCGACGCCGTCGATGTGGCCGGCGTACGGGTGGCTCTCATCGGGCATGGGACCGCGGCGCGATCCGATCACGGGCGGCCCGGATTATCACTCGGGGCTCGACATCGCCGGCGAGCGGGGCCAGCCGGTGTACGCGACCGCGGCCGGCACGGTACGGCGCGTCGGCTACGAGGGCGCCTACGGCAACCTCATCGTCATCGACCACGGGTTCGGGCTCGAAACGCGCTACGGCCACCTTCAGCGCTTCCTGGTCCGACCCGGGGCGAAGGTGCAGCGCGGCGACACGATCGGGTTGATCGGCGGCACCGGCCGCACGACCGGCTATCACCTCCACTACGAGGTGGTGGCCAACGGGCGGATGATCAATCCGCTCCAGCTGCTGACCCAGCAGCCGACCCGCCGCTAAGGTCCTGCAAGTCCGGCGTTTCCTTGCCGATCTGTAGCCCGGCGGCTACAATCGAAAGAATACCTTTCCGTGATCGGAAAACTCCTCGCGAAAGTCATCGGCACTCAGAACGAGCGCGAGTTGAAGCGTCTCGCGCCGCGTGTGGTCGCCATCGGCGCGCTCGAGCCGCAGATGCAGGCGCTCACCGATCAGCAGCTGCGCGACAAGACCGCGGAGTTCCGCACCCGCGTCGGCAACGACGAGTCGCTCGACGACCTGCTCGTCGAGGCGTTCGCGGTGGTGCGCGAGGCGGGCCGCCGCGTGCTGAACATGCGGCACTTCGATGTACAGCTCATCGGCGGCATGGTCCTGCACACCGGCACGATTGCCGAGATGAAGACGGGCGAGGGCAAGACGCTCGTTGCCACCCTGCCCGCGTACCTGAACGCGCTCGCCGGCAAGGGCGTCCACGTCGTCACCGTCAACGACTACCTCGCGCGGCGCGACTCCGAGTGGATGGGGCGCATCTACCGCTTCCTCGGCATGAGCGTCGGGGTGATTCAGCACGAGCTCAACGACGCGCAGCGGCAGGTTGCCTACCGCGCCGACATCACGTACGGGACCAATAACGAGTTCGGCTTCGACTACCTGCGCGACAACATGAAGTTCGACCTCGAGTCGATGGTGCAGCGCGGGCACTACTACGCCATCGTCGACGAGGTCGACAGCATCCTGATCGACGAGGCGCGCACGCCGCTCATCATCTCGGGTCCGGCGGAGGAGTCGACCGACCTCTATTACGAGGTCGACCGGGTCATCCCGAAGCTGAAGAAGGGCGCGGTCACGCAGGGGAACGTCAAAGCCGAGGAGCGCGAGGAGCTCGAGAAGACCGGCGACTACCTCGTCGACGAGAAGCACAAGACGGTCACCCTGACCGAGAGCGGCATGGCGAAGGCCGAGCAGATGCTCGGCCACCGGCTCGTGCCGGGATCGGGCGGCCTGTACGACCCGGTCAACATGCCGGTGCTCCATCACGTCCAGCAGGCGCTCCGGGCCCACAATCTGTTCCACCTCGACGTCGACTACATGATCAAGGACGGCCAGGTGGTGATCGTCGACGAGTTCACGGGCCGGTTGATGCCGGGCCGGCGGTGGAGCGACGGCCTGCACCAGGCGGTCGAGGCGAAAGAGAAGGTCAAGATCGAGCGCGAGAACCAGACGCTCGCCACCATTACCTTCCAGAACTACTTCCGCAAGTACGGCAAGCTCGCCGGCATGACGGGCACGGCGGAGACCGAGGCCCCCGAGTTCGCCAAGATCTACAACCTCGACGTCCTCGTCATTCCGACGAACCGCCCGCTCAAGCGCATCGAGGAGGCGGATCTCGTCTACCGTACGCAGACGGAAAAATACGACGCGATCGTCAACGACATCATCGAAAAGCAGAACGCGGGCCGCCCGACGCTGGTCGGCACGGTCTCAATCGAGAAGTCCGAGAAGCTCTCGACGATGCTCAAGCGGCGCGGCATCAAGCACGTGGTGCTGAACGCGAAGTACCACGCGCAGGAAGCCGAGATCGTCGCGCAGGCCGGACGCAAGGCGACGGTCACGATCGCGACCAATATGGCCGGCCGCGGCACCGACATCCTGCTCGGCGGCAACCCCGAGCACATGGCGCGGCAGCAGGCGATCGCCGAAGAACTGGCCGAGCGGCTCCCGCGCGGCGAGGAAAAATTCGTCGACGACGAGGAGTTCGTCTACTTCTATCACGTCGACGGGTTCTTCCACGCGCCGCGCCTGCACTGGGAGCGCATCTTCTCGCACTTCAAGCGGCAGACCGACGCGGAGCACGACGAAGTGGTCGCGCTCGGCGGTCTCCACATCCTCGGCACCGAACGGCACGAGGCGCGCCGCATCGACAACCAGCTGCGCGGCCGCGCCGGCCGGCAGGGCGACCCGGGATCCTCGCGCTTCTATCTGTCGCTCGAAGACGACCTGATGCGGATCTTCGGCTCGGATCGCATCTCCGGCCTGATGCAGCGGCTCGGCATGGAAGAAGGCGTGCCGATCGAGCACGGCATGGTGACGCGCGCGATCGAGCGGGCGCAGCGGCAGGTCGAGGCGCAGAACTTCTCCGTCCGCAAACACCTCCTCGAGTACGACGACGTGATGAACAAGCAGCGTGAGAGCGTCTACACGCTGCGGCGCGAGATTCTCGAGGGACGGATTCACCTCACCGACGAGGAGATCGTCGGCACGCGCGAGTACCTGCTCGCGCTCGCGGAAGAGACGCTGGAAGACCAGGTCGAGCGCTTCGCCGGCAAGCAGGTTCCCGTCGAGGAGTGGGATGTCCCCGCGCTCATCCGCGAAGTGTCGCGGCTCTATGCGATCGATCCGCAGGAGCTGGAGCGCCTGGGGCTGAGCGAGAAGTCCGCCGCGGAGATGGCCGACGCGACCTGGGCGCTCGTCAAGGGCACCTACGAGGCGAAGGAGAAGGTCGTCTCGGCCGAACTGCTCCGCCGCGTCGAGCGCGACGTGATGCTGCAGATCGTCGACACCCAGTGGAAGGACCACCTCTACTCGCTCGACCACCTCAAGGAAGGCATCGGCCTGCGGGGCTACGGCCAGCGCGATCCGCTCGTCGAGTACAAGAAGGAGAGCTTCGCGCTCTTCCAGGACATGAAGGGGCGGATCGAGGAAGACATCGTGAACTACCTCTTCCGGCTGAAGCCGGTGGTCAGCGAAGAGGCGTTGCCGATCGCCCGTCCGGCGCCCCGGCGTGCCGCGCCGCTGACGATGAACCACCCGCAGGCGGAGGCGGTGCCCGCCTTCGCTGGCGCCGGCGCGTCGGCCGGGCACGCCCGCGCCGCGAGTCCGTTCGGGGGTGGTGCGCCGCGGCCCGCGCGCACCGGCGGCGACGACGTGATCAAGACGGTCCGCCGCGAAGAGCCGAAGGTCGGGCGCAACGATCCGTGCCCGTGCGGCAGCGGCAAGAAGTACAAGAAGTGCCACGGCCAGGCCGCGTAGCGGCGGGCCTTCAGGGCTGCCTGTGAGACCGCGATGAACTTGAAGCTCGACGAACTGACGCTCACCTCTTCCGACGTCGGCATCGCGACCGCCCTGACGTTCGATGACGTGCTGCTCGTACCGCAACACTCGACCGTGCTGCCCGCGCAGGTCGACGTCTCGAACTGGCTGACGCGCAACATCCGGCTCGCGGTGCCGCTCGTGAGCGCCGCCATGGACACCGTCACGGAATCGGCGATGGCCATTGCGATGGCGCAGCACGGCGGCCTCGGCGTGATCCACAAGAACCTCTCGATTGCCGAGCAGGCGTCCGAGGTGGATCGGGTGAAGCGGTCCGAGAGCGGCATGATCGTGAATCCGATCACGCTCTCTCCCTCCAACCGCATCTACGAAGCGCTCGAGCTGATGAAGAGGTACCGCATCTCGGGCGTGCCGATCACCGAGGACGGCAGCAAGGAGGGGCCCCTCGTCGGCATCCTGACGAATCGCGACCTGCGGTTCGAGACCAACGTGAATCGGCCGATCGACGAGGTGATGACCAAGGCGCCGCTCTACACGGTGCCGGTCGGCACGACGCTCGATGAGGCGCGCGCGATCCTCCACCGCCACAAGGTCGAAAAGCTCCTCGTGGTCGACAAGGACTACCGGCTCAAGGGGCTCATCACCGTCAAGGACATTCAGAAGCAGATCAAGTATCCGAACGCCTGCAAGGATGCGCTCGGCCGGCTGCGCTGCGGCGCCGCGATCGGCGTCTCGCGCGACGCGCTCGAGCGGGCACAGGCGCTCGTCGATGCCGGCGTCGACGTGCTCGTGGTCGATACGGCCCATGGTCACTCGCAGGGGGTGATCGACATGGTGGCGCGCATCCGACGCGAGTTCTCCAACACGGATCTGGTCGCGGGCAACGTGGCCACCGCCGCCGCGACCGAGGCGCTCATCGGGGCGGGTGTCGACGCGGTGAAGGTCGGCATCGGCGCCGGCTCGATCTGCACCACCCGCGTGGTCGCGGGCATCGGCGTGCCGATGATTACGTCGATCATGGAGTGCGCCCGGACCGCCGCCAGCCGCGGCGTACCGGTCATCGCCGACGGCGGCATCCGCTACTCGGGCGATATCGCCAAAGCGCTGGCGGTCGGCGCCAGCTGCACGATGATCGGCAATCTTTTCGCAGGCACCGACGAGAGCCCCGGCGAGCTGATCCTCTTCCAGGGGCGCAGCTACAAGGAGTACCGCGGCATGGGGTCGATCGGCGCCATGCGCCGCGGCAGCCGCGACCGCTACTTCCAGGACGAGTTCGACCTCGAGGGAGGCCGCGCGGCCGACAAGCTCGTTCCCGAGGGCATCGAAGGACGGGTGGCCCACAAGGGAAGCGTCGCGGCGATGATCTATCAGCTCGCGGGCGGCCTGCGTGCGGGCATGGGCTATTGCGGTGCGGCGACGATTCCGGAACTGCAGCAGAAGGCCAAGCTGATCCGCATCACGCCGGCAGGCGCGCGCGAGAGCCACGTCCACGACGTGACGACCACGAAGGAAGCACCCAATTACCGGATGGAGTAGTTGGTGGTTGGTGGTTGGTAGGGGGTTCAGGATTCAACCACTAACCACCAACCGTGATCCGGCGCGTCGTTTCTCCGGTGATTTCCAGGTCGACGGTGACCGCGCCGGGGAGCGCATGCGTCAGCCTGTCGGGCCATTCGATCGCCAGCACCCCGTCGGTCGCGCCCATCTCTTCCAACCCGAGGTCGTCGGTCGCTGCCTTCTCGAGACGGTAGAGATCCGCGTGGTACAGCGTCAGGCGACCGCTCCGATACTCGTGAACGAGCGTGAACGTGGGGCTGGACACCTCGTCGGGATCGACGCCGAGGCCCACCGCGAGGCCGCGCACGAACGCGGTCTTCCCTGCCCCGAGGGCCCCTGAGAGGAGTACGACGTCGCCGGCGTTGAGTGTGGCGGCGAGTTCGCGCGCGACTGCCTGGGTCTCTTCTTCGGAGTGCGTGAGCCGGGTCACGCGTCCTTCTCGGCGCCGGTCAGCCGGTTGAGCGCTTCCCCGAGCCGTGCGACGACGTCGGTCGCCGTGATGGCGACCTGCCCGATGCTGGCTTCGGCGAGGTCCCCCGCCGCGCCATGGACGAACACCGCGAGACGGCACGCCGCCTCGGCGTCGAGGAGCTGCGCGAGCCAGGCGGCAATCATCCCCGTCAGCACGTCGCCCGTTCCGCCGGTGGCGAGACCGGCGCCGCCGGTCGGGTTGATGAAGATATGGCCCTCGGGCGTCGCGATGATGGTGCGATGCCCCTTCAGCACCACGTAGATGCGATGGGTGGCCGCGAAGTGTCCTGCCACCTCGATGCGGTTCCCTTGGACCTCCTCGACCGAGGAGCCGACGAGCCGCGCCATCTCGCCCGGATGCGGGGTGATGATGATCTCCCGATCCTCCCGGCCGGTAAGGACGGCTGGCTCGTCGGCGAGCACGGTGAGCGCGTCCGCGTCGAGCACGAGCGGGACCGTGGCACGATCGACGAGCGTGCGGACGAATGCCGCCACACCAGCGTCGCGTCCGAGGCCGGGACCGCATGCAATGACATCCTGGTGCATCGCCAGGACGGTGTCGACCGCGCTCGCCGCGACCGTGCCCCCCTTGCCGTCCGGGAGAGCCTCCGTCATGTACTCGGGCGCCATGGCGGCGACGATCGGCAGGCAGCAGCCGGGTGTGGCGACGGTCACGAGACCGGCACCCGAGCGGAGCGCGCCGATGGCCGCCAGATGCGCCGCGCCAGTCTTGCCGCGCGACCCGGCAATCACCGTGACTCGCCCGTAGTCACCTTTGTGGGAGTCCGGCGCACGCGGCTCGACGAGCGGGCGGAGCTGCTCCGGCGTCAGCAGCTCGATGCGCGGCCCCTCGAGGCCGTCGAGCACGTCCGACGGGATGCCGATGTCGGCAATGACCACGTCGCCGGCATGCGCCTCCCCTGGCGGCAGGACGAGCGGCAGCTTGGGCGCGGCCAGCGTCACCGTCATCGACGCATCGATGCAGTCGCCGATCGGATGCGGCGTGTCGGCTGACAGGCCGCTCGGCAGGTCGATCGACACGATCGGAATCCCAGCGGCGTTCACGTCGGCGACGACGGTCTCCATCATCCCGGCGAGCGACGACCTGAGGCCCGTACCGAAGATCGCGTCGACGATCAGCGTGCACTGGGAGATCTCGGAGAAGTGCAGCTCCCACGTCTGCTCGTCACCGATTTCCACAACGGTGACGCCGAGGCGGCCCAGGATGTCGAGATTCGTGCGGGCATCGCCCCGGATGTCGGCGACGGATCCGATGATGAAGACGCCGGCATCGATGCCGCGCTGGATCAGCGTCCGGGCCACGACGAACCCATCGCCGCCGTTGTTGCCGCAGCCGCACAGGACGGCCACGCGCGCCTCGAGCCGCGACTCGTACGCCGCCTCCATCGCCGCCACGACCTGGCGGCCGGCGTTCTCCATGAGGACGAGCGACGGGATGCCGATCTCCTCGATCGTGTAGCGATCCGCCTCGCGCATCTGCGCGGCGTTGAGAATACGCATGGGCTGCTACTGCGAGGCGAACGTCGTCTCCACCGCCGGGCACGAGCAGAACAGGTTGCGATCGCCGTACGGGTTGTCGATCCGGCCGACGGACGGCCAGAACTTGTGTGCCCGCACGAACGGCAGCGGAAAGGCCGCTTCCTCCCGCGAATAGGGATGCGTCCACGTGTCGGCGGCCACCGCCTCGGCCGTGTGAGGCGCGTGCTTCAGCGGATTGTCGTCGCGACTCCAGCGGCCGCTGACCACGTGATCGATCTCACGTCGAATCTGGATCATCGCGTCGCAGAAGCGATCGAGCTCGGATGTGTCCTCGCTCTCCGTCGGCTCCACCATGAGCGTGCCGGCCACCGGAAACGACACGGTGGGTGCGTGAAAGCCGTAGTCCATCAGCCGCTTCGCCACGTCCATCTCGTCGACCCCGGACGACTTGAACTGCCGCAGATCGAAGATCAGCTCGTGCGCGACGCGGCCGTTCGCCCGCGCGTAGAGTACCGGGTAATACGACTCCAGCCGCGCCTTGATGTAGTTCGCGTTCAGGATCGCGTAGCGCGTCGCGTTGGTCAGCCCCTCGGCGCCGAGCATCCGGATATAGCCGTAGGAGATCAGCAGAATGCTGGCGCTTCCCCAGGGCGCCGCCGAGACGGCATGAATGCCCTGCGTGCCGCCGGTCTCGAGGAGCGGGTGCCGCGGCAGAAACGGCGCGACGTGCCGCGCCACGCCAATCGGGCCCATGCCAGGTCCCCCGCCACCATGGGGGATCGCGAACGTCTTGTGCAGGTTGAGGTGGCAGACGTCCGCGCCGATGAGCGCCGGGCTCGTCAGCCCGACCTGCGCGTTCATGTTCGCGCCGTCCATGTACACCTGCCCGCCGTGCGCGTGGACGATCTCGCAGATGGTCCGGATTTCGTCCTCGAACACACCGTGCGTCGAGGGGTACGTCACCATCAGGCAGGCCAGACGGTCGCGGTGCTCGGCTGCCTTTGCGCGCAGATCGTCGACGTCGATGTCCCCCCGCGGCGCCGATGCGACGACGACCACCCGCATGCCGGCCATCGCGGCGCTCGCCGGGTTTGTGCCGTGCGCGGAGGCGGGAATGAGCACCACGTCACGGTGCGCGCCGCCGCGGGAGCGATGATACGCCCGGATGACCATCAGGCCGGTGAACTCCCCCTGCGCGCCCGAATTCGGCTGCAGCGACACCGCGGCGAAGCCGGTGATCTCGCAGAGCGCCGCCTCCAGGTCGCGGAAGACCTCGGCGTAGCCCTGCGCCTGATCGACCGGCGCACATGGATGCACGCGGCTGAAATGCTCCCACGTGACCGGCAACATCTCCGTGGCGGCGTTCAGCTTCATCGTGCAGGAGCCGAGCGGAATCATCGACGTGTCCAGGCCGATATCCTTGCGTTCGAGGCTCCGGATGTACCGCATCATCTCCGTTTCGGACCGATGCGTGTTGAACACCGGATGGGTCATGAACGGCGTGGTCCGGCGCAGCGAAGGCGGCAGATCGTCAGTGCCGGAGACCGCGCGCGTCTCGAGCGCCGGCGGCGCCTTGCCGAGCGCGGCCGCGAACACACTCACGATGTCGTGAACATCCGATGTGTCGACGGTCTCGTTCAGCGCGATGCCCACCCGGCGGTCGTCCATGTACCGGAAATTGATGCCCGCCGCCAGCGCGCAATCGCGCACGACGGCCGAACTGGGCACTTCGACCTGCAGCGTGTCGAAGTACTGCGCGTTGAGCTGGCGCAGGTCGAGCGCACGGAGCGCGTCGTCGAGGACCCGGGCGAGCGTGTGCACCCGGCCGGCAATCGCGCGCAGGCCATCCGGCCCGTGGTAGACCGCGTACATCGCGGCCGTGTTGGCAAGGAGCGCCTGCGCCGTGCAGATGTTCGAGGTCGCCTTCTCGCGGCGGATGTGCTGCTCGCGCGTGGCGAGCGCCATACGGTACGCCTTGCGGCCGTGCGCATCGACGGAGACGCCGATCAGCCGTCCCGGCAGCTGCCGGACGTAGCCGGTCCGCGTGGCGAAAAAGGCCGCGTGCGGCCCGCCGTAGCCGAGCGGCACGCCGTAGCGCTGTGAGTTGCCGAAGGCGACGTCGGCGCCCATCTCGCCCGGAGGCGTGAGTAGCGCAAGCGTCAGCAGATCAGTGCCGACGGCCACCAGCGCCCCCCCGTCGTGCGCCTCGCGGATGATCGGCGCGAGATCCCGGACGAGCCCCGCTTCATCGGGGTACTGCAGCAGCACGCCGAAGGGTGCCGTTGCCGCAAACCTCATCGCCTCCACCGGCTCGACGCGCACGTCGACGCCGAGCGGCTCGGCGCGCGCCTGCACGACGTCGATCGTCTGCGGCAGGCAGCGGTCGCTCACCAGAAACAGGTTCCGCCCGCGTGCCCCGACGCGGTGCAGCAGCGTCATCGCCTCCGCCGCCGCCGTGGCCTCGTCCAGCAGCGACGCATTCGCCACCTCCATCCCCGTCAGGTCCGCGACCATCGTCTGGAAATTGAGGAGCGACTCGAGCCGGCCCTGCGCGATCTCGGCCTGATAGGGCGTATACGGCGTGTACCACCCGGGGTTTTCCATCACCATCCGCAGGATCACGCTCGGTGTGATGGTGTCGTGGTAGCCGAGCCCGATGTAGGAACGGAACGTCTTGTTGCGCCGCGCGAGATGCGTCAGACGCCGCAGGTACTGGTGCTCGCCTTCCGGCGGCGGTAGCCGGAGCGGCTGCGTGAGCCGAATCGAAGCCGGGATCGCCTGGTCGATGAGCGCGTCGAGCGAAGGCGCGCCGATCGCAGCCAGCATCGCGTCGCGCTCGGCTGGTGTCGGGCCGATGTGCCGCGGGGCGAACCAGTCGTGGGCGTCGAGGACGTGATCAGCCAAGGAGCTTCTGATACTGCGCGCTGTCGAGAAGTGCAGCCGCTTCACCGGGATTGGCGACCCGCACCTTGATCATCCAGCTGGCGTGCGGGTCGTTGTTGACCACTTCCGGATGCTGCTTCAGATGGTTGTTCACCTCCACCACCTGTCCCCCCATGGGGGCAACCAGCTCCGAGACCGCCTTTACCGACTCGATCGTCCCGAACGGCTGCCCTGCCGTGACGTGCGCACCGACCTCGGGGAGCTCCACGTAGACGACGTCGCCGAGCTGCTGCTGGGCATAGTCGGTGATCCCCACCTCGGCCGTGTCGCCCGAGACTCGGATCCATTCGTGATCCTTGGTGTACCTGCGGTCATCCGGATATGCCATAAGGTTCTCCGGCGGGGCTGTCGCGTCTCTTCGCCGCGCGTCGTGCCCTGCCCTACGTACGACGTTTGTAGAACGGCATCGGCACCACCCGCGCGCGCGCGGCACGGCCACGGATGTCGATGGCGATCTCGGTGCCGCTCCGCGCCAGCGCGACGGGCACGTAGGCCATGCCGATCGCCTTCTTGAGATACGGGGTCTGCGTGCCGCTCGTCACGACGCCAACCGGCCTGCCGTCCTGCAGGACGCGGTAGCCGTGCCGGGCAATGCCCGGATCGATCATCTCCAAGCCGACAAGACGGCGCGTGACACCCTGCTCCTTCTGCCGCAGAAGCGGATCGCGCCCGATGAACCGCTCGTTGGTCCACCCGACGATCCACCCGAGGCCGGCCTCGAGCACCGTCGTGGACTCGTCGATGTCGTTGCCGAACAGGCGCATGCCGGCTTCGAGCCGCAGCGTATCGCGCGCGCCGAGTCCGGCGGCCACGACGCCGGCCGACCGGCCGGACTCCAGAATCGCCTGCCAGACGCGGTCTGCCATGTTCGGCGGCACGAAGATCTCGAATCCGTCTTCGCCCGTATATCCGGTCCGTGCGATGGTGGCGCGCGCGCCCGCGACCTCGCCGTACGCGAAGCCGAATGCCGGGATCGCCGCAAGCTCCACGCCGGTGAGCGGCTGCAGCACGTCGAGCGCGGCCGGTCCCTGCAGCGCGAGCAGCGCGTACCGGCTGCTCGAGTCGACGGCGACCGCGTCTCCGGCGGCCTTCACCTGCTCGCTGATCCAGGCGTAGTCCTTCTCGGCGTTGCTCGCGTTGACCACGAGCAGGAAGTGCGTGGGCGCCAGGCGGTAGACGATCAGGTCGTCGAGAAACGTGCCGTCGGGGGTCAGCAGCCCCGTGTACTGCGCGTGGCCGACGCGCAGCTGTGCGGGATCGCTGCAGACGATCCGCTGCACCGCAGCGAGCGCGTCTCTGCCCGCGATCTCGACCTCCCCCATGTGGCTCACGTCGAAGAGTCCCGCCCGTGTGCGAACCGCCATGTGCTCGCTCGTGATGCCCGCGTACTCGAGCGGCATCTCCCAGCCGGCAAACGGCACCATCCGGGCCCCGGACGCGTGATGGCGGGCGTTGAGCGGAGTCTTTCGAAGGAGGTTCGGCTCGTTCGGGGCGTTCGATGCGTTCGGATCGTTCGGGTTCCGCTCGTGTGAGGCGTTCGCGACGGTCACAAAGACGTAACGGTACTATCTGCGCGCAGGAGGGTCAAGAATCCCGCGGTTCGCCGTCAGCTGGACGCGGCGCACTCGGCAATGCGGTCTCGGTCTTCGCCCATCTCGGGAGCCGTCGATTGAGTGGCCGTGGACCATCCGTAAACCGCAGATACGCGTCGAGCGTGTGATAGCTGATCTCGAGGTGCCTGGCGGCGATGCGCTTGTTGCGGCCGCACCGCTCGAAGACGAGGCGCGCATAGCGGCTCGCCCACGCGCGCATCGAGTCGCCCGCGGCAATCGACGGCGCCAGCACGTCGCGGTAATCGCCGCGTACCTGGGGCGGCAGATCGTCGAGCTCGATCCGGCAGCCGGCCGCCAGGGCGACGGCTCGTTCCACGAGTCGTTCCAATTCGCGCACGTTGCCCGGCCAGTCATAGAGCCGCAGCGCGTCCAAGGCTCCGTCCGAGAGTGTCAACCGGCGTGTCGCGCGATGGCGTTCCAGGAAGTGCTCCGCCAGCTCCGGAATGTCTTCGCGCCGGTCGCGCAGCGGCGGCACGTGAATGTCGACTCCGCTCACGCGGTAGAACAGGTCGGACCGGAAGAGGCCATTGGCCGCCAGTCCCGCGAGCGGACGATTGGTTGCGGCCACGATGCGCGTATTCACCCGCCGGGTGCCGGTCGTGCCCACGCGCTCGACGGCGAGGTCCTGGATGGCGCGCAGCAGCTTCGCCTGCGCCGAGACGGCGAGATCGGACACTTCGTCGAGGAACAGGGTGCCGCCGTCCGCGTATTCGAACTTGCCTCGCCGCCCCCGGACGCCTGTGGCCGTGCGCTCCTCGATGCCGAACAGCTCCGCCTCGAGCAGCGTTTCGACGACCGCGGCGCAGTTGACCGCGACGAACGGCCCCTTGCGCCGCCGGCTCGACTCATGAATCTGGCGGGCAACGAGCTCCTTGCCGGTGCCGCTCTCACCCTCGATGAGCACCGTGAAGTCGGTCTGCGCCACGCGCGCCACCTGCTCGCGCAGTGCCACCATCGCGGAGCTCGAGCCAACCAGTGGGCTCGTCTCCGCCGGCAGCGGCAGCCGCGGAGGACCCCATCGGCGGGTCGCTTCGAGGACGAGCCCTCCGAGCTGCGCGGCGGCGGTGAGCAGCTCGAAGTCGCGCTCGTCCAGCGTGCGGCCACGATCGAAGGAGGCTTCGAGCACGGCCTGCGTGCTGGGATCGGCCGTCGGGACGCTAACGACGATCGACTCCGGCGTTCGGGTCGGCGTGACGAGCCGTGCTTGGTATCGCGCCGGAATCTCCCGGAGCCGGACCGCGCGCATCGACAGCAGCTGCTGCACCTGCCGTTCGAAGATGCCGGGGAGCTCTTCGAGCGCCGGGTGCGTCAGCGCCGCGCTCACGGCCGCGACGATTTGCCGGAGATCCATTGAGTTCGCATCGCTGGTCACACGCGCGCGCCGTAACAAGGCCGATGCCAGCGCGACGAGGGGCGAGGAACCGTCCGATGTGACCCGTGCTGTCCTCTGGCGTCCGCTCGCGGCGAGCGCGGCTGGGTAGCGCCTCCCCGGCGCCGACGGTTCAGCTGTGGAGACGATCGGGCATGCGCTACCCGCATCAGAACGTTTCCATCCACCGGCGCGCACGCGGTGCGTAATACAGCACGCGCGTACGGGCGGTTGCGCCGAGCACACGCACGGCGAGCTGCGTGCCGTCGCGGCCGCGGATGTAGACCGTGCCCGGCGTGGCAGTCCCGAGCGGCGTGAACGAAAGCAGATCGCTCGATCCAAAACGAACTGGATCGGCGCCAAGCTCCGGTGCCAGCGCGATCTCGACACCCGGAAAGAGCTCGGGGAGCCGCGCCGGCGCGTCGAGGGGGCGATCCACGTCCGCGGCAATGTCGCTCGTGCGGACCCCGTTCTGGTTGTGGTCGACGAATGTCTGAAACGTGACGCCCGTACGGTCGTCGACGAAACGCAGCGCCACGTTCGCCGATCGCAGCACCGCGTAGGTTCGCGCTGCGGTCATCCGCGCCGCCAGGAAGCGCGCCGCGGCCCTGGCGCGTGAGCGGTCGAGGCCGCTCAGCATCTGTGGAACAGCCACCGCGGCCATCACGGCCATGAGCCCGGCGACGAACAGCAGCTCGACGAGCGTGTAGCCGGAGGCGGAGGGCTGAAGCCCTCCGCCTCCTTCTCGTTCATCTACTGCGTGGCGGCGCGGTCGGTCTTCGGTGGCGTGACCGTGACGAGCGCTTTCAGCTTCAGGAAGCTCGCTTCGCCGATGCCGCGGACGTTCATCAGTTCCTCGATCTTCTTGAAGCCGCCACTCTGCTGGCGATAGTCGACGATCCGCTGCGCCAGCGCCGGACCGACGCCGGGCAGCGCCTCGAGCTGCGCCGCGGTCGCGGTATTCAGGTTCACCGGCGCCGCCGCGTCGACCGCCGCCGCAGCCGCCGGCGCGCGGCCGCGCTGCTGCGCGGCGTCCACGGTGAGGCCAAGGCTCAGTACGAGCAGCGCCGCCATCATCATTCGCATCGCATCTCCTCCTCTGCTGTGTGTCCGTCCATGCCATGGGCTTGCCCTGGCGCGCTCCCGTGGCGCGAGGTCGGGCGCCTTCGACGAGCGCATCCCGGAACGGTCAGGGTTCCGGCAAGGACGACGCCGCTGCGGCGGCACGGCGACTGTCCCGGCAAGCCACTGAGGACGAGCGACTTCAGAGAAAGAGAGAAGAGAGCGAAACTGGAAGGGACGTCGCGAGCGACAACTGCGGTTACGCGGGAGACGGGCACCGGCGGGTGACGCGGGGCCTACGCGACCGTGACGTGCGAGCTGCGGTACCAGTCGACCGTCTTTTTCAGCCCGTCTTCGAACGCGACGATCGGGGCATAGCCGAGCAGCCGCTGCGCCTTGGTGATGTCCGCCTGGGAATCGCGGACGTCGCCGAGGCGGGCGGGCGCGTACACCGGCTCCACGCGCGCGCCGATCAGGTCGCGGAGCGCGCGAAAGAGCCCGTTGATGCTGATGCGGCTGCCCGTCGCCACATTGATCACGTCGCCGGCCACCCCCGGCACTTCACACGCCCGCAGCACGCCGTCGACCACGTTGGCGACATAGGTGAAATCGCGCGTCTGCTCGCCGTCGCCATAGATGGTCGGTGCGCGGCCCTCCGACAGCGCCGTGATGAAGAGCGAGATCACGCCGGAGTACGGCGACGACGGATCCTGCCGCGGCCCGAAGACGTTGAAGTACCGGATGGTCACCGTCTCGAGGCCGTACAGGCGCATGAACAGCTGCCCATACTGCTCGCCCACGAGCTTCTGGAGCGCATAGGGCGACAGCGGCGACGGTGCCATCGACTCGGTCTTCGGCAGCGCCGGCGTGTCGCCGTACGCGGACGACGAGCCGGCATAGACAACGCGGCGCACGCCGGCCTCGCGCGCGGCCAGCAGCACGTGCAGCGTGGCATCGATGTTCGCCTGATGAGAGGTGAGCGGATCCTCGACCGAACGGGGTACCGACGGAATCGCCGCCTGATGAAGCACGACGTCGACGCCGGCGCACGCGCGGCGGGCGACGGCAAGGTCGGCCAGGTCGCCTTCGATGAAGTCGACGCCGCCCGCCTGCGCGAGGTTCTGCCGGCGGCCCGTGACGAGATTGTCGACGACGCGGACTCGGTGCCCGCGGCGAACCAGCTCGTCCGTCAGATGGGAGCCGATGAACCCGGCCCCGCCCGTGACAAGGTAGAAGGCCATACGGCCGGGTTCCTCAGCAAAGATCGGTCCGGCTCAGGCCAGACCCTTCGAAGGCAAAGAGAACGTCGCAGACAGCCATAAGCCGAATTCTGTCCGCCTTCGCCCGCCTTGCGGCGGGCTACGGCGAGACGACCATTCCTCTAGTCCCGCAATTGCTCGCGGGCTCCAGCGACCTACCCGGTGGCTTCGGACGGGCCGTCCTCGATCGCCACCCTATTTGGTCTTGCTCCGTGCGGGGTTTTGCCTGCCGTCCGTGTTACCACGAACGCGGTGCGCTCTTACCGCACCTTTTCACCATTGCCGCGTCCGCCTGCGCGCCCGAAGGCGCTTCGGCGAGACGGTAGGCTGTGTGTTTTCTGTGCCACTCATCCGTCAGGTTACCCTGCCCGGGCGTTACCCGGCGCACTGCCCTTCGGAGTTCGGACTTTCCTCCCCTCGACTCGCCTCTTCGGGGCTCGCTCGGGGCGGGCCCGTTGGCCGGCCTGTCGCGAGCGAGCCCCGAAGGGGCGAGTCGAGCGGCGGTCGTCTGTCTGACTGCGACTTCTCATTATCCCGTACGGGCTAGCCATCCACCTCCTGGCTGATGCCGTACTGTTCGAGCTTCTTGTAGAGATTGCTCCGCGGCGTGTCGATGACCTCAGCCGTCTTCGAGATGTTCCAGTTGTTCTGGCGCAGCTTCTGGACGAGGTACGCCCGCTCGGCCGCATCCTTGAACTCGCGCAGCGTGCCCGCCGCGAGCGGTCCGGCCGGCAGGCCGCCGCCGGCTGCCATGGGCGCCGCCACCGCTTCGGCCGCCGCGGCTTCCCGCGCGCCCGCCTCTCCCCGCACCTCGCGCGGCAGATCCTCGACGCGCACGACGTCGCCCGTCGTCATGATCATGACACGCTCGAGGGCATTGCGCAGTTCGCGGATGTTGCCGCGCCACCGGTACCGCTGCAGCACGTCCATGACGCGCGCGTCGACGCGCTTCGGCCGCAGGTTGTGCTCCTCGCTCATGCGCCGGGCGAGGTGCTGCACGAGCAGCGGGATGTCCTCGCGCCGCTCGCGCAGCGGCGGCACGACAATCGGAATCACGTTGAGACGGAAGTAGAGATCCTCACGGAACTGGCCTCGTTGAATCGCCTCCTCGAGGTTCTTGTTGGTCGCGGCGATGACGCGCACGTCGACCTTGATCGTACGAGACGAGCCGAGCCGCTCCACCTCCTGTTCCTGGAGCACGCGCAGGACCTTGGCCTGCGTCTTCGCGCTCATATCGGCCACCTCGTCGAGGAAAATCGTGCCGCGATCGGCCTGCTCGAACTTGCCGATCTGCTTCTCGGCGGCGCCGGTGAACGATCCCTTCTCGTGGCCGAAGAGCTCCGACTCGATCAGCTCCTCCGGAATGGCCGCGCAGTTCACCTGAATGAAGCGCTGCCCGGCTCTGGGGCTGTTGCGGTGAATGGTCCGCGCCACGAGCTCCTTGCCGACGCCGCTCTCGCCGAGCAGCAGCACCGTTGCATTGGTCGGCGCCGCGCGCCTCACCGCCTCGAGGACCGTCTTGAGCGCGGCGCTCTGGCCGACGATCTCGTACTTCGCCTCCATCGCGAGCTTCAGCTCGCGGTTCTCCTGCCGGAGCTCGCGCACCTCCAGGCCCTTGGCGACGGTGACGAGCACGCGCTCGCTCGTGAACGGCTTCTCGATGAAATCGAACGCGCCGAGCCGCGTGGCCTGCACGGCATCGGTGATGGTGCCGTGTCCGGAGATCATGGCGACCGGCAGCGTCTCCTCGACCTTGCGGATCTCCGCGAGGGTCTCGAGCCCGTTCATGCCGGGCATCTTGATGTCGAGGAGCGCCATGTCGGGCGCGTCGCGCTTGATGACGGCGAGCCCATCCGGGCCGGAGGCGGCGCCAATGAACTCGTAGTGCTCGTACTCGAGGATCATCCGCAGGGAATCGCGGATGGCGGCCTCGTCATCGATGACCAGGATGCGCGGTTTCACCGGCCGTCGATCTTCACGGTCTCGAGCGTGCGCTGGTCGAGCTCCGGCTTGTAGACGTACATCGTGAGGATGTCGCCTGCACGAGCGCCGGTCGTCAGACGGCGGTAGTCGTCCACGTTCTGGACGCGCTGCCGGTTGATCTCCAGAACGACGTGGCCGCGCTCGATCGCCGCGTCGAAGGCGGGACTCATCGGCTCCACGCGCGCGACCACCACACCACGAAGCCCCTCGGGCAGCCTGTACCGGGCGGCCGCCTCCGCGTCGAGATCCCGAACGCTCAGGCCGAGCGAGGAGCCGGGCTGGCTCGAGGGAACCGGCGGTGCGTCGGTCACGGAGGTGCGCCGCTCGCGCGTCGGCCGCTCCGTCAGCTTCAGGGTCACGCTCAGGGCACGGCCGTCGCGCAGGAGCTGCAGCGTGGCGACCGACCCGGGCTCGCGTGCGGCAATCGTCTGAATCAGCGCCTCGTTGCCCGGAATCGGCCGGCCATCGACGCCAACGATCAGGTCGTAGGTCCGGACGCCGGCCCGGGCTGCGGGCGATCCCGGCGTCACGTCCTGGACGAGCGCACCGACGGCCGTCGACAGCCGGAGCGACCGCTGGAGGTCGGGATCGACGTCGCGCAGCGTCACGCCGATATAGCCGCGGGACACGCGCCCCTTGGCCCGCAGCTGCGGGAGAATGGCGCGCGCCTGATTGATGGGAACGGCGAAGCCGATGTTCGCGGCGCGCGAGCTGATGGCCGCGTTGATGCCGATCACTTCCCCCCGCGCGTTGATCAGCGGGCCGCCGCTGTTGCCGAAGTTGATCGCCGCATCGGTCTGGATGTAGCGGTCGAGCGAGCTGTCGAAGAGCTTGCGGCCGATGAAGCTCACGACCCCGACCGTCACGGTGTGCTCGTACGCGAGCGGGTTGCCGATGGCGAGCACCCACTCGCCGACGCGCAGCGTGTCGGAATCGCCCAGCGGCGCGAACGGAAACGGCCGGCCGTCGTCGATCTTGATGAGCGCGATATCGGTATCGGGGTCGGTGCCGACGGCCTCGGCGCGGAGCTGCCGGCCGTCGCCGAGCCGCACCACGATGCGCTCCGCGCCGTCGATGACGTGGTGGTTGGTCAGAATGAATCCGTCTCCGTCGATGATGAAGCCGGTGCCGGCGCCGCGGCGGGGCGCCTCGGGCTCCCGCGGCTGCGGCCGCTCGAACGGGTCGAAACCGTCTGGCAGCAGCATCCGGCGGCGCGGTCTCGCGCTGGCGCGCGAGGCGGCATCGATGTTGACAACGGCGGGGTTCAGGCGCTCCGCGACATCGGCAAACGAGGGCGTGGCGACCGACACCGCCGCCGCCGCGCGCTCCACGACGCGTGCGGCGGGAGCTGGCGCGGCGACGGCGGAGGCGGCCGGCGCCGGCATCATCGTGCCGGCCACGACGAGCCCGACGAAAAATGCCACGGTGGCGGTGAGCGCGACCGTCACCGCCAGAAACCGCCGAGTCATGGCTGTTTTTATTATGACAGAAGGTCCGGCTGAAGCCGGACACTACGTACGTTCGATGAGCGCGCGGAACGCCGCTTCGTCGAGCATCGGCACGCCAAGCTCGCGCGCCTTGTCCGCCTTGCTGCCGGCGTCGCTGCCGACGATCACCGCCGCGGTCTTCCGGCTCACCGAGCCGGCCACCTTGCCGCCGAGCCGCTCGATTGCGGTGGTCGCCTCCTCCCGCGTCATCGACGCGAGCGTGCCGGTCAGCACATAGGTCTTTCCGGTCAGCGGCCCCTCGGCACGGCGCGGGGCCCGCTCCTCCGGCGGCACCTCCATCCGGACACCGGCCGCACGCAGCCGCGCGAGCAGCTGCTGATTCCGGGGCTCGTCGAACCAGCTCCGGACGGACTCGGCCAGCACAGGGCCGATCTCCCGTGTGGCCTGCAGCTCCTCGATCGAGGCCGCCGCGAGCGCGTCGATCGACCCGAGGGCATCGGCCAGCACCTGCGCGGCACGCTCGCCGACATGGCGGATGCCGAGCCCGTACATGAGGCGCCACAGCTCGTTCGTCCGGCTGCGATCGATTTCTGCAATCACTTTCACGGCGTTCTTCTCGCCGAACCGGCGCTCGATCGTCCTCCCGTCGGCGCGGGCGGACGTGCTGATCAGTCCTGCCAGCGTCTCGGCCGTGAGCGCGTAGACATCGGCATAGTCACGCACCAGGCCGCGCTCGATGAGCTGCGCGATGAGCGACTCGCCGAGCCCCTCGATGTTCATCGCGCCGCGTGAGGCGAAGTGCTCGAGGCCGCGCTGCAGCTTGGCCGGGCACGAGGTGTTCTCGCAGCGCCACACGACCTCGCCCTCCGGTCGATGCAGCGCCGCTCCGCACCGCGGACACGTGGTCGGCATCTGCCACGGCCTCGAGTCGGCCGGCCGGCGGCTCGGGATCGGGCCAACCACCCTCGGGATGACGTCGCCCGCCTTCTCCACGATCACCCAGTCGCCGTCGCGAATGTCTTTCCGTGCGATGTCGTCGGCATTGTGGAGCGTTGCCATCGACACGGTGGAGCCCGCGATGAACACGGGCTCGAGCACGGCAAACGGCGTCACCGCCCCAGTACGGCCGACGTTCACCTCAATCTTCTCGAGCCGCGTCGTCTTCTGCTCGGCCGGGAACTTGAAGGCGATCGCCCAGCGCGGACACTTGCTCGTGGTGCCGAGCAGGCGCCGGTCTGCCAGGCGGTCGACCTTGATCACCACCCCGTCGGTGTCGAACTCGAGCGACCGCCGCTGCTCGTCCCATTCGCGGCAGAAGGCGACGAGCTCGCCCAGGCCGACGCACGGGCGCCAGTGCGGCTCGACGGGCAGGCCCCACTGCTGCAGCAGCTCGAACGTCTCCGTGTGCGTGGTGACCCGCGCGCCTTGGGGCGTGCCCGCCCCCACAAGTTGATACACCCACGCGCGAAGCCCGCGCGTCGCGACGAGCGCGGGATCGAGGTTGCGAAGCGTACCGGCGGCGGCATTCCGGGGGTTGGCAAAGAGCGGTTCACCCCTTTCGGTCCGTTCGGCGTTGATGCGCTCGAACGCCTTGCGCGGCAGGAACACCTCGCCGCGCACTTCCACCCGCCCAGACCAGCCCTCGCCGCGCAGCCCCAGCGGGACGGCGCGAACCGTCCGGATGTTGGCGGTGACGTCCTCGCCGCGCACGCCGTCGCCGCGCGTGGCACCGCGCACGAGGGTGCCGTTCTCGAAGGTCAACGCGATGCTGACGCCGTCGATCTTCAGCTCCGCGACGTAGCGGACCGCGTCGTCCAGCCCCATGCCGAGGCCGCGGCGGACGCGGTCGTCGAAGGCGCGAAGCTCCTCCTCCGAATAGGCGTTGTCGAGGCTGAGCATCGGCTCGGCGTGCTCGACGGTCGCAAACCCCGCCGCGACCCGGCCGCCGACGCGACGCGTCGGCGAATCGTCGCTGACGAGATCTGGGTACTCGGACTCGAGCTGCTCGAGCTCGCGCATCAGCTCGTCGAACTCGGCGTCGGCGATTTCCGGATCGCTCAGGACGTAGTAGCGCTCTTCGTGGTGACGGATGAGATGACGGAGCTCCGCGATCCGCTCAGCGGGAGTCATTCCCGCTCATTCTATCGATCGCGCGAGACGACGTAGTCGGGCAGAAAGAGCAGCGCCTCGCGTGCGTCGTTGGCCGGGAACGCCTGCAGCGCCTGCTTGGCCCGGTCGACGAAGCTCAGCGCGGTGTTCTGGGCGTACTCGATCGATCGCGTCTCGGCCAGCATGGCGCGCAGCTGCCGCCACTCATCCACATCGACCGCCCGATCGCGCGCGATCTTGCCCACGAGCGCGCGCGCCCGCCCATCGTCCTGCGTGAGCAGGTGGATGACGGACAGCGTCAGCTTCCCTTCGCGCAGGTCGCCGCCCACAGGTTTGCCGAGCGCGACCTCATCGCCCGTGAAATCGAGCAGGTCATCGACGATCTGGAACGCCATGCCGATGTTGGAGCCGTACTCCCAGAGGGCTTCCTGCTGCTCGCGGGTCGTCGGCCCGAGCATGCCGCCGATGCGGGCGCAGCCGGCGAACAGATACGCAGTCTTGCGGCGAACGATCTCGAAGTGCTCTTCTTCGGAGAGGTCGACCGCGCCCTGCTTCGTGAGCTGGTAGATCTCTCCCTCGACGATCCGAAGCGTCACATCACAGAGCAGCCGGATGACGTCGAGCGTGTCCTGCGTGAGCGCGAGCGACATCGACTTGAGATACAGGAAGTCGCCGAAGAGCACCGTCAGATGGTTCCCCCACCGCGTATGCGCGGCCTGGCGTCCGCGGCGCAGCTCCGCCTCGTCGATGATGTCGTCGTGCACGAGTGTCGCGCTGTGGATGAACTCGACGACCGACGCGTACAGCACCGCGCGCTCGCCGGTATAGCCGGCCATGCGCGCCGCCATGAGGAGCACGGCGGGCCGGATCCGCTTGCCGCCCCCGTCCTTGACGTAGTTGCCAATCGCGGGGATTACGGAGATCTGCGACTGCACGTGCCGCGCGAACTCGCGCTCGACCGCGCGGAGATCGTCGCGAATGGGCTCGAACAACTGGGCGAGAACGGACGCGGACGCGTTAGGCGTGGCGGGATTCACGCGCGACAATCTGACCACATCCCTGCGCCGCCAATCAAGGTTTGAACAGGCGGACGAAATTCTCGTCGGTCGCGGCGGCGATGGCGTCGACGTGTATTCCCCGCGCGGCGGCGACGACTTCCGCGACGTGCACGACCCGCGCGGGCTCGTTGCGCGTGCCGCGGTGCGGCACCGGCGCCAGAAACGGGCTGTCGGTCTCGATGAGCAGGCGGTCGGCGGGCACGAGCCGCGCGACCTCGCGCAGCTCCTCCGCTTTCGGAAAGGTCACGATGCCGGCGAGCGACAGGTGAAAGCCCGCGTCGAGCGCGCGCCCGGCCGTGGCGCGGTCGCCCGTGAAGCAGTGAAACACGCCGCCGCCGTCCCCCGCCGCCTCCTCCGTCAGGATCCGGAACGTGTCCGCCTCCGCCTCGCGCGTATGGATCACCATCGGCAGGCGCCGCCGGCGCGCAAGCCGGATCTGCGCGCGGAACACGCCCTGTTGCACGTCGCGGGGCGCGAAATCGTAGTGATAGTCGAGGCCGATCTCCCCCAGCGCCCTCGCTGACGACGTCTCGTCGAACCGCTGCTCGACCAGTCGGACGGCCCCCTCGGGGTCACAGGCGAACGCCCCGGCCGCGTGCGGATGCACGCCGATCGAGAACCGGACCGCAGGCCATGCCGCTTCGACCGCCGCGGCGCGCCGGCATTCCTCCTCGTCGTCAGCGCCAAGGATGACGAGCGCAGCGGTCACTCCTGCTTCCCTCGCGCGGTCAACGACGGCCCGGAGATCCTCGCGGAACTCCGGGCCGGCGAGATGGCAGTGGCTGTCGACCATCAGAAGTCGAATGCGATCGAGAGCTTCACGAAGCGCGCCGGGAGAATCGTCGTCGGCCGACGCCACACGGCGAAGCTGCTGTTCTCAGCCAGCACGGGGTTGGCGTTGAGGACGTTGTAGAGATCCACGTTGGCGGTCGTCCGCGTCCTGGCCGCGCGCAGGATCTTCCCGACGCGCAGATCGACCTGGTTCCGGCGCTCGCCGTACATCGTACCCGGCTCCACGAGGTTCACCGTGGCATTGGCCGCGCCACCCGAAAGAGGCCGGCCCAGCGTCTGCGCCACGACGGCCGTCGGTGCGTTGTACATCGCGGCAATCTCGGGCCCTGGCAGACTCTGATACACCGCGCTGACCTGCACGTCGACCCTCGGCACGGTGTAGGTGCCGATGAACTTCACCTGTCTGAGGAATGCCGTCTCGACGTGGCAGGACGGGTTGAGCGGTGCCGTCTCCGGAAGCTGCGCCCTGATCTCGCACGTGTCTCTCGTCGTCCGGCCGGTGCTCATGCCGCCCATGAGCAGCATGCCCGCCCGAGGCCGCGCATTGACGGTAATGTCCACGCCGTTCCAGCGCTCGATCTGCCTGCCGTAGTGGCTGGCGAAGGTAATGTAGTTGTCGGCCGGCACGCCGAACTTCGCCGGCTTCAGGTCGTACAGGCCATTGACCACGTGCCCTCCGCCGCCCGGCAGGTCGCGGTGCCCGGGTGCCGTGACGTCGAATGCGTCGAAGTCGGCGGCGGTCAGCGCGCGGTTGTCCGACACGTTGAAGTTGCCGTACCAGCGGCGGAAATACGTGGCGTCGACGGCGACGCGCGGCATCAGCTCGTGCTGCACGCCGGCCGAGAACTGCCAGTTGTACTCGCGGTGTCCCCAGCCGCCGATCACCTGGGGATCGTAGGTGGCGCCGGGCACGGGCAGACCGAAGTTGCGGTTCGACATCGCCCCGCACTCGCGGTTCGCCGACGGGTTCAGGAGGTCGCAGTCGGGCACGAAATTCAGGTTCGCGTCGTTCCAGGACCGGTTCGTGCTCGTCACGACGCGATCGATGGGATTCATCACGTCACCAAAGATGGCGGTCCGGTCGGCACCGCGGAGCGCCTGGCCGGCCATGTACTTCGCCAGGCTCATCTTCACGGCTGTCCTCCCGGTGCCGAACAGATCGTACGCGGCGCCCATCTTCGGCGTGATGTCGTGCCACGCGAGACCCTTCGTCGGCTCGAACGTGATCCTGCGATGACGCAAGTCAATCGACGCATGCCGCGGCACCTCCTCGCGCGAACTACACACGCTGGCCCCAGAGGTGGCGAGGAGGCGAGCCGCGCCTCGCGGAGGGCTTATCGGACGCGCGCGCCGGGCGGCAGGTCCTGGTCGAACCCCACGAGCACAGGCTGACCGCCGTCCGGACTCCCGGCCAGCACCATCCCGTTGGACTCGACCCCCATGAGCTTGGCGGGCTGCAGGTTGGCGACGATGACGATGGAGCGGCCGACGAGCTGCTCGGGCTGGTACGCCTCGGCGATGCCGGCCACGATCGTTCGCTGGTCGCGCCCGGTGTCGACCTTCAGCTTCAGGAGCTTTTTCGACTTCGGGATGGCTTCGGCCTCGAGCACCTTCGCCACGCGCAGGTCCACTTTCATGAACTCGTCGATCGTGACTCGGGGCTCCTCGGCGGGCGCCGCGGGCTTCTGCTCCGCGGGGGTCGCGGCCTTCTGCTCCGCCGGCGCAGGCGTCTCGTCAGGTGTCATCGTGCGCAGCTCCTCGAGGGTCTTTTCGATCCGGGGAAAGAGCGGCTCGGTTGGTCCCAGCCGCGTGCCTGGCTGGAGTCCGCCGGCCGTGAGGTCAGTCCAGCGTTCCTGGGCGGTGCCGAGCATCCGCCGGATGCGCTCGGCCGCCTCCGGCATCACGGGGTCGATCAGGGCCGCCGTCACGCGCAGCGCGTCGGCCGCGTGATAGAGCGTGGCGTCGAGCATGGCGCGCTGCTCGGGACGCTTCGCCAGCGCCCACGGTTCGCGCTTCACGATGTACTGATTCACGAAGCGAATCAGCTCCCACGTCTCCTGCAGGGCCACCGTGATCTGGAACTGCTCGAACTGACGGACGACGGCGCCAATCGTCCCCCCGATCTGCCGCTCGAGCGAGGCGTCGAGCTCGTCCCGCTCCCCCGGTGCCGGCACGACCCCATCACAGTAGCGATGGATCATCGTCGTCGTGCGGCTGACGAGATTGCCGAGGTCGTTCGCCAGATCGGCATTGAAGCGCGTGAGGACCCCCTCGTCGGAGAAGTTGGCATCGAGGCCGAGCGGCATTTCGCGCATCACGAAGTAGCGGAGCGCGTCGACACCGAACACCCGCACGTAGTCCTGGTACCGTGCGACGTTGCCCGCCGACTTCGACATCTTGGCGCCGCCCATCAACCACCAGCCGTGCGCGATGATGCGCTCGGGCGGGTTGATTCCGGCGGCCATCAGGAACGCCGGCCAGTACAGGGCGTGCTGCCGCAGGATCTCCTTGCCGATGAGATGAATGACCACGGGCCAGTAGCGCTCGACGCGCGCCTGCGCCTCGGAGCCGTCGGCGCCGAAGCCGAGCGCAGTGAGGTAGTTGGTCAGTGCATCGAACCAGACGTACATCACGTGCGCCGGATCATCCGGCACGGGAATGCCCCAGCGGAACGACGTGCGGCTGATGCTGAGGTCCTGCAGACCGGCCTCGACGAAGCTGCGGACCTCGTTGAAGCGGAAGTCCGGCTGCACGAACGCCGGATGGGCACGATAGAAGTCGAGCAGCGGCTGCTGATACTTCGACAGCCGGAAGTAGTAGCTCTGCTCTTTCAGCCGCTCGACCTTGCCGCCGCAGGTCGGGCACCGTCCGTCGACGAGCTGCGTTTCAGGGACGAAGATCTCATCGACCGTGCAGTACCACCCCTCGTAGTCGCCCTTGTAGATGTCGCCGTTGGCGGCGACCCGCCGCCAGAGCGCCTGGGCCGCGCGGTGATGCCGCGGCTCCGTCGTCCGAATGAAGTCGTCATTGGTGATGGACAGATCGCGGCACATCTGCCGAAACGATCCTGCGACATCGTTGGCGAACGTCCTGGTGTCGACGCCGGCCTTCTGCGCGGCGCGCTCGACCTTCTGCCCGTGCTCGTCGGTGCCGGTCAGGAAGAACACATCGGCGCCGAGCAGCCGCTGCGACCGCGCCATCGCATCGGCGACCATCGTCGTATAGGCGTGGCCGATGTGCGGCTGCGCGTTGATGTAGTAGATCGGCGTGGTGATGTAAAACTGTCTCGTCACTGCCTCCTGCCTACTGCCTCCTGCCTACTATCCAGGAAGGCCTTCATGGCCAACGCCTGGATGTCCTTGACCGGCGTGCCGGTCTCGGCGGCCATACGGACGCAATCGTCGAACTCAGGCAAAGCGTTCAGCACGCTGCCGTGCCGCCGCGCGACCTTGATCCGCACGCGGCCGAGCGGCGTCTCGACCGCGATCGTCTCGCGTTCGAGACACTCGCGCTCCATCTCGCTATACCGGACGCCGATGGTCGTCGTCTCACGGAATACGACGGCGGTGAGCGCCTCCCGCGCATCCGGCCGCGCGACGACCGACAGGAGAGTCCCCGGCCGGTTCTTCTTCATCTGAATCGGCGTATAGAAGACGTCCAGCGCGCCGGCGGAGATGAGCTGGTCCATCAGGACGCCGAAGATCTGCGGGTTCATGTCGTCGATCTCCGCCTCGATCACGACGACGCGCGCGGCCGGCGCGGTGCGGTCGGCCTCGCCGATGAGCACCCGCAGCACGTTGGGCACGTCCGCACAATCGCGTGTGCCGGCGCCGTACCCGACCTGCCGGAGGCGCATCGCCGGGAGCGGCCCGAACCGTCGTGCATAGCCGGTCACGAGCAGCGCGCCCGTCGGGGTGACGAGCTCCTCGGTCTGCGTGCCCGCATAGATGGGGGCCCCTTCGAGGAGGCGCGCGGTGGCCGGGCCTGGTACCGGATAGACCCCGTGCGCGCACGCGATCGTTCCGCTGCCGACATTGAGCGGCGATGCGACGACCTCGTCGATCCCGAGCGCTTCCAGACCGTAGACGGTGCCGACAATGTCGACGATTGAATCGAGCGCGCCCACCTCGTGCAGGTGCACCTTGTCGGCGGAGGTGCCGTGAACGGCCGCCTCCGCCGCCGCAAGCCGGCCGAAGAGCGCCTTGGCGCGCTCTTTCCCCGTGGGCGACAGCGCCGACGCCTCGATAAGGCCCTCGATCTCCGCGACGGTCCGGTGCGGGTGATGCTGCGCGTGAGCGTGCCCCGAGCCGCATTCGCCACCGACGTGCAGCTTGGTCGCGCGTATGCCGCCGCGGGTGACGGATTCGGTCCAGAGCGCGTCGCCCTTCACCGCGAGACTGCCGAGAGCCCGGCGCAGATCCTCGAGCGGGAGGCCGGCATCGAGCAGCGCACCGAGGATCATGTCTCCGGCCGCGCCTGACGAACAGTCGAAGTAGAGGATCGTCACACCGGACCAATCTTATCTCGTCCGCGCCCGCAGACGTCCCGCCTCGACGAGCGAGAAGTACTGCTGGTCGGCGAGGATGAGATGGTCGATCACGTCGATCCCCATGATGGCGCCCGCATTGATCATCCGCGTGGTCAGCAGCAGATCGTCGGGGCTGGGGGTCGGGTCGCCCGACGGATGGTTGTGGAAGAGAATGATCGCGGCGGCCGACGCGGCGGCGGCCTCGCGAAAGACCTCGCGGGGGTGCACCACCGTGGTGTCGAGCGATCCGCTCGAGACGATCTTGATGCGGATCACCCGGTGCTTGGTATCGAGCATGACGAGGCCGAACTGCTCCACCATGCTGCCGCCGTACTGCGGAATCAGGTAGGCGGCCATCTCACGCGGCGACAGGAGCTGCGGCCGCTCGGCCATGCCCCGCACGAGCGTCCGCCGCCCAAGTTCGACCGCAGCGACGATCTGCGCGGCGCGCGCGGGACCGACGCCGGCGACCCCTCGCAGCCGACCGAGATCGAGCCGCGTCAAACCGTGCAGACCGCCGACGTGGTCGATGATCCGGTTGGCGAGCGCCAGTGCGTCGTAACGGCGCGATCCGCTGCCCAGCACGAGCGACAACAGCTCGTTGTCGCCAAGCCCCGTCGCACCGAGCCGCTCGAGCTTCTCGCGCGGCCGATCGTGTGGTGGCACCTCTTTCATCAACGCTATACTCAACGCTCATGCTGCGTCGGTCCGCTCTCGTGGCCGTCCCGCTTGCTGCGCTGCTTCTGTCCGCGTGCGCGGCGCCGCCGACCACGGAGATCGATCGCGCGCAGGGCGCGATCGACGCCGCGCGCGCCGCCGGCGCCGAGCAGTACGCCGCCAAGGAGTATGCAGCGGCGACCGCGGCGCTCGAGAGCGCCAACGATGCCGTGGCGGCCCGCGACTACCGGCTCGCGCTCAATTACGCGCTCGAGAGCCACGACCTCGCGCAGCAGGCCGCCCGCCAGAGCGCGGATACGAAGGCGCGCATGCGGGCGGACGTCGAACGCGCGGTCACCGACCTCACGGCCCTCGTGGCCGACGGACAGGCGCGGATCGCGGCTGCCGGGCGCGCCGGCGTTCCGCGCCGGCTGCTCACGCCGCCGACCGACGCGCTGGCGGCCGCGCGGGCCAGCTTGCAAAAAGCGGGCGAGGCGATCGCCGCTGGCGACTATCTGGCGGCACATGCCGCACTGGAAGGGGTCAAAGAGGCCACAGAGAAGGCGCTGACCGCGTTCGACGCCGCCTCGAGATCGCAATCTTTGCGGCGCCGGCGCTGATTCGAGTACGCAAAAACGTCGTCCTCAGCGGATCGGATATAGTCAGTCCCCGATATGCCCCAGGCCACCAGGAAACCGCTGTATACCCATCTCTATTTCCAGGTACTGACCGGGATCACGATTGGCGTCCTGCTCGGGTACTTCTGGCCCGCCACCGGAGCCGCCATGCGGCCGCTCGGCGACGGCTTCATCCGGCTCATTCGGATGATCATCGCGCCGATCATCTTTGGCACCGTGGTGGTGGGGATCGCACGGATGGGCGACATGAGGAATGTCGGCCGGATCGGCATCCGCGCGCTGATCTACTTCGAGGTGGTCTCCACGGTCGCGCTCCTCATCGGCCTGATCATCGTCAACCTCTACCAGCCTGGCGCCGGCATCAACGCCGACCCGTCGACGCTCGACACCAAGGCGGTGTCGGCGTACACCGCGAGCGCCGAGCATCTGAGCACGGTCGACTTCCTGATGAACGTCATTCCGGCGACCGTCGTCGACGCGTTCGCGCGGGGAGAGATCCTGCAGGTCCTGCTCTTTTCCGTGCTCTTCGGCATGGCGCTCCTCCACTTCGGTGAGAAAGGGCGCGCGCTGGTGGGGCTCATCGACGATTTCACGCACGCGCTCTTCGGCGTGGTCGGCATGATCATGCGCGTGGCGCCCATCGGCGCGTTCGGCGCGATGGCGTTCACCATCGGGCAGTACGGGATCGGGACGCTGTTTTCGCTCGGCAAGCTGATGGCGGGCTTCTATCTGACGTGCCTGCTCTTCATCAGTCTGGTGCTCGGCGCCATCGGCATCTGGGCGGGCTTCAACATCTTCAAGTTCATCGCGTTCATCAAGGAGGAGCTGCTGATCGTGCTCGGCACCTCCTCGTCGGAGTCGGTGCTGCCGCGGATGATGGCGAAGCTCGAATATCTCGGATGCTCGAAATCGGTCGTGGGGCTCGTGATTCCGACGGGGTACTCCTTCAACCTGGACGGCACCTCGATCTACATGACGATGGCGGCGGTTTTCATCGCACAGGCCACGAACACCGATCTCACCGTCGGGCAGCAGCTCGGGGTGCTGGCCGTGCTGCTGCTGACCTCGAAGGGAGCCGCCGCCGTCACTGGCGCAGGGTTCGTCACACTGGCGGCAACGCTGGCGACGATCCCGACGATCCCGGTGGCCGGGCTGGCGCTCATCATCGGCATCGACCGCTTCATGTCGGAAGCCAGAGCGCTGACGAACCTGATCGGGAACGGGGTTGGCACCGTGGTGATCGCCAAGTGGGACGGAGCGCTCGATGCGGCCCGCATGCGCCGCATTCTGAGGGGCGAGGCGGTTGACGGCGCCGCCGAGGAGCCCGAGCGCGCGCTGGTCGAGGCCTAGACCCCCAGCCACTCTCCTTCGAACAGGATTTCCGCCCAGCCGGTCAGATACACGCGGTCATCGATCCATTCGACCGTCTGGATGCCGCCGGGCGCGATCACGTCGACTTCCCGAGCGGCGCCGCCGTGCGCCGCCGCGGCCACTGCCGCCGCGCACGCCCCTGTTCCCGACGAGGACGTCGGACCCACGCCGCGCTCCCAGATCAGGATGCGCACGCGACGAGGGGATTCGACCTGCGCGAACTCGACGTTGGTCCCTTCCGGAAACCGCGGATGCGTCGAGAGCGCCGGCCCCAGCCAGGCAAACCGATCGGGTTCCGGGAGCGGCCCCAGCACGACGCACTGGGGATTCCCCACCCTGAGGACGGTCGCGGTCACGGCTTCGGTGCCAACGGGAATGCCGACCTCGTGCAGGCCCTCGGCGGCGCCCATATCGGCCCGAAACGTGTACCGCTCTCCATCCCGCGCGAGCAGGTCGAGCCGCTTCGCGCCCGCACCCGTCTCCACCGTGACCGTCGTGCCGCCGGAGAGACCCTGGGCGCGGACGACCATCGCCGCCAGGCAGCGCAGCCCATTGCCCGACAACTCCGCCGGGCTCCCGTCGGCGTTGAAGAGCCGCATCGTGGCGCCGCGATCGCGCAGCGTGAACAGGATCAGACCGTCCGCACCGATCCCTTCGTGCCGCTCACAGAGGTCGCGGGCGAGGGCTGCAGCGTCCGCGCGGGCGTCCGCATCGGGCACGAACAGGAAGTCGTTGCCGTAGGCGTGCGCCTTGACGAGGCGCAGGGCGGCCATCAGGGCGTGCCGAAGGCCTGGAAGACGTAGGTAAAGCCGGCCGTCACGCCGAAGCTCGGATCGGCGGCCAGCAGACCGAACAGGAGCGCCGCGTCCGCACGCCAGGCGCCGGTGGTGTAGCGCGCGCCCAGGCGCAGGGTACTGTGCGACTCGGTCCCCGGAGGCGGATCGCCGTGGCGGGTATCCTTGCGGCCGTTGATCTCCCCCACGACTTCACCGCGCTGCGAGATCGCCCGCGCGAACGACACGCCATAGGTGAGGACATCGTTCTGCCGGTCGCCGCGCGTCGGGTCGCCGAGAATGCCGAGGCCGATGTTGCCCACGAGCCGTACTGACTGCACGGTCTTCGCCACGAGGAGCGACGAGAAGAAGTCCATCGTGTCGAGGCCCAGGCCTTCTTCGTTGGACGCCATCGGCAGCTTCGTTGCCGAGCGGATCCCGATCGACGGCCGCGACGCGCCTTCGGACACCAACCGGATCTTCGTCCCGATCACCAGGTCCTCGACGTCCGACGTCGTCGCTCCCGGGACGACGAGCATGTGAGAGAGCGGCGCCGCGAAGCGGTCGGTAATGGTGAGGCGGTTGTACGGCCCACCGTCCATCTGCACCTCGCCGACCTCTCCAATGCCGAGGCTGAGGCCAATCAATGGAAACCGGGTCAGGTGTCCCTTGAGACCGGAGACGGGGAACTCGACCTCGCGCATGTAGTCGAAACCCGCTTCCACCAGCATCCGCCCCGCGCCGATCGTCTCAGGGTCCTCCGTGACGAGCGGGCGCTGCTGGGCGAACGATGAGAGCGGGATCAGACAGAAGAATGCGACGCAGGCGGCGGTTTTCATGCGACTCAGAATTGGCGTGTGCTGTCGATGAGGATCGTCACAGGCCCGTCGTTCACGAGCTCGACGCGCATCATGGCCTGGAATTCGCCGGTGGCGACCGGCAGTGGAACCGCCCGCAATTGTCTCACGAGATCTTCGTAGAGCGCACGCGCGCGATCGGGTGGCGCCGCCCCGTCGAACGCCGGCCGCCGGCCCCTGCGGATGTCGCCGTAGAGCGTGAACTGCGAGACGACGAGCACGGACCCGCCGACGTCGACGACCGAGCGGTCCATCGGCTTCCCCTCGTCGCCTTCGAAGACGCGCATGTCGCGGATCTTTCCCGCCACGTACACGACATCCTCCGGGCCGTCGTCGCGCCCGATCCCAGCCAGAACCAGGAGGCCGCGGCCGATCTCGCCGGTGACGCGACCGCCGACGCGCACGCGCGCCGCGGTTACGCGCTGGACGACGGCGCGCACGTCAGTGCCGGATCTGAATGAGGGTCGAAGGGTCGCCTTCCTCTTCGAGCCGCAGAGCGACGCTGTCGCGGAGTTCGCCGCTCGGATTGAGGCGCGTATCGAGGAGATGGCGCGGCATGACATTGCCGAGCGCCTTGAGCATCGACGGCTTGACGCCCGGATGCTCGCGCTCGAGGTCGAGGATGAGCCGCTTGACCCGTTGGCGCTGCAGGCTCAGGTCGCCGCACGCCGGGCAGCAGCAGCCGATGATCGGGAGGCCCACCTCTTTCGTGTAGAGCCGCGCCTCGTCCTCGCCGACGTAGGCGAGCGGCCGGATGACCGTGTGCTCGCCGTTGTCGGAGACGAGACGTGCCGGCATCGCCTTGAGCGCGCCGGCGAAGAACAGATTCAGCAGGAGCGTTTCGATGAAATCGTCCAGGTGATGGCCCAGCGCAATCTTCGTGGCGCCGACGTCCGTGGCGAGTCGGTACAGGACGCCTCGCCGCAGCCGCGCACAGAGCGAGCACGGCGTGGCGCTGGCGTCGAGCAGGTCGTCCATCACGTCGCCAATCGACGTGTGCTCGATGCGGTACTCCCACCCTCGCGCCTCGCACGTCTTCGCGATCACGTCGTGCTCGAACTCCTTGTAGCCGGAGTCGACGTTGACCGCGACGAGCGAGAACGCAATCGGCGCCCGCTGGCGCAGCAGGTCGAGCGTCTGCATGAGCGCCCAGCTGTCCTTGCCCCCGGAGAGACCGACCATGACGCGGTCGCCGTCTTCGATCAGATTGAAATCGACGATCGCTTTCGTGGTCTTCTTCGCGATGCGGGCCTCGAGCGGACTGCGGTATGACATGTTTTGACAGTCTAACAGGGGAGAACAGAAAGGCGGACTACGTCTCTTCCCAGAGCAACGAGAAGTCCAACTCGATCGCGTCGAACGGTTCGGCCCGAATCGTCACAATCCCGGACCACGTCGCCACGATGGTCCAGCGGCCGCTCTCGAGCCGGAGCACTTCGAGCGTGCGGGCAATCGGATCGACCAGCCACGCGTGTCGCACGGCTTCGCGTGCATAGATGGTCAGCTTCTTGACGCGATCGATTGCTGCCGTTGACGGCGACACGACCTCACAGATCCAATCCGGGGCGAGCGAGAAGTAGGCTTCTTCGGGGAGCGCAGGCAAACGTTCGCGCCGCCAGCCGGCGATGTCGGGCACCAGCACGTCGGGTCCAAGGTGTAGCTCCGGCTCGTCCAGGATGCGCCAGCCGCCGGGACCGCCCCGACCGCGATCAAACGGGCCCCGCAACGCGCCGCCGAGACCCGAACTGGCGTCCGCATGTCGGGGCGCCGGACGAGGGGACACATACAGCTCGCCGTCGAGAATCTCGGCGACCTGATGATCGGGGACCTTGAGCAGGTCTTCGTAGGTGGCGGGCCGTCGTGGTCGATGGGGCTGAGCCACGTCGCGAGAATAGCATGGCGATCAGAGCATCGGGCGCCGACGGTGCCACTCGGTCGCCTGCTCGTAGGCATGCGCCAGCGCGAGCACGGAGCCTTCGCCGAGCGGCGGCCCGCTGATCGAGAGCCCGATGGGCAGCCCGCCCTTGCTGAACCCGCACGGCAGCGAGACACAGGGCAGGCCATACACGTCGAACGGCTGCGTATTGCGGAGCGACGGCGCCACGCCGCCCGGCGGCGGCGTGCCCGGATCCTTGACCGCGTCCTCGACCGTGACCGGCAGGATCGGGGTCGTCGGGGTGACGAGCAGGTCGACCGTCTGGAAGACGGCCAGGACGGCCCGGCGCAGCCGGTCGAGCTCGCGCCTGCCTTCGATATAGGCGGACGCGGTCACGCGCGAGCCGGCCTCGAGCCGGCGACGCGTCATCGGCTGATAGCGGTCGGGCGTCTTCGTGAAGTACGGAGCGTGATACGTGTACGCCTCCGCTGCGACAATCGGCAGCGTCTTGTACTGCGGCAACTGGACGTCCTGCACCGAGGCGGACAATCCGCGCAGCACGCGCAGGGCCTCGGTCACCGCCGCCTCGATCTCCGGATCGAGATTCTCGTAGAACACGGCGCGCGGGATGCCGAGTCGCAGCCCCTGCGTACGCGTGCGGACTGCGGCCGCGTAGTCGGGCGGTGTCGCGGCCAGGCTGTTGGTGTCGAGCGCGTCGTAACCCGCGATCGGCTGCAGCGTGAGCGCTGCGTCCATCACAGTACGGCACATCGGTCCCACGTGATCGAGCGACCACGACAGCGGCACCACCCCACGCGTGCTCACGAGCCCGTAGGTCGGCTTGAATCCGACGATGCCGCAATACGCCGCCGGCTGACGAATCGAGCCGCCCGTGTCGGACCCGAGCGCGGCGTAGCACAGGCCGACCGCGACGGCGGCCGCCGATCCACCCGAGGACCCGCCTGTAACGCGCTCGACGCTCCAAGGATTCCGCACGGGGCCGAAGTGACTCTGCGCCGAGCTGTCGCCGTAGGCGAACTCGTGCATGTTGAGCTTGCCGAGCAGGACGGCGCCGGCGTTCTTGAGCCGCACCACGACTTCGGCGTCGCTCCGCGGCACGCGGTCCGCGAAGATCGCGCTCGCCGCCGTCGTCTTGACGCCCGCGGTGTCGATCAGATCCTTGAGCGCGATCGGAATGCCGTGCAAGGCCCCGCGCCACTTCTGCTGTGCGATCTCTGTGTCGGCAGTCTTTGCCGCGCGCAGTGCCTGCTCGGCCGTGATCGTAATGAACGCGTTCAGGCGCGGGTTCAACCGCTCGATGCGTGCGAGGCACGCGCGCGTGAGCTCCACGGCCGAGACCTTGCGGTCCCGGAGGAGCGCACCTGCTTCGGAGAGCGTGAGCCAGGCGAGGTCATCGCCAGACGCCGGCGTCTGCGCCGCGGCTGTTCCCCTCGGCCACGCCGCGGCAGCCCAGGCGGCAGCGGCCGTCTTCAGAAATACCCGGCGGTTCTGGACCATCGTCCCTGCGAAGGTGATTCTAGCTCCGGGCGCTCTCCAGAATTTCAGCGATCTCGTACAGCCGAGGTCTCTCCGCGCGCGGGGTGACGGCCTCCCGCATCAGGCGCTGCAGCCCCATGATGTCGCGTAGGACGCCGAAGGTACGCGACAGGCCGTATTTGGACCGTCCGAAGCGCCGTGGCCGATGGTTGACCACCACCTCCGCCACGCGTCCACCAAGCTGACTCGCCAGCGCCGGCAGGTACCGGTGCATGCCCGGCGCGAGATGCAGGGGCGTGACGACCTCGGCGCGGAACACCTTGAGCGAGCAGCCGTTGTCGTGCAGCCGGATGCCGCTCGCCTTGCTGAGCAGCCAGTTGGCGACGACCGACGGCAGGTGACGCGTGAGATAGGCGTCCTGTCTGGCCTTCCGCCAGCCGCAGACGATGTCGTGGTCGCGGGCCACGTCGAGCAGCCGCGGAATATCGGCGGGATCGTTCTGGAGGTCGCCGTCCGAGGTCACGATCAGGCGTCCGCGCGCGTGCGCGAAACCGGCCGCAAACGCCGCCGTCTGGCCGAAGTTGCGGGCGAACCGGATCACGCGCACGTGCGGGTCGCTCGCATACACGGCCGTCAGGCGCGCGAACGTGCGGTCGCGGCTGCCGTCGTCGATGAAAATGATCTCGTAGGGACGCCCGAGCCGTGCGAGCACCGCCGACAGCTCCCCATGAAACGGCTCCACGTTGGGCTCTTCGTCGTACAGCGGTACGACGATGGAGATCTCGGGGGTCACGTCGGAGATTGTATCCGTGGGCGCGACAGCCACCACCACGCGAACGCGGCAACCACGAGCAGGATCGCGAGCCAGAGCGCCACCTCGCGTCCGCGGGTGCGCATCAGCTCGAGCGCCAGGTCGCCATACCAGAGGGAGAGGAGGCCGAGCGCCAGGTAGCGGGCGCCGCGCGCGATGCCGATCGCGAGCACGAACCTGAGCGGCCGCACGCCCGCGAACCCCGCCATGAGCACGAAGAGCTTGAACGGCGCAGGCGGCGGCAGGAGCGCCGGCACCATCAGCGCGAGCGCGCCGTGGCGGCGGTACAACGCGAGCGCGCGCTCGGTGTGCCCTGCATGCACGCGCCGCCTCAGAAACGCCTCACCGCCCTTCTCGGCCAGGTAGTAGATGACGTAGCAGCCCGCAATCGAGCCGAGCGTCGCCATCAGCGCGTAGTACGGCATCCACGCCTTGTGCTGGGTCACCATGAGCACGACGAGGATGTCGTTGATCTGCGGGAGCGAGATGAACGACGAGTCGAGAAACGCGATCGCGAAGAGGCCTGGCCCTCCGATCGCAAGCGCAAAACCGTAGATCCAGCTGATCAGGGATTTCACTGACGTAGCCAGGTGGCCAGGTGGGCTACCTTAAGAGAACCTTAAGAGCCCGTGATTATAGCTCGCGTGCTGGCTGCGGCTGCGACGGCCGCGGCGCTCGTCGCCTGGCTGATCGCTCTTCGCGCGGATCTCGTCCTCAGCCATTATGACGCGCGGGCGCACCTCGTCGTCGCGCGGCGCATCTTCGACAGCCTGACTCCCGGATGGCAGCAGATCGGCGCGGTGTGGCTGCCGCTCCCGCACCTGCTGCAGGCGATCCCGATCCAGGTCGATGCCTGGTACCGGAACGGCGCATCCGCATCCGTCGTCTCCATTCTCTGCTTCGGCATCACCACGTACGCGCTGGCGCGGCTGGTGATCGTCGTGACCGGGTCGCGCACTGGGGCTGCGGTGACGGCGGCGCTGCTGGCACTCAATCCCAACCTGCTCTACGTGCATACCACACCGATGACGGAGCCGCTCGCACTGGCTGCCATCGCGCTCGTGACGCTGTGGCTGTACGAATGGGTGCCGCGGAACCAGGATCGCGTCCCGCTGCGGCTCGGCCTGGCGCTCTTCGCCGCCGCGTGGACGCGGTATGAGGCCTGGCCGGTGATCGCGATGGCGATCGCCGCTGCGCTCTACGGCTCGGCGCGCATCGGCGCGTCGCGGACCGCGGTCCTGCGGCGTGCCTGGGCGCTCGGTTGCTGGCCGGCCGCTGCCGTCGTCCTGTTCCTCGCCCTCGGCCGGGTGACGACAGGCGCGTGGTTCACGACCAGCTTCTACATCCCGGATGCCTACTACCACGGGCAGCTGTCGCGCGCGCTGCTCGCCGTCTGGTGGGGCACGCATCAGCTCAGCACGCGCGCGACCGAGGTGATTGGGGTCGCAGCAGCCGCCCTGCTCGGGGTGCGGGCGACGGCGACGCGCGAGCACGCGCCGCTCCTTGTCCTGCTTGCACCGTTTGGCGCCGCGGTCCTGCCGGCGTATGCCTTCTACGAGGGGCATCCCTTCCGTATCCGGTACATGGCGATCCTTGTCGCCGCGTGTGCACTCTCTGACGGCATCGCCGTCGGGTTCATGCGGCGCCACGCCGCGATGGTCACGGCGGGGTTCCTGGTCGGCATCACGCTGATCCAGTCGCCACCGTGGCGCCGGGACGCACCTCTCGTGGTCGAGGCGCAGCTGGATCGGCCGCTGCGCGCAGCCCGGCGCCAGGTAACGGCCTGTCTGACCGCCCAGTATCGGGGCGAACAGATCCTGGCGAGCATGGCCTCGCTCGCGCACTACATGCAGGAGCTGTCACACGCCGGTCTTGGAATTGCGGATTTCGTGCACGAGGGGAACGGCCCGCTCTGGCAGGCGGCGGTCGACGCGGGGCCGCGCCCGCCCATCGGCTGGGTGCTCGTCGAGGAGCAGGCCGAGGGCGGAGATGTGCTGGCGCGGCGCCTGCGTCAGGACCCGGAGTTCGCGCGCGACATGGTCCGCGTGTGCGAAGGCGGAGGCGTCGCGTTGTACCGTGTTACCCCCCGAACCTCCAGCCGACGTTGAACTGGTAAGTCCAGCCGCCGAGATCGATGCGCGGATCGCGCTGGAACGTCGAGAACGGCCGCCCGAGCGGTGCGTCGGCGCTCTGGTAGCGGATCTCGAACCCGCTACTCAGCGCGTCGCCGGCAAAACGCAGACCGCCGAGGACGATGGGGCCGGTCTCGCTGCCGGAGGCAGCGTACTGATCGCGAAAGATCGCGTTCCCCCGCTGGAAGTCGATGAATTCGCCCGCCTCGCTGTATCGCCAGTTGAAGAGACCGAGCCCCGCGCCGACATACGGCTGCACGGGCGACGTCTGGCCGAGCGGGACGACGCGGACCGTGAATGCGACCGGCACGATCCGGAGGCGCAGCCGCTGCTCGATCTCGGAGCCGTCGCGGTCGGTGAATCGGTCGTAGACGGAGTCGACGGTCCGTCGTGACAAGCCGATGCCGGCGCCAGCCTCGAAGTACCGGCCCAGGGGGACGAGCCACTCGCCGCCGATCGCCGCGCCGTTGAAATCGCCGATATCGAACGCCAGGAAGTTGCGGTTCTCGTTCAGCACGTCGCGGGCGACGCGCGCGTCCTCGCCGCGCACGGTGAAGTAGCCGAACGACACGTTGAGCGTCTGCTGCGCGGCCGCAGGCCGCGCCGGCGCGAGCATCGCGCCCGCCACGACGAGCGCCAGCCCGGCTCGCTGCGCGGACACGCCGAAGGTCATTGCCATGGGCCACCCTCCCCTGGCGTGGTGTGCAGGGAGAATGCCAGCTCAGGAGGACGAGGCGCGTGCGCGAAAGTCGCGGATGATCGCCAGGAGCACCTCGTGGATGCGTCCGTTCGAGGCGACGACGTGTCCGGCCGAGAGGTCGAACGGCGAGCCGTCCATTCCGGTAATGCGCCCGCCCGCCTCTTCGACGATGAGCGCGCCGGCGGCCATGTCCCAGGGCTTCAGGTGCTGCTCCCAGAAAGCATCGAAGCGCCCCGCGGCGACGTAACACAGGTCGAGCGCCGCCGAACCCAGGCGGCGGACGGCTCGCGCACGCTGCAGGAAGGTGGCGAAGAGATCCACCAGCTCCTGCGTGTAGAAGTACGGAAACCCCGTGACGAGCAGCGCATCGATCGGCTCCGCCGTGTGGGAGACCGCGAGCGCCTGGCCGTTCAGAAACGCGCCTTCGCCGCGCTCCGCCGTGAACAGCTCGCGCCGCGATGGATCGTAGATGGCGCCCACGTCGGTCCGTCCGTCGATCTGCAGCGCCAGCGACGCGGAGAAGATCGGCAGGCCGTGCGCATAGTTGGTGGTGCCGTCGAGCGGGTCGAAGACCCAGCGGCAGCGCGCCCCCGGACGATCCGCGGCCTCACCGCCGAGCTCCTCGGCGAGGATATCGTGATCCGGGAAACGCTCCGCGATGACGGCGCGGCACATCCGCTCGCATTCGAGATCGACTTCGGTCACCAGATCGCGGACGCCTTTCTTCGAGATGCGAAGGCCGGCCCCGCGCCGCGCGAGCTGAATCTCGCCCGCGCGAAGCACGATCTCGACGGCCGTGGCCAGGAACTGTGGATCAGGCAACTATGCCTGCTGCGGCTGCACGCGCTTGACCATGCGTACTTCCATGCCGCCCTCGGGCGCGCGCTGCAGCACGAGCTCGTCCATGAAGCTGCGGATCAGGAAGATCCCCCGGCCGCTGCACTTCAGGAGATTCTCCGGGGCCAGGCAATCGGGCAGCGCTGACGGATCGAATCCGGGGCCTTCGTCGCGCACGCGGATCGCCAGGCCCGGCGCGTCGCCGTCGAGCGGCGTGAACTCGACGTGCACCCGCTTCTGCGCATCGTTGGCATTCCCGTGCTTGATCGCGTTGATGACCGACTCGCGAACAGCCACGCCCACCCAGTGGCGCGCCTCGTCGTCCAGGCCGGCCTGGCGGCCGATGTGGTCGCTCACCACCTGGACGAAGTCGAGCATGTCGAAGCTGCTGTAGAAGTCGAGGCGGACGGTGTTCGCCGCGGCCATGCGCTCCAGGAATTATAAGACGGGGGCCGTTGGGAATTGGGAGTTGGGAGTTGCTATAGTCGTCTGATGGCCAGCGGGTCGGTGATGGTGCATCCGGCCGCGCGCGTGCGCGGGCGTGTGCGCCCACCCGGCGACAAATCGATCTCGCACCGGTATGCGCTCGTCGCGGCCCTCGCCGATGGGCGATCGGCGATTCACGGCTACTCCACCGGCGCCGACTGCGCCTCCACGCTTCGCTGCCTGCGGGGTCTCGGCGTCGAGATTCGCGAAAGGCCGGCGGCCGAGGGCCCGGGGCTCGATGTCGAGATCGCGGGACGCGGGCTGCGCGGCCTGCTCGCGCCGGCGGCCACGCTCGATGCGGGCAATTCCGGCAGCACGATCCGGATGCTGTCGGGCATTCTCGCGGCACACCCGTTCCGCACGTCGATCACCGGCGACAGCTCGCTTCGCCGGCGCCCGATGCGCCGCATCATCGTTCCGCTCCAGCGGATGGGCGCGCGCATCGTGTCGGACGACGGCCGTCCGCCGCTCACGATCGAGGGAACGCTGCAGCTTGCGCCCATCGAGTTCGAGCCCGAGGTGCCGAGCGCGCAGGTCAAGAGCGCCGTGCTGCTCGCCGGGCTCCACGCCGGCGGCGTCACCAGCGTCCGCGAGGTGCTGCCGACGCGCGACCACACGGAGCGCGCGCTTCGCGTGTTCGGCGCCGACGTGGCGCAGACCGGGCCGACGGTGTCGCTTCGCGGTGGCCAACGCCTCACCGCGCGCGAGCTGGTCGTTCCCGGCGACATCTCGTCGGCCGCGTTCTGGATGGTGGCCGCCGCGGCGCTCCCAGACTCCGAAGTCGTCCTCGAACACGTCGGCCTGAACCCCACCCGCATCGGCATCGTCGATGTCCTCCGACGAATGGGTGCCGGCATTGACGTGGCTGCGGAATCCATCGCCGGCGGGGACAACGGCGAGCCCTCCGGGACGATCATCGTGCGGCACGCGACGCTTCGCGAGACGCGCATCGAACCGCACGACGTCCCCGGGGTGATCGACGAGCTGCCAGTTCTGGCGGCGCTGGCGACGCACGGCGGCGCGCTGTCGGTCTCGGGCGCCCAGGAGCTGCGCGTCAAGGAAAGCGATCGCATCTCGGCGCTGGCCGACGGGCTCCGCCGGATGGGAGCGGACATCGAGGAGCGGCCCGACGGGTTCGACGTCCGCGCCCGCGCGCGGCTGCGCGGCGGCGAAGTGGATGCGCAGAACGACCACCGCCTCGCCATGGCGTTTGCGGTGGCGGCTCTGGGCGGGTCCGGACCGACCACGATTCACGACGCCGGCGCCGCGGCGGTTTCGTACCCCGAGTTCTTCTCCGTCCTCGAGTCGCTCCGGGCGTGAAAGCCGATAAGCTCTACCTCGTCGGATTCATGGGCGCCGGCAAGACGACGGTGGCACACGCGATGGGCCGGCGGCTCGGGTGGCGTCCCGAGGACGTCGATTCACGGATCGAGGCGCGCGAGCACCGCACCGTCGCGGCCATCTTCGCCCAGGAGGGCGAACCGTACTTCCGGCGCGTCGAGCGCGAGGTGCTCTACGAGCTGCTGCCCGAGCGCCACATCGTGGTGGCCGCCGGGGGCGGCACGTTTGTCGACCCCGAGAACCGCGCGCTGATGCTGAGCGACGGCGTGGTGGCGTGGCTCGACGTGCCGCTCGGGTCCGTGCTCGATCGGATTCCGGTCGACGGACGGCGGCCCCTTGCCGCCGACCGGGCCCAGATGGAGGAGCTGTATCACCACCGGCGGGCGGCCTACGCCGCCGCCCATGTGCGGATCGACGCGGGCCGGCCGGTCGAGGAAGTCGTCGAACGCCTGCTCGACTGGATCGGATATTAGGTGCGCTATCTCGTCCTGAGCGACATTCACGCCAACCTCGAGGCGCTCGAGGCGGTGCTGGCCTCCGCCGCACCCTACGACCAGGTGCTCCTGCTCGGCGACTACGTCGGCTACGGCGCCGATCCGAACGCGGTGATCGATCGTATGCGGCGCCTGCCCGTGGCCGCGCTGATTCGCGGCAACCACGACAAGGTCGCGGCCGGCCTGGAGGACACCGAAGGCTTCAACCACGTCGCGCGCGAGGCCATCACCTGGACGGCGAGCGTGCTGACGCCGGAGAACCGCGCGTGGCTCGCCGCGCTCCCCGCGGGCCCGGCCGTCGTCGACGGGCTCACCGAGATCTGCCACGGCACGACGTTCGACGAGGACGCGTACGTGTTTGACGATCTCGAGGCGCTCCGTTCGCTGCGGTCGGCCGAGCGGCCGCTCTGCCTGTACGGCCACACGCACGTGCCGGCCATCTACCGCCTCGTGGGCGAGGAGGGGCCGAACGGATCGCCGCACGGCGGCCGCACGCTCGAGCTCCTCGGTCCGCCGCGCGGCGTGACGTTTCCACTGACGCTCGACGGCACGTCGCAGTACCTCGTGAACTGCGGCGCCGTCGGCCAGCCACGCGACGGAGACGCCCGCGCGGCGTACGGGATGCTCGACACCGACGCGCGTCGGCTCGTGATTCACCGCACGAGCTACGACCTGGCCGCGGCGCAGCAGAAGATCGTCGAGGCGGGCCTGCCGGAGGTGCTGGCGCAGCGGCTGGCGATGGGGAGGTAAGTCGTGGCGCGCGGTGGCGCGTTACTGACGATGCTCCCTGGCCGCGTCCCTCGCCGCGCGCTCCTGGATCCGCCGGAGCTGCGCGGCATACGCATCGGCGGCGGCGCGCGAGCCCAGAATCCACCCGATCACGATCCCGAGGATGAGGACCGCCGGGATGTAGATGAAATGCGCCGCAGTCGGCATCTACTCGACCGTTCGAACGGCTTCAGGCGCTGCCGCCCCGTTTGACGTCGCCCTCGAGCCGTTCCAGCTCGCGCTGGACGCTCGTCAGCCGCCGCGCGACCGAGAGCAGATACGCGAAGAGCGCCAGCACGACGAAAGAATAGGCGGCCACGAGCATCGGGGCGGCGGGCAGCTGGTCCTGCGGCGGCAGCTGATCGATCGGAATGAACTCGTCCTGCTGCTGCGGCGGCGGCTGCTGCGCGTACAGCAACACGTAGGCCGGGTCGAGCGAAGCGGACCCGGCGAGCACGAGCAGGAATACAAGTAGCTTCCCCATCACGCATCCATCGAGAGATACAGCGCATCCACCCGCGCGCGCTGCTCTTCCAGGCGCACACGCAGACGCAGGAGCAGAATGAACAGCAGCAGAAACGTGCCCGCGCTGAACCAGAGCGGCACGCCGAACGAGGTCGGCAGCGTGGGAACGACGTTGGTCGTCGGGTGAATCGTGCGCCAGTAGTTCACCGAGATGTAGACGAACGGGACGTTCGCCATCCCGAAGAGCGCGAGACCCGCCGCCAGCTTGTCCGATCCGGGACCGCCGTACTTGCGCAGGAGCAGATACGCGACCGCGACCATCCACCCCATGAGGCTCGCCGTCAGGCGCACGTCCCACTGCCACCAGACGCCCCACGCCTTGCGGGCCCACAGCGGCCCGGTGATGAGCGTGATCGCGCCAAAGAGCACGACGAGCTCCGCCGCCGCCCATGCCAGCCGGTCCTGGCGCGGATCGCCCTTGAAGAGGTATCGCACGCTCGCAATGCCGCAGATGATCGCCCCCAGCAAGAACATCCACGCCGACGGCAGGTGCACGTAGAAGATCTTCTGCACGAGGCCCATCGTCGACTCGTACGGCGCGCTGGCGATGAGAATCGGCGCCGTCGCAAACATCAGGCCGCAGACGGCTGCGGCGGGAGTAAACCATCTAGGCATGAGCACCCACGGCTTCGGGCTTCAGGCTTTCGGCCCTGAACTTCAGGCATCAGCCTAAAGCCCAAGGCCCGAAGCCTGAGGCCCAGAGTCAATCCGTCATCAACGGCTCGAACGTCCAGAGCGCCAGCGTCAGAAAGACCACGTCGAAGCAGACGAGCAGCGCCACCCACACCTGCAGGACGCCGGCATCCACCTCTGGCGCCAGCAGCGCGCCGGTCGCGCGCACGCCCGCAATGATGACCGGAACGGTAATGGGATACAACAGGACCGGCAGCAGCACGTCGCGGCTGCGGGCACGCACGAGCATGGCGGCGAAGAGCGTACCCACCGCCGCGAAGCCGACCGTGCCGGTCAGCAGAATCAGCGCCAGCCAGACCGGGTGTGCGAAGAGGGGTGCCTGGAACAAGAGGGCGACCAGCGGCACGAGGATCACCTCGGCCGCCAGCAGCAGCACGATGATGCCCAGCAGCTTGCCCACGTAGACGGCCGGGCGGGCGGCAGGCGCAAGCAGCAGCGCGCGGAGCGTCTCGGCCTGGCGCTCCCGCTCGAACGTCCGGCCGAGCGCGAGCGTCCCGGCGAACGCGATGGCGATCCAGAGGATCCCGGCCGCGCCGCCCTCGGGCGCGCGCCCCTCCTGCACCAGCGCAAACGCGAAGACGAGCACGCAGGAGATCGCGAAGAACAACGTCGTGTAGGCGATCTCGAGACTGCGGACCTCGATCGTGAAGTCCTTGCGCAGCACGAGCCAGACGATCTGCGCGAACATTACCCGTTGGTCCGGCTCAAGCCGGACGCGACGTTGGGGCGGGTCATGATGTCGCGGTACATCGCACGCAGGGCATCCGGACGGTCGGCTGCGTGCACCATCCGCCCGTCCCGCAGAAACACCGCCCGGTCGAGGAGATCCTCGGCCAGGTCGAGGTCGTGGGTCGCCAGCACGATGATCGCTCCGCTCGCGCGAAGCGTCTGGAGGCGGCGGCCGAGCGCCGCCGCGGACCCGTCGTCGAGACCCGTGAAGGGCTCGTCGAGGAGCAGTAGCCGCGGCTGATGGATCAGCGCCCGCTCGAGCGCGACGCGCTGCCGCATGCCCCGCGAGAAGCTCGACACGGGATCGTTGCCGCGATCGGACAGGCCGGCGGCCTCCAGCGCCGCGTCCGCCGCAGCCCGGCGATCGGGCAGCCCATACAAGCCTGCGAAGAACTCGAGGTTCTCGCGCGCCGTCAGCTCCGGGTAGAGAAAGAGGTCGTGACCGAGGACGCCAATCGAGGCGCGCAACCCGGCGCCGTGCGCGCCGGCCACATGGTCGCCGTATCGAATCGTGCCGCTCGTGGGGCGGAGCAGCGTCGCCAGCAGCGCCAGCATCGTCGATTTGCCGGCGCCGTTCGGTCCGAGCAGGCCCAGGATCGCGCCGCGGTCGGCGCGAAACGTGATGCGCGAGAGCGCCCGGCGGCGGCCGAAATGGCGCGAGACGTCTTCGACCGCCAGATAGTCGAATTCCGCGACGGCCTGGCCTGAGCGAAGTCGAGGGTTCACGCCGCGAGGTCCCTGCCCCCTCCCTGCGGACCCGTGCCGGTCTCGTCGAGCTCACCGTAGATGTGTTCGAGCTCGGCCAGAATCCGCTGGCGGCGCGCCTCCTCCGGCGCGGCAAGACCGCCCTTGCGCAGCCGACGCTCCTCGAGCCCGGCGACCTCCGACAGCAGCTTGTCGCGGCGGGAGATCAGCCGCCGACGGGAATCGGCGCTGCGGACCGGCGTCGTGAGCGCGAACCAGGCGCCGATGCCGATAATCGCGCCGGCAATCCCGAGCGCCACGTACCGCGGTATCGGGCTGTGCACGGGCACGTTGACGAGCTCGATCGCGAGCGTGCCGCCGGCAGGAATCGCAGGCCCACTCGCCAGCAGAAACGGCGTCCCGCTTTCCGCGTTGACTTCGCCGACGGTTGAAAACTGCGGCGAGGTCATCGTGACCGCGCCGACCTTCTCCAGCGCGACCGTCAGCTGCTCCATGGCCGCCGGCCAGCGCTGCTCGACCCTGACGCGCGAGCTGTCGTAGAGCAACCGGAAGGCGATCTGCACCGACGTCGTCCCGGGGGCGAACGGGCCGGTCACGGTGACGCGATCGCCGCTCACGCTCGCGTTCGGCGACGAGCCTTCCAGCGTGGCCGCGCCGGCGGCGCCCGACGGCAGGTCGAGCATCAGCGGCCCGCCGATGTCGACCGGTGCGCTGGTCGTATTGAGGATCTCGAGGATGTAGAAGACCTGCAGCGTGTCGTCCCGGAACTCCATCAGGACACGGGTGTTCGGGCTGAACACGACGGTGCCCTTCACCGGCGGTCTCGCTGCCGCCGCCGCGTCGTCGGCGGCCTTCTGCTTCGCGAGCTCGGCCAGGCCGGCCACGAGAATGACGCGCAATCCACCTGAGGTCGGGATCGTGAACGGCTCCGAGACCAGCTCCTCCCCATTCACGGTTGCGCGCGCGCGACCGGCGACGCCGCCAGGAACGCCCGTAAAGGTCGCCCGCCCCTGATCGTCGGTCTTGGCCGTGCGCGGCGTACCATCCGCGGTGAGCTGCACCTCCTGGCCGACGACATTGTTGGCCAGCGCTTCACGCACGACGCGGACGGTCACCGTACCGGGAGGCAGGTCCGCGGCCGGTATCGCGCGGCCGTGCATCAGCGCGGGATCCGGCATCTGCGCCGCGCCAATCCCGACTCCCACGACCCACATCCCAACTCCCACGAGGAGGCGACGAGCGAAGCGTTGGGGCTTGGTCATTGGGAGTTGGGAGTTGAGAGTGCCGCGCCGCACTGTTTGCAGAAGCGCGCATCGGTGTCGTTCTGGGTCTTGCAGGATGCGCACACGCCGCGGGACGGCGTAGTCCGCCCCACGCGCTTCTCGACCTCCTTTTCGATCGCCTCGCGGTATCCCACGCCGGCATCGAGCTGCCGCAGCAGCCCGGCCGCGCGCACGCGCAGACGCGCCGTCATCTCCGCGAAGTCCTTGTCCGACACCTTCCCCATGGCATGGTCGAACTCGAGGTCCTTGATCGAGCGCAGGACGAGCGTCTTCTCGCGCTCGAGCGCGGCCCGCGTACGGCCGCCGAGGATCTGCGGCCCCGAGGCCTCCTCGCTTCCCGTGAACGGCGCCAGCGTCCGCCACGCCGCCAGTCCCACGAGCGCCGCGGCGAAGATCGTCAGGCTGAGGAGGATGACGCCCGCCGGCGTCTGTCCCTCTGACACGAAGACCACGGCCGTCGCGCCAATCAGGCCCGCGAGCGTGAACAGCTGCCACGGCTCGAAGCCGGGGTCCCCATCGCGCACGCCTGCGCGATGGGGTGGCAGCGCGTCGGACGTCGTGTCCGGCTTCAGCCGGACCTGGGCGTGAATGTCAGTCGAGGTTTCTGAGCTCATCATCCAGGCGGGCGCTGAGCGCCGGGTCGATGCCCGTCTCGGCGCCGGCCACGGCCACGGTGCGGCTCGACCACCGGCGGGCCGTCACGACGACCGCGATGAGTGCCGTCAGCGCCGCGAGGTAGGGAAACAGCCAGGCAAGGCGGTTGAACCCGCGGTCGACAGGCGCCGCCAGCACCGCCTCGCTGCCGAAGTCGCGGATGAAGGCGGCGATCACCTCGTCGTGATTCTTGCCCTCGGCGAGGAACTGCCGCAGCTTCGCCGTCTGCGTGGCGTGCCCCTGGCAGTTGAACATGCCGCAGTCGTTGAGCGGCCGCCGGCACCCGCAGGTGCAGAGGATCTCCCCTTCGAGCTGCCGCTCGAGCACGCCGCGCTGCTCAGGCGAGATGGTCTGCGCGCTCTGCGCGATGACCGCCGTGGGCCACAGCACCAGCGACAGCAGCAGGAGCGACGTGGTGACGGCCCCTTCCGGCACGCGCGCCAGCGCGAAGGCAAATACCGTCTCGGGCAGGAGCGCGATGAGCGTCCCGACGGCCATGATGCCGAAGCCGACCCACACCCAGTTGACCAGCGGGTTGACGACGATCTGCATGCTCGCGCTCTGCTCTTCGAGATTGAACGCGGGCATCACGAGGTAGATGTCTTCGGAGAACGAGCGGCGGATCGCGACCTCGGTGGTCGGCTCGTCTTCGTGCTTGCGGAAGAACCACTTGGCCGGATACATCCGGCCGATCTCCTCGCCATCACGGAGCACGGTGGTGTGCCCCGTGATCATCTGCTTCTGGCCGTCGTCGGTGACGCGCACTGCGTCGAGCCGCACGACGAAGTTGCCGACCTCGGTCTGCTGCCCCGGCTTGAGCAGGACCTGCTCGTCGAGCTTGAATCCCTCGCCGGCAAAGCCGAGGAACAGCAGGACGATCCCGACGTGGACGATGTAGCCGCCGTAGCGCCGCTTGTTGCGCGCCACGAGGCCAATGAGAGCGGTGAGCACGTCGGTGCCCGTGGCCTGCTGCCGCACGCGTGCGCCGCGCCAGAACTCCTGGCCGACCGTGCCGATCACGAACCCGCAGAGCGCGAAGCAGATTCCCGAGGTCCAGACGCGCACGCCGAGCGCCACGAGCGCCCCGCCGACCGCGACGGCGGTGACGATCGGGACCAGGAACTGATCGCGCAGATTGGCCAGCGTCGATTTGCGCCATGCCAGCAGCGGCCCGATGCCGGTGAGCAGCAGCAGCGTCAGGCCGATCGGCAGCATCCACTTGTTGAAGAATGGCGGGCCGACCGTCAGCCGCTCCCCCGTGACCGCTTCGCTCAGGGTCGGGAACATCGTCGCGAAGAGGACGAAGAAGGCGGAGAAGAGGAGGATCCAGTTATTTGCGAGGAACGCCGCCTCGCGGGAGATCCACGAATCGAGCTCGTTGCGGGCGCGAAGCAGCGGCAGACGGTAGATGACGAACCCGAAGCTGATGGCCAGCGTGCCGACCATGAAGATCGTGAACAGCCGCGCCAGCTCCGGATCCTCGCCGAAGGCGTGCACCGACTGCACGACGCCCGACCGCGTCATGAACGTGCCGAAGATCGTCAGGAAGAACGTGAGGATGACGAGCGTCACGTTCCAGACGCGCAGCATGCCGCGCCGCTCCTGCACCATGACCGAATGCAGAAACGCGGTCGCCGTGAACCAGGGGAGCAACCCGGCGTTCTCCACCGGATCCCAGCCCCAGTAGCCGCCCCACCCGAGCTCTTCATACGCCCAGATCATGCCGAGGCCAAGGCCGATCGACAGGAAGAGCCAGGAGATCATCGTCCAGCGGCGCACGGCGCGCAGCCACGAGTCGTCGAGGTATCCGGTGATGAGCGCCGCCATGCCGAACGCGAACGGAATCGTCAGTCCGACGAACCCCGTGTACATGGTGGGCGGATGGATCACCATGTAGAAGTTCTGCAGCAGCGGGTTGAGCCCCTCGCCGTCGGCGGGGTTCTCCGTCAGGTACGTCTCGAACGGGTTGTTGTGGATGATCATCAGGAACAGGAAGAACATCTGCACGACGGCGATGACTGCCACCACGTACGGGATGAGCTCCCGGTGGCGCTCCCTGTTCACGTAGACCGCCGTGCTGCCGAAGACCGACAGCAGGAAGACCCAGAACATGATCGAGCCGTCGAGCCCGCCCCAGTACGACGTGATCTTGTAGAAGAGCGGCTGGACGGAGTCGGAATAGCGCGCGACGTACCTGATCGTGTAGTCGCCGGCGACGAAGGCGTAGATGATGATCGACGAGGCCGCCGTCATGATCGCGGCGACCAGGTAGAAGGCACCGACGCCGCTGTCCATCAGCGGGCGCGAGCGCCGCCCGGCGCCGGCGACCGATGCGGCGAGCGCGTACGCGCAGACCACGAACGCAGTGAGGAGAAGGTAGAACCCGAGGGTTGCCATCAGTCAGCTCCCCGGGCTACGGCGTGCCGTTGCCTGTCGTCCCGGCCGCCGCTCCGACCTGTGGCTCGTACTTCGACGGGCATTTCGCCGTCATGCCGGTCGCGTGAAAGCCGTCCGGCGCGAGCGTGCCCTGCAGCACGACCTCGGACTCGTTCTGGAACGTGTCGGGCACGATGCCGGTGTAGGTGGCGCGGAGCACCTGGCCTTCGCGGTGAATCTCGAAGCTGTACTCGAGCGAGTCGCGCTTCCGCCGGATGTCGCGGGCGTATCCGTGGACCTGAAGCGGCTTGCCGTACCACGCATCCGGCTGAGCCATCACTTCGTCCACATATTTGTAGTACTGCGCGCTTTCCCCGAGTGTCGAATACAGCAGGACCCCGAACACGGTGGTGAGTACGAGGCCGGTCAGCCCGACCTTGACGGCTTTGTGGCTCATAGATTTAACGGCGCTCTGGTATTCAGGATACCAGCAATCCCGCCCCCCTGCACAGGTCATAGACTACCGCAACCGGCAGGCCGACGACATTCGAATACGAACCGTCCACGCGGGTGACGAACCGGGACGCCAGACCCTGTACGGCGTACGCCCCAGCCTTGTCCATCGGTTCGCCGGCCCCGACATACCAGTCGATTTCCTCCGCGCTGAGCGGCGCGAACTCCACCGTGGTCCTGGCCACTCGCGTCTCGAGCCGCTTCGATCCCCCTTCGCGTCCCGGACTGATCAAACACACGGCCGTCATGACCACATGCTCGCGTCCCGAGAGCCGTCGCAGCATCCGGCGCGCGTCGTCCGCATCCGTAGGCTTCCCGAGGACCTCCTGATCGATCACGACGATGGTGTCGGCGCCGAGCACCGGCCGCCCCGGCACGCGCGCGGCGATCGCCTGCGTCTTGAGCTGCGCCACCCGCCGGATGTAGCCATCGGGCGTCTCCTCGACATCCATGGCCTCGTTGATCGCTGCCGGTATCACATCGAACTCGAAGCCTGCCGCCCGCAGCAGTTCCGCACGGCGAGGCGATCCAGACGCCAGCACCAATCGCATCGCGTCAATGCTATCCTCGCGGCGTGATTCCGGTACACGACGTCATCCCGGACGCGCTTGCGGCGGTGCTGCGCAAGGCGCCGCTCACGGCTGAAAAGGTCGCCTTCGCCTGGCGGATGACCGTCGGGCCTGCCGTCGAACGCGCAACGAGCATCGAGCTGCGCGACGGCGTGCTCCATGTGCGCGCCAAGGATCCGTTCTGGCGGCGCGAGCTCGAACGATCGGCCGCGGTGATCCGACGGCGACTGCAGGCGCTGCTCGGCCAGGACACGCTCCACGCGCTGGACATCACCTTGCCATAAGGCTGACCCTTCACATGAACGGGCAGGAGATTCAGCTCATCGCGATCCCCCGCGCGCATACCGACGGCGACACGATGGTCTACTTCCCCGGTCTCGACATCATCATGACCGGCGATTTCTATCGCTCGGTCCAGTATCCGAACATCGATCGCAACAACGGCGGCTCGCTGCCCGGAATGATCGAAGGTCTCGGCACCGTCATCGGGCGCGCCGGCCCGAACACGAAGGTCATTCCGGGCCATGGACCGATCGTCGGCCGCGACGCCGTGGTGGCGCACCGCGACGTCGTACTGGTGGTCCGCGATCGCGTCGCCACTCTGATCCGGCAGGGGCGCAGCGAGGACGAAGTCGTGGCCGCCAACGTCATCGGCGACCTGAAAGTCCAGGAACCCGGCACAACCGGTGTGCGGTTCGTCCGCCAGGCGTACGCGGAGCTGAAAGCCGGGCGCTGAATATTCCCCTCGTGCTGGCGACGACCGCTCGGCCGTCGTCAGCGCGCCCTTCGCGCCTGAGTGCATCCACGCTGAAATAACGGTCGAGGCCATCCGCGCGGGCGAGCGGGTGCGCCGCGACGTGCGCGCCTCCGCGGGACCCGTGCTGTCCGACGCCGGTACAATGAGTCCATGGTGCAGGAAGCCGTCATCGTTTCGGCCGTTCGCACTCCAACCGGTAAGTTCCTCGGCGGCCTGAAACATCTCTCAGCCACCGAGCTCGGTGCGCTCGTCGTGCGCGAGGCGGTCACGCGCGCGCGGATCGATCCCGCCAGCGTCGACGAGTGCATCATGGGCAACGTCGTCTCGGCCGGGCTCGGTCAGGCGCCGGCCCGCCAGGCGGCCCTCCGGGGCGGCCTCGCCGATCACGTCGCGGCGCTGACCATCAACAAGGTGTGCGGGTCGGGGCTGAAGGCCGTAATGCTCGCCGCGCAGGGGATCGCCACGGGCGATATCGAGATTGCTGTGGCCGGCGGGATGGAGTCGATGAGCAACACGCCGTATCTGCTCCCCGGCGCGCGCGAGGGCCTGCGCATGGGCCACCAGGAGGTGCTCGACGCGATGATCGTCGACGGCCTCTGGTGCTCGTTCGAACAGTGCCATATGGGCACGGCCGGCGAAATCGTCGCCACCGAATACCAGATCGGCCGCGACCAGCAGGACGAGTACGCGCTCAGAAGCCACGGCAGGGCGGCGGCCGCGCAGACGGCCGGACGCTTCAAGGCAGAGATGCTCCCGATCGCGGTGCCGGAGCGTAGGGCGGGTTCCGGTCAATCGAAGGGGACCGGACCCGCCGGACCGATGATCATCGATCGCGACGAGTCGGTCCGGCCGGATGCCTCCACGGCGGCGCTCGCCGCGCTGAAGCCGGCGTTCAAGAAGGACGGCACCGTGACGGCCGGCAATGCCCCACCGGTCAACGACGGTGCGGCCGCGCTCGTGGTCATGTCAGCGGCACGCGCCGCGAGCCTCAACCTGACGCCGATGGCGCGAATCGTCGGGCAGGCCACGAGCGGCCTGCCGCCCAAGTATCTGCTGATGACGCCGGTCGAGGCGGTGTGCCGTGTGTTGAAGAAGGTCGGCTGGACGGTCGACCAGGTGGATCTCCTCGAGCTGAACGAGGCCTTCTCGGTGCAGGCCGTGGCGGTGCTGCGCGAGCTGGGCCTCGATCCGGAGAAGGTGAACGTGAACGGCGGCGCGGTGGCGCTGGGACACCCGATTGGTGCCAGCGGCGCCCGCATCCTCACGACGCTGCTGTATGCGCTTCAGCAGCGGAACCTGCGGCGCGGCGTCGCCACGCTCTGCCTGGGCGGCGGCAACGGCGTCGCAGTGGCGATCGACCGGGCCTGAAGACGTACGCAGAATTCGCCGTGCCGATCGGCGATCCGTTCGGCAGATTCTGCAATCCGGCCCCATCAGGGGCGAAAGTCGACGATACTCGTAACTCGTTTAGAAGATGGGAGTAAGTCGCTGGCGCTGCACAGATCTTCGCTTGACTTTCGCGCGGCACGCTCCTAGGATCAACCCGGGTCGTGACCTCCCCTGTCAGACACGCCGAACACAATTTGCTCATGGGCGAGGTGCCAGAGGCGGAGGCTTTCAGGCCTCCGCACCTAAGGAGATCGCATGCCACTCGACGATCAGAAGGAACGGAGCAGAGCGCTCGACATCGCCGTCGGGCAGATTGAGAAGCAGTTCGGCAAAGGGTCGATCATGCGCCTCGGGCAGCGCGGTGCCATCGCGCCGATCGAGGTGATCCCGACCGGCGCGATCAGCATCGACTACGCGCTGGGGATCGGCGGCATGCCGCGGGGCCGCGTCGTCGAAATCTACGGTCCCGAATCGTCAGGCAAGACGACGCTGGCGCTGCAGGTGATTGCGGAGGCGCAGCGAGCCGGTGGCATGGCGGCGTTCGTCGACGCCGAGCACGCGCTCGACGCGCAGTATGCGCAGAAGCTGGGCGTCGATATCGACAATCTCCTCGTCTCGCAGCCGGATCACGGCGAGCAGGCGCTCGAGATCGTCGAGGTGCTCATCCGTTCCGGTGGCGTCGACGTCGTGGTGGTCGACTCGGTGGCGGCGCTCGTGCCGAAGGCGGAAATCGAAGGCGAGATGGGCGAGGCGCAGATGGGCCTGCAGGCGCGGCTCATGTCGCAGGCGCTCCGCAAGCTGACGGGCGTCGTGTCGAAATCCAAGACGACGCTCATCTTCATCAACCAGCTGCGCGAGAAGATCGGCGTCATGTTCGGCAATCCGGAGACGACAACCGGCGGGCGTGCGCTCAAGTTCTATGCGTCGGTCCGGGTCGACATCCGCCGCATTGCCAGCATCAAGGACGGCGACCAGGTCATCGGCGGCCGCACCCGCGTCAAAGTGGTCAAGAACAAGCTGGCGCCGCCTTTCCGCGAGGCGGAGTTCGACGTGATGTACGGCGAAGGGATCTCGCGCGAGGGCGACCTGCTCGACCTGGCGGTCGACAGGCGCATCATCGAGAAGAGCGGCGCCTGGTTCGCCTACGGCGGCGAGCGTCTCGGCCAGGGGCGCGAGAACGCCAAGCAGTTCCTGAAGGAGAACCCGGACATCCGGCAGATCATCGAAGACCGCGTCCGGAAGGATCTGGGGCTGCTGCGCGAGCCCGAGGTCGCGGCCGCCGTCTGACGCGACCTGGCGCAGGCCGGGTCCGTTCGGACCCGGTCGCCCTGATCATTTCCCGCGTGTGAAGGGCACGAACCGCACCGGGATCGTCCGACGCTCGGTGACACCGGACGGCGTCTTCTCGACGATCGTCATCCACTGCTCCGCCGATCCGACCGGCACGACCATTCGCCCGCCCGCCCGCAGCTGATCGATGAGCGGCTGCGGGATCTCGTCGGGCGCGGCCGTGACCATGATCCGGTCGAACGGCGCGTACGCCGGCCACCCGGCGTACCCGTCTCCCGCACGGACCTGCACGTTGGTATAGCCGAGCGCTTTCAGTGTGGCCGCGGCGCGCCGCGCCAGCTCAGGAACGATCTCGATCGTATAGACGACGCGGGCCAGACGCGCGAGCACGGCGGCCTGATAGCCGCTGCCCGTCCCAATCTCGAGCACGGCGTGCGTACGCTCCACCCCGAGCGCCGCGGTCATGTAGGCCACGATGTACGGCTGCGAGATGGTCTGCTCATGGCCGATCGGCACCGGTCGATCGGCATAGGCGAGGCGCTCGAATTCGGCCGGGACGAACCGATGCCGCGGCACGTCGCGCATGGCCTGAAGGACGCGCGGGTCGGTGATGCCGCGACGCTGAATCTGGTCGGCCACCATGGCCGCGCGCGCGGCGGCGAAACCGTCAGTTTGTGCCTGCGAGAACAGCGGCGGGCCTGAGATGCCGGCCGACGCGATGATAAGAACCAGAAGACACAGCCAGCGCCTGTGCGTGCTCTCGGCGAGGATTCTAGGCAAGGTTCAACCCTACAAGTAGCCCTTCGACTCGGCCTGCCATGAGCGAGGCCGCGGATTACCGCGGCCGAGTCGAATGGTGCCGAGGGGCAGAATTGAACTGCCGACACCGTGATTTTCAGTCACGTGCTCTACCAACTGAGCTACCTCGGCACTTGAAGGCAATCGCCGGTCCGGAAGAAAACTTCAGTATATACCGCGGCTGCCGTGCGCCGGTCCGCTGGCAGGCGAGTTGAAGGTCCTCAGCCGATGTGGCCGACCGTTCTCTCGCGCTTCCTGCACAGCTCCTCCGCCGCCTGATCACCCCCGCCGCATTCGGCGCACTGCCCGGGCTGCTCGG
>JACPCS010000156.1 GCA_016184455.1 Acidobacteriota bacterium
CGAGATCGCCGAAGTCGCGGACGATCTCCGTGCGGCCCCCCGAGTCGTCTGTGATGCGGCGCAGCGTCCCCGCGTCGACGCGCTCGCCATTGCCGCCACTGATCGGCGGAGACTGCGGCCACGGGCGGCGGCCGGGAATCGGCAAGGGAAGCGGCACCGGGAGCCGCGGCATACGGCCCGGGCCCGTGAAGGTCGGCTGTGCGCGTCCATCTACGCCAATCGCGTACACCAGCACTTCACCCTCGCGAATCGCCCCGCGCAGGGTACCCAGGCTCGTCACGCTGTTGGTATCGTTGCCGTCGGAGATTACGACGAGCGCCTTCTTGCGATGCCGCCCTCCCTCCGCAACGAGAACGGCTTCCGCAACGGCGTCGTACAGCGCCGTACCGCCGCCGACAGTCAGCCGCGCCAGCGCACGGCTCAGGAGGCGGCGGTCGCTCGTCCAGTCCTGCACGAGCTGCGCAACATTCGCAAAGCGATACAGGAACATCTCGTCGTCCTGGCCGAGCAGCTCGGAGAAGAACCGGTCGATGGCGCCGCGCGCCGACGACATCTTGTCGCGCGTCATGCTGCCGCTCGTGTCGAGCGCGATGCCGAGGCTGACCGGCACGCGCTCGTTGCTGAAATGCGAGACCGTCTGCGGCTGGTTGTCCTCGTAGACGAGGAAGTCTTCCTGGCCCAAGCCGGACACGAACCGCCCGTGCTTGTCGGTGACCGTGGCGGTGACGTTGATCAGCTCGACGCCGCTGCGGAAGCGAGCTCCCTCTTGGTCCTGCCCGGAGCCTGCTGGCGGGTCTTGCCCTGCGCCGGCCGGCGGGTCCTGCGGTGAGCCGGCCGACGGGTGCACGGATGTCACCACCACGCCGGCAAGGACCGCGACGGCCGCCACGACGAACGGTACACGCGATCGCGATCTCGTCATTCGCGAGCGCTCGTCCGCACGACCGTCGCTGTCACGAACGTCCACTTCGGGCCTCGCTGAGTAGTGTCGCCAACCTCTCGTCTGTTACAGACGCCGGCGGCCTCGTGAAAACCTGACACGGCGTTGCAGAATGTCGAGGCCGGTGACCCTCCCCATCACGGCGATCGAGGAGGAACTCACGGACTACCAAGGAGTTGCCGCCAGGCCTTCGACAGGCGTGGCGCGGCACACCTCTTGATCGTCCGAAGCCCGGACGCCTTCTGTCCGAGCGCCACACCTGTGAGCGCAACCGTTGATGTCGGCTTCTCTGAGGTCGCCGTGATGAAAGCGCCAGTCTTCGTTCTTTCCTGCGTGCTCCTGGTGTCAACGTCCGCATGGGCCGGACCGGCCGTGCGATATGCCATCGAAGCCGATGTCGACGTTCGGCGTCACGTGATCGCCGGAACGGAAACCGTGGCGATCGCCAACACGACGACGGCGCCGCTGCAGGAGCTCTATCTGGTCCTGTATCCGAATCAGTTCCGCACGAAGAACGCCCGGCTCAACGAGATGAACTATCTGTGGCACTATCCTTCGGGCTTCGACGAGGGTTCCCTCACCGTCAGCGCCATCCGCGTCACCGGTTCGAACCAGACGCTGCAGGGGCAGCTCATCGACCCGCCGGGACTTCCGCCCGGGACGGTGCTTCGCATCCCGCTGTCCCCCGCGCTCCAGCCCGGCGCCGAACTGTCGCTGGCGATCGCGTTCGAGACGAAGGTTCCGCACAAGTACGGTCCGTTTGGGCACTTTCGCGACACGATGACGGCCCAGGGCGGGTGGTATCCGTACCTGGTTCCGCTCGCGGACGAGGGGCGACCGCTGTTCGACGGTCTTCCGCAGCGGAGCTCCGTCGCCGTGCATCTGAAGCTGAGCGCCGAGCGGGACGCCCTCGTCAATGGTGTCTTCTTCGACGACGTCTCGGAAATCGACCTGCCGGCTCGGGACGCGTCATACGTGTCCCTGGTGCTCGCGCCGGAGTACTACCCCACGACGCGAGAGGCTGCGTCGACGAAGGTGACGTTCTACAGCCTCGAGAAAGCCCGCTACAAGATCAATCCGATCATGGACGGGCTGGTCCAGACGGCGACGGCCGCCTCGTCCTTCTTCTCGATCGACGCGCCACGAGAGGTCGTCTTCGCCGAAACGTATCTGCGCGCCGTCATGACGTTTCCCGGCGAGGACATGGTGCTCGTGTCCGACCGGTTCTTCGTCACCGTCACCCAGTTCGACATGCGCAACCTCAACACGCTCGAGGCCGCGCGGGCAACGGCCGTGCTGGCCATCGCCGACCGGGTGGCGGATCGCGAGGACCCGCGGGATGCCAACTGGGTTACCGAAGCGCTCGCGTGGGAATTTCGGAATGCGTTCTTGAAAGAGAACTTCAAAGAGCTATCCAACCTGCGCGAGACCGCCAATTCCATGGGCATGTTCCGGCCGTTCCATCGGATGGCGGCATCGCCGACGATTCCCTTTTCGGAGACCTACGTCGGCTTCGTCGTCAACCGCGATCCGTTCCGCGAGTCGCTGCAGTATTTCAACAACACGCTGCCGTCCGGCCAGGTGTTCACGGAGAAGATGCCGGGCACGATCGGCGCGGAGCCCACCGCGCGAGCGGTGAAGAGCTATCTGCACCAGGACCGGCGCTTCGAACCGCTCGTCGCCCAGGTGGCCGGCCAGGATATGACGTGGTTCTTCGCGCAGTGGAAGCAGGGCTATCCTCCCGACCTCGACTACCGCCTGGCAGGCGTGAAGCGGAACGCCGCCGGAGCGGGCTACAAGACGGCGTTCACGGTGGAAAAGGTCACGAACCGGGACCTCGTGGACCCGGTGGAGGTACGCGTCCAGACCGACGGCGCACCGTCCAAGCTCCTCACCTGGGACGGCAGGGGCTCGGCCCAGTCATTCGAGGTGGAGACGGCAGAGAAAGTCACGCAGATCGAGATCGACCCGCGCCGGCAGACGGCACAGACCGACGACTACAACGATCTCGCGCCGCATCGCTGGGAGATGGTCATGGATCGCGGCGACGTCGATGTCGGGTCCGGCGGGCTTGGCGCCGGCATGCGCATCCGGATGCACAAGGTCCGCGACCAGGGCAGATGGATGTTCGCACTGCCCTTTTTCGCGCCGGCGGAGGTCGGCGTCGAAGCCGGCATGCTGTTCAACTTTGGCGGCATCGTCGACGGCCTGGTATGGAATCGAAAGCAGGAGCTGTCGATGTCGTATCTCTTCACCGATCTCCGCGGCGGCTTCGCGAACGAGAAGAGCGGCGCACGCGACGGCAGCGGGCAGTCGTCGGCCCTCAAGTTCCGCTACACGTTCCAGAACAAGATGTTCGAGGAAGATCCCATGAACTTCGAGGCGGTCGAGGCGGCGGTCTCCGTCTATCGCGAGGAGATCGGGAGCGATTTCAACTTCTTCCAGGCGACGCTCAGCGCCTCCAAAGCCGTGGCCCTGCACCCCAAGCACAAGCTCGCCGGGCTCGTCACCCTGGCCCACTCCGACGGGTTTCGATCGGAGGATGAGATCCCCGCACAAAAGCTCTTCGATTTGTCGGGGGTGGGGGTCAGCGGGATCGCGGCGGCAGGCAACCACCTCGGCACGAGTGCGGCCGGGGTCGCCCTCGAATGGCGTCACGACCTCATGTCGAACCTCAACATGGCCATGCCCATGAACATGCGGATTCGGCGGCTTCAGGGCGTGCTGGCGTTCGAGTCCGGCTGGGTTGCGAACGACTTCGAGGATCTGTTCCGCGTCAATCAGGGCATCTATGGCATCCGATACGGGCTGCGGTTCCACTACGACTTCCTCGGCATCCGCCCGAGCGACTTCACGGTCGACGTCGGCCATCGACTGGGAGCGCCGAGAGGGCGGGTCGTGCCTGACGATGGGCTCGTCTTCTCGATTGGCATCCTGCAGACGTTCTAGCCGGAGAAGTCCGATGCGCACGCCTGTATGGCTGTTGGTGCTCGTCTGTGCGCTGGCGGCCTCCCGTGCGGAGCCGCAGGACCTGTTTCGGCACGAGGCCTGGGACCGCGTCCTTCAGCAACATGTCACGCCGGCGGGTCTCGTCGACTACCGGGCGCTCAAACAACAGCCCGGCGATTTGGAGCGGTATGTCGCGACGCTGGAGGCGCACAGTCCCGACAACGCGCCGGCGATGTTCCCGACCGATGCCCACCGGCTCGCCTACTGGATCAACGCCTACAACGCGTTGATCGTCAAGCGTGTCGTCGACCACTACCCGATCGCGAGCATCAGAGATCTGGGAAGTCTTTTCAGTAGTGTGTTCGGCAAGACACAGATCGTCGGCGGCAAATCGCTCAGCTACGACGATATCGAGCACGGGATCATTCGCCCGCGCTTTCGCGAGCCGCGCATTCACTTCGTCTTGAACTGCGCGTCCAGGAGTTGTGCCCCCCTGCGCCGGCACGCGCTGACGGCCGAGACGCTCGATCAGACGTTGCAGCAAGCCGCCGTCGAGTTCCTCAACGACCCGCGTCATGTGCGCATCCATCCGGACACCGGGAGGATCGAGCTGTCGAAGTACTTCGACTGGTTCGAGTCCGATTTCGCGGCCGGTCCGCGCGGCAGCGGCGGACGTGCCTCTGTGCTGGATTTCATCAGGCCGTATCTCGCGCCAGACAGGCAGCAGATCCTCGCAGCGCGCCGGGACTGGCGAGTCGACTTCCTGGCGTACGACTGGGGGCTCAATGATGCCGGGCGGGACCGATGATGGCGGCCCCGTGTGGCGAGCGGCCTGCCTCGTGCTCCTTCTCGGAGCGGCCAGCGCCATCGCCGGCGGCCGCCGGGACCCGGGCGAGCTGTGGGTCGCACGGTTCTCAGACGCGGCTCCGCACGGCCTGCCGGACGGCTGGCGGCCACTCACGCTGCCAAAAGCTCGACGCCATACGCGTTATGAGTTGGTGAGCGTTGACGGGCGAACGGTCGTACAGGCCGACGCCGACCGATCAGCCTCCGCGCTGATGAAGAAGGTGACGATCGACCCGCGGGCGTTTCCCTCTCTGGAATGGTCCTGGAAGATCACGGGCGTGCTTGCCGGCGCGGCCTGGCAGGACAAAGCGCACGATGATTTCGCCGGACGCCTTTTCGTCCTCTTCGAAAGCCCCGGCGGCCCGCTCTCCTTCGCACGGACCATCCTCATGAGGTTCAGCGGAGGGTTTTCTGGCGATGCGCTCAATTATGTGTGGGCGGGCAATGTCGACACCGGTCAGACGGCTCGCAGCCCGTATACGGACCGTGTGGCGATGATCGTCGTCGAATCCGGCAATGACAGGGCCGGCGCCTGGGTGGTCGAGCAGCGCAACGTGCTCGACGATTTCGAGGCGGCGTTCGGTGGGGCGCCCGGACCGATCGTGGCCATCGCCCTCATGACCGATACCGACAACACGCGGAGCCGCGCGTCCGCGTACTACGGGGACATCCGCTTCGTGTCGAGCGCCACTCGGCCCGGGACGCGGGCTGTCCCGGCGAAGTGAGATGCCGGGCGGCGTGTCGCTCCCCCACCCACCAGCGGGCCTGATGTGTCGCGTCTCCTGTCGCTGTGACGTCCGGGGCCGCCCGCATCGCCTGTCGCATCGTGCCGTCGTCTTTTCACCGCGCCTTCCTCAAGGGTCGTGCCGCGCGCTCGTGCGAGAGGCGTCCCGCGCCAAACGGGCCGGTGTCCGCGACTTGCGCGTCCCGTCCGAGGATGCGGCGCGCGTGTCTGAGGTTGCGACGCTGTCGTCGCGTTGGGACGATCCCAAGATGTCGTGAGGGGACGGTGCCGGGCAGCGCCCGACGGCATTCCACAATGTTGGGAGTCTCCGAAAAGCTTGAAAGAATCGCCGGCTCGCCGCGCGCGTACCCTGGCCGACTCCGCCTGGCATGCACCTTGTGTGCATGGGAGCAACGGTCGCAGGTGTTTCGAGAACTGCGGCTCGAATGAATGGAGTCAGGCGTGAGCCCGAGGTGGCGGGTCATCGTTGTCGGCGCGCTGTGCTTGACGGCGCTGTCAGCAGGCGCCTTCGTGCCCACGGCGGACGCGGACGCGCTCCGATGCCAGCGCCAGAGCGCGAGCAGGCCGGCGCGCGGCGGGTGACGGATGGCGCGGCACTCGACGGCGACCTGTTCGAGCTGTTCGCCGGTTTGAACGAGCGACACATGCGTGCAGTCGCGAGCACGTCTCGCCTGCTGGACGTGACGCGACCCCATCCGATCTACACGCGCGGCGATCCCGCCGATCACGCGTTCCTGGTCAAGGCGGGCGTAATGAAGATCGCGACGATCGGTCCGGAGGGTCGTGAGATGGTGCTGGGATTGGCGCATCGCGGGGCCCTGATCGGCGAAACGGTCCTCTTCGACGCGGCCCCGCGCGATCACAGCGCGTTCGCCCACGAGGACGTGCTCGTGTATGCACTGGATCGACAGTTGCTGCTCGGGTTCCTCCGCTGATGGAGCTGCGAATTCGATATTTTCGCGCGCGTGTCGCGCACCTCCTGTGCAGAACTCCTCACGCGCGCGTCGCGCACACACTGCTGACCCTGGCCGCCGAGCGCTCCGTGATGGATGCCGACGGCGTCCTCATCCCGCTTCGACTGAGTCAGTTGGAGCTCGCGGCGCTGGCAGGCCTCACCCGCGAGACGGTGAATATCGTGCTCCGGGATCTCCGCGGCCGCGGCCTCGTTCCGCTACTGGGGGACGCGGTCCGACGACCCGAACGACATCTACCCGCACGAGCGACGCCGCGAGCTGCGCGGCCTGCGCGTCTTCGCTGCGTGGCTCAATCACGACGACGCCCGGTCGTTGAACGCGGGGCGGCTATGAGTATCTGATTGAGGGTGACAAGGTTCTGAAGGGGATCGCCGGCTTCGGCCTGTGGACGCGCGGCTGGATGGGTGTGAAGTACCCCCCGTATCCGTCGGTCGGCAACTTCGAGGCCGACTTCTTCGAGCCTTGGAAGTGGAAGACCGAGTACCCTCACCCCGCGTTCGAACGGATGGACGCTGCGGACGCTTTCTGGGCCGCGAGCATCGCGGCCCGCTTCACCGATCAGATGATCCGCGCCATCGTCGAACAGGGCGCGCTGAGCGATCCGGCGGCGGCACATTTTCTGGCGAGCTCCCTGGGTAGATGAAGTCGAGCTGGGCAAAGACCGTCAACAGACCGGAGGTGTCCGAGTACTGCACGAGGGTGCTGGTCAGCCAGCGGTTGTTGAACGAATAGCTGAATCCGCTGTTGACGAGATGGGTCGCGAAGCTGTCTTGGGGGAGGTTGATCCGGTTGTAACTGTAGGACACCGAGGTTTGGACGGCCCGGCCCACCCGCACCGTCGGCGCGAGCGTGAGGTTCTGGCGGGTGCCGTTGAAGAACTCGCCCAGACCCGCACTGATGCTGCCTGCCACCGCCCGGCCGTCGAAGAACGTGACGCCGAAGCTCGCCTCTCGGAAGTCGTAATCTCCCGTGGGAATGGCGACCCTCGGATCGATCTGGAAGGGCGTCTCGAGCCGCTCGAAGTTATCGCTCAGGGAATGGCCATTTCAGCCTCCCACCCCTCCGCGGTGATCCGGGCCGCCGCGTCCCACACCTCGTCCCACTCGCGGTTGACGTCGCCCTCGTTGCGAAGCAGGATGTCCAGCTTGGTGCCAACCGAGGATGACGGCGATCGTATCGTCGCCTTGCATCTGCGAGTCGCGCCGCCGGTCCGTGGCGAGGATTTCGTCAGGGTCGGAATCGAGGAGCCGGAAGCCGAGATAGAGGTACGTGTCGTCGTAGAGCACGCGGACCTCGGTCGTCTCCGTCGGCGCCCCACCCTCCACCGGTTCGCGCTGCAGGAAGTCGCTGGCCGGTGGCACCTGGTACCAGGCGGGCTCGCTCAGCGATCCGTCCACACGGATCGGCTCCTGGACGCGCAACGCGCGTATGCGCTTGCCCTCCTGCTCCGGTTCGAGCGACGACTGGGCCGCGGCGAGCGGGAAGCCGAGCGCGGCGCAGGCGAGCAAGAGGCCAAGACGACCAGCGTCCGCTCGAAGGCGGATCGGACATCGGCCATGAATCACCTCAAGGCCTCTAGCGAAGCGTGAAGGTGAGCTCGATCGTGACGATGACAGCGACCGGTTCGCCAAAGCGCGTGCCCGGCACGAAGCGCCATTGCCTGGCCGCTTTGACGGCCTCGGCGTCGAGCCCAAGGGTCGGGTCGAGCGACTTGACCACGTCGATGCGGCCGACGCTGCCGTCGGGAAGGACGACGCATTCGATCAGAACCGTGCCCTGCACTTTGGCGCGCATGGCGTCGGCGGTGTACTGGGGCTTGACTTCGCGGATGACACGCGGATTGATGACGCCGCTGCCCGGCCGGTAGACGCCACCGCCGGTGCCGCCGCCGCTTCCCTGACCGAGTCCGGATCCCTGGCCGGATCCGGCCCCTGTCCCGCTGCCGGAGCCGGTCGACAGCGATGACACATCGCCCGAAACGAGCACCCCGATTGTCGCTTCAGCTGCCGCCGCAAGCGTCTGCGCGGGAATCGTCAACTGCTCGAGCGGCACTTCTTCGGGCGCCGGCTGCGGAGTCGGCTCCGCCGGGGGCGGCGGCACCGAGATCTGTTCCGGGCCCGGCAATTCCGCCGGCTTTGGCGGCTCGGGCCGCTCATTGCCGCCGCCGCCGCCGCCGCCCGGCCCAGGATCGGCGAGCCACACGATCTGCCGCGGCAGCTGATCAGGAAGCACCGCCTCGCGGACCGCATCGGGGACGATCCAGAGGAGCACCGCCCAGAACAGGACGAGCGCGGCGTGGCCGACTAGCGACGCCCCGAGAGCCCCGTGGAGCCGCGCCTGCGGCGTTTCGAACATGAAACGGGGGTCGGCGGGACGGCCGTCCTCCAGCCCAAGCGTGAGATGCCGGGACGCCTCCATCCGCTGAGGAGATGTGCGTGGAAAGTGCATCGTGTCAGCAACAGCCGCCGGGCCCCGGCGGATCGGAATCGCGACACCTGCGGCAGTCGAGCACAGCCGTCATGCTCGATTCCACCCTCCGGACCATCTCGACCAGGCGTGTGATGGCGGTGCGTACGCGCACACGGAGCCTGAACCCAACACTCACCGGCCTCGAATGACTGAGAGCGTCACGCGTCATCGGTGCCTCCTGAAATCCGGTCGGCGAACGCCCGGCGAAGGATCTCCTCCCGTGGGGCCGTCCACACATCAGTCGCTTGAACGCTCCGGATGTTACGGCGCTGTGGGAAGGGATTTTCCGCGACGTGGAAGGCCTGGACGCGGAGAGGGGTGCGTAACATTCTGCGGACCGTTGAGACAGAGAATCAGTCGGTTCGCGACGCAAGGAGCCTTCGTCATGCCAACCCAGGGGAAGCACCGGAACACACGCACGACGCATACGCGGATGAACGATCATCGATACGCCGAGCTCCGCGAGATTCTCGAGGAGCGCCGTCGCGAGATCGTCAATGCGATGCAGGACAAGATTCGTGATGTCCGCGCGGAGGGGAGCCGGGCACCGCAGGGCGTCCGTGACGAGGCGGAGAGCTCCGAGTCCGAGATCCAGGATGACCTCGAATTTGCCTTGCTGCAGATGAAGGGGGAGACGCTTCGGAAGATCGACGAAGCGCTCGAGCGACTGGAGAACGGGACGTACGGCTGCTGCTATGAGTGCGGCGAGGAGATTGCCGAGCGGCGGCTGCGGGCCCTCCCCTTCGCCGTGCGGTGCAAGGCCTGCGAGGAGATTCGCGAAACCGGCCGACAGCGCGAGCGGGCACTCACCGCGCGGCGTGGCCCCGTATCACCGTTCGCCGATCTCAGCGGCTGACGTTCTGCACATGCTCATGGCTCAGACTGGCGCCGCGACCTGTGTCGGAACGTCTCGAAGGATTGGGCGTGGGACGGCGTCTGTAACCTTCTGGCGATCGGCAACACCCTGTGCAGCGTCGAACGCACCAGGCGCAAGGGGCGAGCGCGGTGTGGACGAATGACCTCCGCCGCCCAGAGGGCCCGCATTTGCCGCAAGAACACGCCATCCGCCGCGGCAGTCTGCCACTCTCGCCACCGGACGCGCACATTCAGTCACAGGAGAGCGCCGAGGCCGATCCCCATCGAATCCTCTGTTCGAAGTTTCAGGGCCGTAGGCGGGAGGTCGACGCGAGGGCCTTCTCGATGTCCGCTCGCAGCTTTGACCGCCCGCGGTGCAGCAGCACTCGCTGGTGAACGTCGCTGACCTGGAGCGCGCTGCAGACCTCCTTGGCGGGTAACCCTTCGATGTCGCGCATGATCACGACGGCCCGCTGAGCCGGAGGCAACTCCGTGAGCGGGCACTCGAGCACGTGCTGCGCTTCGCGCCTGAGCAGCAGCTCCTCCGGTTCCTTCTCGACCCACCGCTCGGGCGGCTGGGCCCACCATCCGCCAGCGGAGAATCGGCGGCCATCGACCGCCGCTTCGTCCTCCAGATCTTCGGCGTCATCCGACAGCGGTGCCCAGCGCTCGTCACGCTGCCCCCGCGTATTCGCGCGGTTGACGAGGATACGGAAGATCCAGCCCTTCAGCGTACCGCGGTCCTCGAACGAGTCGAGCCCGTTCAGCACCGCGAGCCACGTCTCCTGTACGACGTCCTCGGCGGCGTTGTGGCTGCCCACGAAGGCACGAGCCAGACGCAGGAGCGAGCCGTGATACCGACTCACCAAGCCGATAAACGGGGCCTCCTCGCCAGCCAGGAGCCGCTCGACCAGCTCGCGATCGTCGGCGGACACACAGGCGGGCGCGCTCGGTGGCCGCCGGCGCGCGCTGGACCACATCTGTCCCGCAGTGACCTCGCGGGGAATATTCGGCGGCCTATGGAGACGATGTTGATTTCGCTCGACGGCGTTGCAATTCGCGTCCTGCATTGGGATATCCCTTTTCTCGCCTTCGCACTTCTCGAGGGGCGTGCCGAGCGAGCGGAACGACCGTGCGGCAGGCCGAAGCCGCGGCAGATGCGTGACTTCCCCGTGGTGCCGTCCGCATCTCGGTCGCTCCTGGGGACAACGAAAATCCCCACGCGTTGGGAGTAGTCCCAAGATATTGCGAGGGGACGCAGGCTCCGCCGTGGTGGTTCCACTAGTCGGTGCGCGGGCGCGGGCCGGCACTGAGCGTGTCCGTCGGGAGACTCGGGGAAGGGCCGTGGTAGCCGCGATGGCCTGAATCCGTGGCATGGACACCTCCGCTGCTGCTCAGTCATCCGACGCGCTCATGGCGTTACGGGCGCCGAGTATCCCGCGACGCGTTCGGCTCGCAGCGCCGGCCCGGCCTCTGCTGTAACGTGCGCCCCCCTCGCAAGACATTGGCTACGGCTCGTCCCGAGCAGGAAGGTGAACGTGATGCCGAACGATCTGATCGATGTCGAGGCCGCCGTGCGAACCCGCTACTCCGGAGCCGCCGGTGCGCGCGAAGCCGAGCTGTGCTGCCCGACGTCGTACGCCGCAGGGTTTCTCGAGGCGATTCCGGAGGAGGTGATCGCCCGCGACTACGGGTGCGGCAACCCGAGCGAGCACCTGCGGCCGGGCGAGACCGTCCTCGATCTGGGCTCGGGCGCGGGCAAGATGTGCTTCATCGCGAGCCAGATTGTCGGACCGCACGGCCGTGTCATTGGCGTGGACATGAACGGCGAGATGCTCGACCTTGCCAGGCGCAGCGCTCCAGCCGTGGCCCGGAACATCGGGTACGCCAACGTGAGCTTTCGCAAGGGCCGGATCCAGGATCTCGCACTGGACCTCGAGCGGGTGGACGCCTACCTCGCGGCGCACCCGGTCCGCTCGGCAGCCGACGTCGCGCGACTGGACGCCGAGACCGCCCGCCTCCGGGCCGCGGAGCCGCTCGTTGCCAGCGATTCCATCGACGTCGTCGTCTCCAATTGCGTGCTCAACCTCGTGCGCTCCGACGACAAGCCGCGACTCTTCGCCGAGATTTTCCGCGTCCTCCGCCGTGGCGGCCGAGCCGTCATCTCCGACATCGTCTCGGACGAGGACGTGCCCGGGCACCTGCAGCGCGACCCTGAGCTCTGGAGCGGATGCATTTCCGGGGCGCTCCGCGAGGATCGGTTTCTTCACGCGTTCGAAGAGGCCGGATTTTACGGCGTTACGTTGGCACGCCGCAGCGAGGGGCCGTGGCGCACGGTCGAAGGGGTCGAATTCCGGAGCGTCACGTCCGTCGCCTACAAGGGGAAAGAGGGCCCGTGTGTCGACCACACGCAGGCCGTGATCTACCGCGGACCGTTTCGTGAGGTCACTGACGACGATGGGCACGTGCTGCGGCGCGGCGTGCGAACGGCGGTGTGCGAGAAGACGTTTCGGATCTTCGCGCGCGAGCCGTACCGATCCCACGTCGATCTGGTGGAACCGCGCGTTCCGGTGGCGGCCGGCGAAGCGCGGCCGTTCCCCTGCGCGAAAGGCGCCGTGTCCCGCCATCCGCGCGACACCAAAGGCGCAGATGACAACGCGACGACAGCGCCGGCGGGGGCCGCCTGCTCCGCGGACGGAGTCTGCTGCTGATGGCCACGACGATTCAGGTGCGCGAGGTCGAACCGGGCGAGGTGCGGCCGGTCGCCGCGCCGCAGACGTTTGCGGCCACGCTCGAGCGCCACGGCCTCTGGCCGCTGGCACGCCAGCGCGTGACGACGCTGCAGGTCAACGTCGGCCGGTTGTGCAATCTCGCGTGTCACCACTGCCACGTCGAAGCCGGTCCGACGCGCACGGAGATCATGCCGTCCGGCGTTGCCGAGCGCCTCGTGCAGCTCCTTGACCTGAACCCCGGCATCGAAGTGGTGGATCTGACCGGCGGTGCGCCGGAGATGAATCCGAGCTTCCGATTTCTCGTGATGGAAGCGCGCCGGCGACGGCGGCAGGTGATCGACCGCTGTAACCTCACGATCTTCTTCGAGGAAGGCTACGGCGATCTGCCGGAGTTCCTCGCGGCTGAAGGCGTCGACATTGTCGCGAGTCTGCCGTGCTATCAGAAGCAGAACGTCGACACGCAGCGCGGCCGCGGCGTCTTTGACGGGAGCATCGAGGCGCTGAAGCGGCTGAACGCCCTCGGGTACGGCCAGCCCGGCTCGCTGCTGCGGCTCGATCTCGTCTACAACCCGCTGGGGGCGTCGCTGCCGCCGCCGCAGGCGAGACTCGAGGACCAGTATCGCGAAGAACTGCGCCGGCTCTTCGGCATCGAGTTCCGCCGGCTTCTGACGTTGACGAACATGCCGATCAGACGTTTCGCGGCGACGCTCGTGCGCACACAGCAGCACGACGCGTACATGGGCCTGCTCGTCAATCACTTCAATCCCGCTACTGTGCCGGCGTTGATGTGCCGCTCGATCGTCAGCGTCGGGTGGGACGGGCGGCTCTACGACTGCGACTTCAACCAGGCGCTGGACATTCCACTCGGCGCGGCCCGGGTGACCGGCGCGCGCACCATCTGGGACATCGACTCGTTTGCCGGCCTGGAACATCAGCGCATCGCCAGCGGCAGTCACTGCTTCGGCTGCACCGCCGGCGCGGGGTCGAGCTGCTCGGGAGTGCTGGCGTGATCGACGGCGTCGTCATCCTCCTGATAGCTGCACTGCTGGCGTACGCCAACGGCGCCAATGATGTGTCAAAGGGTATCGCGACGCTCGTCGGCAGCGGCGTCGCCAACTATCGGCGCGCCATCCTCTGGGGCACGCTGTGGGCCGGGCTCGGCGGTGGCGTGGCCTTCGTTGTCGCCGGCGCGATGCTGGCGACGTTCGGAACAGGCTTGCTGGGGGCCGATGCGAGCCCGTCGTTCGCGGCCGCGACCGCCTCGCTGGCGGGGGCGGGCGTCTGGGTGTTCATTGCCACTCGGCGCCGCCTGCCCGTGTCGACGACGCATGCGCTCGTCGGATCGGTGGTCGGGGTGGGCGCGGCGGCGTACGGCGTCTCGGCGATCGCCTGGTCCGCGCTCGGCAGCGGGGTGGCCGTCCCACTCCTCGCGAGCCCGCTCGCAGCGTTGGTCTTCACACGGCTGCTGTCGCGGGGATTGACATTCGGTCTCGGCCCCAGTCGAGCAGCCGCCGACTGTATCTGCCTCACGACGAAACCAGCCGCGCAACTGGCGTGGACGGCTCCGGCATCGACCGCGCTCATCGCGTCACCAGTGATCGCCGAATTGTCCCTGACTGCCGGTGACGTCAACGAGTGCCGGAACGCGCAGCCGGCGGCCCTGCGGATCACAGCCGACCACCTGCACTGGCTCTCGAGCGGCGCCGTCAGCTTCGCGCGCGGTGTGAACGACGCGCCCAAAATCGTGGCACTGGCGCTGTCGGCCTCGGCTCTGACATCTGGGTCCACTGGTGTCAAGACACCCTGGCTCTTCGCGCTTGTCACGGTTGGCATGGTGGCGGGAAGCCTCATGGCCGGCCGACGCGTGACCCAGGTTCTCGCCGAGGACGTGACGCCGATGGATCACCGTGAGGGGCTGACAGCCAATCTCGTCACGGCCACGCTGGTGACAGCCGGCGCCGTGTACGGGCTCCCGATGTCCACGACCCATGTGTCGTCCGGGGGGATCGTCGGCGTCGGCGCCGAGCGCCGGTCGCTCAACTGGAAAACCCTGCGTGAGATCGGGCTGGCGTGGGTCGTGACGCTGCCGGCGTCCGCGCTCCTCGGTGCTGGCGCGTACGTGCTGGCCCGGTTGCTGCTGTCCTGAGGCTCTATGACTCTCGCCGCGCTCCCGTACTCACGTGTCATGCCGGACGACGAGCACAATCGCGTGCTGGTGAGCCACGTGCGTCCCTCGGACTGGGTCAGTCCCAGGCCCGCCAGGCGCTACAACCTAGTCGTCATCGGCGCCGGCACCGCAGGCCTGGTGTCGGCCGTCGGTGCGGCGTCCCTGGGCGCCAAGGTCGCCATCGTCGAGCGGCACCTGATGGGCGGGGACTGCCTGAATTACGGCTGTGTACCGTCGAAAGCCCTCCTCCGCGCGGCGCGTGCCGCGGCCGGCGTTCGCAGCGCGAGCCGCTTCGGCGTCGAGGCGTGCGGCGATGGCCGCGTCGACTTTGCCGCCGTGATGGCGCGCATGCGGCGGCTTCGCGCGGCGCTGTCGCACCACGATTCGGCCGCCCGCCTGGCTGGTCTCGGCATCGACGTGTTCCTCGGCGAGGCCCGCTTTGCCGGAACCGATGTCATCGACGCCGGCGGCCGGCAACTGCGCTTCTCGCGCGCGATCGTCGCGACCGGTGCGCGCCATGCGGTGCCGCCGATTCCTGGTCTCCGGGACGCTGGCTACCTGACCAATGAGACCGTCTTCTCGCTCACGGAGCGTCCGCGCCGGTTGATCGTGATCGGCGCCGGACCGATCGGCTGCGAGCTGGGCCAGGCGTTCAGGCGGTTCGGCAGCGACGTCGTCATCGTGAGCCTCGATCCGCGGGTGCTGCCCCGCGAGGATCCTGATGCGTCCGCCGTGCTGCATCAGGCGCTCGTGCGCGATGGAATACAGCTCGCTCTCGGCGCACGGATCGTGCGAGTCGAGCGGCGGCCGGAATCGTCGCACACGGTGGTGGTCTACGAACGCAACGGCCGGGAGGAAGAGGCGGTGGGCGACGACATCCTTGTGGCCGTCGGCCGCAGCCCCAACGTCGAGGGCCTCGATCTCGCGGCGGCCGGCATTGCCGCCGACAACGCGGGCATCACCGTGGACGAGCATCTCCGCACGACCAACCGGCGGGTCTTTGCGGCGGGCGACATCTGCCCGCGGTTCAAGCTCACGCACGCCGCTGATGCCATGGCCCGACTTGCCCTGCAGAACGCCCTGTTCTTCGGGAGGAAAAAGGTCAGCCGGCTCGTCATGCCCTGGTGCACGTACACGGCGCCCGAGGTGGCACATGTGGGCATGTACGGAGACGAAGCGAGACAGCGCGGCCTGGACGTGCTCACGCTGACGCTCCCGCTGGCCGAGGTCGACCGCGCGGTGCTCGACGATGACACCGAAGGCTTCGCGCGCGTGCACACCGAACGGAGGAGCGGGCGCGTGCTGGGCGCGACGCTCGTGGCCACTGATGCCGGCGAGCTGATCGGCGAGATGGCGGTCGCCATGACCGCGGGCGTCACGCTCGGCACGCTGTCGCGCACGATTCACGCCTATCCGACCCAGAGCGAGGCGTGGAAGAAACTGGGCGACGCGTGGAACCGCACGCGCGTCACCCCGCGCGTGCGCGCGCTCTTCGACATGCTGTTTCGACTGCGGAGGTAGGCCCGCGCGTGAAAGCCAGCGCGCCGCAGGGCCGGGAGGACATAGATGCTGAAGAGATGGGCAAGCCTGGTGCGTGTAATACATCCCGCCCTGGCGAGACTCCGGGACATGAGCACGCCAAAGGTCGAAGGATCATTCGAACACGACATCCTGCACAGTCCGGTTCCGGTGCTCCTGGACTTCTGGGCGCCGTGGTGCATGCCCTGCCGCATGCAAGTGCCGATTCTCGCCGAGATCAGTCGGGGTGAGGCCGGGCGAGCCCGGATCATCAAGGTGAACGTCGACGAGCAGCCGGAGCTGGCGGCGCAGTTTGGCGTCTCCTCGATCCCCACCCTGTTGGTGATTTCCAACGGTCAGGTGCGCGACCGGTTCGTCGGCGTGCAGGCCGCGGCCACGCTCCGGGCGGCGCTTCACGCGGCGGCTGCCGACTGATCCGCCGATCGAGCGGTACCAGCACTTCGCGACGTCTCCATCGTGTCGCATAGCATATGAAGCGAGCACTCAAATACGGGCTTGGGGTCGGGGCGGGCGCGTTGCTCCTCGAGGCCGTCCTGGCGCTGCCGGCCGGCGCATGGGCCGAGCAGCCTGTCGAGTGGCTTCACCGGGCAGGCGCCGCCGGCGTGGCGCTGTACGCCGTCGCGTACGTGACGGTGACGCTGCTCGTGCTGCCTGCCTCGCTGATCACCGCCGGCGCGGGCCTGGCCTACGGGCCGATTCTCGGCACGATGCTCGTCTCACCCGTGAGCGTCACCGCTGCCACGCTCGCATTCCTGGTGGGCCGCACCTTCGCGCGCGACTGGGTCGCCAGGCGGATGGAACGTGACGTGCGGTTTGCCGCCATCGATGCAGCCATCGGCCGGCACGGGCTGCAGATCGTTCTGTTGTTGCGGCTCTCGCCGATCGTGCCGTTCAGCGTGCTCAACTACGCGCTCGGGCTGACGCGCGTTCGGCTGCGTGATTTCGTGCTCGGCTCGTTTGTCGGCATGCTGCCCGGCACATTTCTGTATGTGTACCTCGGATCGCTCGTCACCACGGTCAGCGCCCTCGGCGGCAATCGCGTGTCCCGCGGGTTCGCACAAAACAGCCTGTACTGGGCCGGTCTGGCGGCCACAGTCGTGGCGACCATTGTGATCACGAGGATCGCGCGAAGGGCCCTCAACGACGCGATCCGCCGCGAAGGTGAGCCGGGGTCGTCAACCGCCCCCAGCACGATCGGCACCCATCCACGGTGTCGCCGCCCTGGAGCCGCTCCGGTCGCTGTCCCACCCCATTAGTAAGCGGTCATGACTCAGAGAAGTCCAACACCTCGCGTACCTTCGACGCCAAACTCGACGCTGGCAAGACTTGCTCCGTGGAGAGACAAACCACCATCGAATCAACGTTCGATCGCGATGTTCTCGACAGTCCGGTCCCCGTGCTCGTCGACTTCTGGGCGCCGTGGTGACCCCAAGCCTGCTGCAGATGCCCATTGTCGAGGCGCTCAAACGGGGAGAGGCAGAGCGCGCCCGCGTGCCAGCAGCAGCGTATCACCCGGTCGCGTTCCCCTTCAGCCCAAGCGCCGCGATGCGCGACGCGAGCGTCGTCGGCTTCATCCCCAACAGCTCCGCGGCGCCGTCCCGCCCCGAGACCCTGCCGTTGGTCTGCCGCAGCGCGCGCTCGATGCTCTCGCGTTCCAGGCGCCTTAGGTCCTCGCGCGTGAGCAGCCGCGGTGGGGATTGAGTGTCGGCCGGCTTCGACTGAGCGTCGCGTCGATCCGACGGCTCGAGCGGGAACTGGAGTGGCCCGCCCTGCCAGACGATGACTGCGCGCTCGACGACGTTCTGGAGCTCGCGTACGTTGCCGGGCCAGTCGTAGGCGGCGAGCCGGTTCAGCGCTGCCTCCGACACGCGCGGAATCGGGCGATTCAGGCGTCGGGCACTCTGCGCCACGAAGTGCAACACGAGGCGTGGAATGTCCGCACGGCGTTCACGAAGCGGCGGAATGTCTACCGGAAACACGCTGAGGCGATAGAACAGATCCTGCCGGAACCGACCCGCCTCGACCTCGTCCTTCAAGTCGCAATTGGTCGCAGCGATGATGCGGACGTCCACCTTGCGCGTTCGCGTGTCGCCAACGCGCTCGAACTCCTGTTCCTGCAACACCCGCAGCAGTTTGGTCTGCATGCCGAGGGGCACCTCGCCGATCTCGTCGAGGAAGAGCGTGCCGCGATCGGCCAGCTCGAAGCGGCCGGGCCGGTCGTGCAGCGCACCGGTGAAGGCGCCCTTCACGTGGCCGAAGAATTCACTCTCAAACAGCGTGTCGGGCACGGCGCTGCAGTTCACCTTGATGAGGGCGCGTCCCTTGCGCGCGCTGCGGTCATGGATGGCGCGCGCGACGAGCTCCTTGCCCGTCCCGCTCTCGCCCGTGACGAGAACCGACGCGTCAGTCGGGGCGACGAGCTCCACCTGGCGCAAGACCTTTTGTAGGCCCGCGCTCTCGCCGACGAAATCGCCCATTCCGAGCGCGGCCGTGACCTCCTCGCGCAGGTAGATGTTCTCTTCCTCGAGTCGGGCGCGAAGCACGTCGATCTCCTCAAACGCGCGCGCATTCGCGATGCTGACTGCCGCGTAGTCAGCGAACACGCGCAGCCACTCGAGCGCCTCGGCGTCGAGCACGCCCCGATCGAAGAGCGCCAGCACCCCGAGCGTTTCGCCATGAAAAACGAGCGGCTGTGCCGCCACCGTCCTGATGCCCTCGCGCTCCACCCACGCGCGGTCGGCAAGCCACTCCTCGTCGCCGCGGAGCCCCGCCAGCAGGAGCGGCTCGCCGGTCTTCGCCACGTGTCCGATCTTGCGTTCGCCAAGCGAAAAGCGGTGGAAGGCGCCGTCGAGACGGCCGTAGTCCGCCTGCGGATCGCGCGACGTGCCGGCGCTTGCGACCAGGTGCAGCCAGGCGGTGTGGTCGGGTGATTCGTCGCGCACCCTGCAGAGACTGCAGAGGTCGCTCCTCGTCATGAGCCAGATGCGCGCCAAAACGACGTTTGCGCACTGTGCGATGCCATCGATCATGGTTCTCAACACGTCGTTCAGCCCGCGTTGCCGCGCAGTGGCGACCATGACTTGCGGGAGCTTGGCGGGATTCATCGCCCGTACGCTACGAGCTTTCGTGTCCGGCCACAACGAAAAATAGTTATTCACGACAATTCGTAGCCCGCGGTGATCCGGCTAAAGAAAGATAACTGGTTTTCTATCAGTCAGTTAATACGAGACGTCGATCTGGTACGTCGCCTGCCACATCGCACGGCATCGCCGCAAGACGCGGTGAACGGCCAACTCACAAAGGAGAAACGATGAACCGCATCGCACATCTCGACCCCTTCACCACGACCGGCCCGGCCAAGACGCTCTTCGACGGCGTGCAGGCCAGGCTCGGCATCGTCCCCAACCTGTTCCGGGTGCTGGGTAACGCCCCGACCGCGCTCGCCGGCTACCTGAGTTTCAGCGCGGCCCTCGCCGATGGCGGCTTCAACGCGAAGCTGCGCGAGCAGATCGCGCTGGCGGTCGCCGAGAGCAACCAGTGCGGATACTGCCTGAGTGCGCACACCTTCGTCGGGCGCAGGGTGGGCCTGACTGCGCAGGACATCGTGGACGCCCGCCACGCCAACGCGGCCGACGAGCGGACCGACGCCATCCTCAAGCTCGCGCGAAGCATTGTCGTGCAGCGCGGGGAGCTCGGCGCCGGTGGGCTCGAGCGGGCGCGCATGGCCGCCCTGACCGACGGCGAGATCGTCGAGACCGTCGCACACGTGGCGCTGAACATCTTCAGCAACTACGTCAACCACGTCGCCGGCACCGTGATCGACTTCCCCGAGGTCACGCCCGGCAACGGGTACGTCGTCCCCTCCTGCGAGTGCGTGTAGACGCCGGGGGGGATCGTCAGTTACGCGACGTTCAAACTCACCAACTCGAAAGAAAGGATGCCGCCAATGACTTTCATTCTCCGTTCGATCATCACTACGCTGACCGCCGGTGCGGTCGGTCTGGCCGTCGCCCCTTTGCTGGTCGCGCAGAGCGCGAAGCCGACCGTCCCGCACTACGCCGGCGCTCGCGACGATGTGCCCGTCCCACGCCCCGGCATGGCGCCGGAGAAGGGCCGCGTCGCCCTGGTCGTCACCGATCCGCAGAACGACTTCCTCAGCCCCACCGGCGTCGCCTGGGGTGTCGTCGGGCAGAGCGTGCAGGAGAACAACACCGTCGAGCACATCGAGAGCCTGCTCAAGGCGGCCAAGACCTCCGGTGTGCCGGTGTTCGTCAGCCCCCACTACTACTACCCGCACGACCACCAGTGGAAGTTCGGCGGCGCGCTCGAAGTGCTGATGCACCAGATCGGCATGTTCGACCGCAAGGGAGCGCTGAAGCAGGAAGGCTTCACCGGCTCGGGCGCCGATTGGCTCGACCGCTACAAGCCATATATCGATGACGGCAAGACCGTGGTTGCCAGCCCGCACAAGGTCTTCGGACCCGAATCGAACGATCTCGTGCTGCAGCTGCGCAAGGCGGACGTCCGCCAGGTAATCCTCGCGGGCATGTCGGCCAACCTCTGCACGGAGTCGCACATGCGCGAGCTGCTCGAGCAGGGGTTTGAGGTCGTCGTGGTCACCGATGCGACGGCCGCCGCCAAGCTCCCCGGCTTCGACGGCTATGAAGCGGCCTTTGTGAACTTCCGTCTCATAGCCAGCGATGTGTGGAACACGGCCCAGACCGTGAAGATTATCGCGACCCTCAAGTAGCCGGAGTCGCGGCGTGGGCCGGACAACAGCCCGGCCGCGCCGCAACAGTTCAGCCCGGCGGCGCAGACCGATCCCGCGCCGCAACACTGGAGTACGACGATGAGCACATCCACCCCGATCCGCCCGCCCTTCACACCCGAGAGTGCCCGCGCAAAGGTCCAAGCGGCCGAGGACGCTTGGAACAGTCGCGACCCGGAACGCGTCTCGATGGCGTACACCGAACCGACATCGATTTCCCAAATCAGAACGAACAATTCAGGAGAATAATCATGTCTTCCTCACTAACAAAGTGCATCACAGCAATCGCATTCATCGCACTCACAGCGCTAGGCTCTATCGCTCAGGCTGTCGAGCCGACACCAGCAGCACAGGTGTTGCACCGCACGGTCAAGATCGATGGATTGGATATCTTTTATCGAGAAGCCGGTCCCAAGGATGGCCCCACCATCCTGCTGCTGCACGGCTTCCCGACGTCCTCTCACATGTTCCGCAACCTGATCCCGGCGTTGGCCGACCAGTACCACGTCGTCGCCCCGGACTATCCTGGCTACGGCAACAGTTCGGCTCCCTCCGTGAAAGAGTTTGACTACACCTTCGACAACTTGGCGAAGGTCGTCGAGAAGTTCACCGAGAAGGTCGGCCTGAAGAAGTATTCGATCTACCTGATGGACTACGGTGCTCCGGTCGGTTTCCGCCTCGCTGCCAAGCACCCGGAGCGTGTGCAAACACTGATCGTGCAGAACGGCAACGCTTACGACGAAGGAATCGACAACGATTTCTGGAAACCGATCAAGGCGTATTGGAAAGACCGCAGCCAGGAGAAGGGTGACGGACTGCGTTCGCTGTTGACTCTCGATGCGACCAATTGGCAGTACACCCACGGCGTTCGCAACGTCGAAACGATCAGTCCTGACACATGGGGACACGTCCAACCGCTCCTGGATCGTCCGGGCAATCAGGAGATTCAACTGGCCCTGTTTTACAGCTACGGCAGTAACCCGCCGCTGTATCCGCAGTGGCAGGAGTACCTTCGCAAGCACCAGCCGCCGACATTGATCGTTTGGGGCAAGAACGACCAGATTTTTCCCGCCGCAGGGGCACATCCCTACCAGCGCGACCTGAAGAACTTGGAGTTCCACCTGCTCGATACCGGCCACTTCGCCCTTGAAGAAGACGGAGCGGAGATTGCCACTCTGATCCGAGGCTTTCTCGGCAAGCAGTTGAGCAGGTAACCGGCAGCCCCTTTCTTGCCCTTCAAGTATTCAGACCGGTGTGTATTTCGTGGTCCGGGGATGATCGAGCCGGGCGTGTTATCCGGCTCGGTGTCCCTCAGTGTTTTCCAACACCGCAGGAGAAGAACGATGCAAAGCCTTCCTTCCATCAATCCGCAACCCGACATTCCGAAAGCCGAGCCCGTCGAAGCCTGTTCGACCTCGACCTGCGGCACGGCAACTTGCTCGGTGGATTAATCCGAACGTACGAGTACCACGATGCCGAGGGCCGGTGGTTTCGGGCGTATGGCAACGAACTCTGGGAATTTGACGAAGAGGGACTGATGCGGCGTCGGGAAGCAAGCATCAATGATGTGCCCATCCAAGAACACGAACGGAGGTTCCGTTGGCCCGCCCCCGGCCCCCGACCTGCGGACGACGCCGGGATTCCATCCGTGCGATGACCACCGCCACTACCGTAACAACTCGGCCGGGCATTCACCAGAAATCTGGAGTTTGAGGACTCCTGCCATGCGTCAGTGTGCAAGCGACATTGCCTTTACTCCAAACGTGAAAGCCATCCAAACCCGGAAAGGCTCTCGGATCAGTTACGCCCGAATGGAACAGGGAGGAAGCTGGGACACCACCGTGACGCCCGAACTGACGGCGTTCTTATCCGAACTGGACATGTTCTATCTGGGAACGGCGAACGCCGAGGGCCAGCCCTATATTCAGTACCGGGGTGGGGTGTGGATCTCATTGTGAGCATTTGAAGGGTATTTTCCGGCCGGGCCGGTGATCGGGAAGGAATGAGGGCAGAGCCTGTACCATCCGAAGTTGCGA